>CAZYTV010000036.1:0-23493 GCA_964650455.1 uncultured Chitinophaga sp. | reverse complement strand
CTGAAGTACTTCTAAACGGCTACTCAGGGTGACAACGAGCTGTCCTTGTTTGGTGAGCCGGTGTTCTTGTGATGGTGAGCTTGCCGAACCCTGAACCACCTAAAGTACTTTTTCCAGCCTCACCCTTCGGCACGCTCAGGGTGACAAGGGCTGTTGTCATGCTGAGCGTGTCGAAGCATGAGCAAACCAACGAAGCTACTTCAACTCAAACCCCACCTCTTTCACCTGATCTGAACTGGTACCAATAAATAATTTAAACTCACCCGGCTCATAGATATACTGCAACTGATCATTGTAAAACCGCAGATCATTGGCCGTGAGGGTGAAGCTGATCGTCTTTGCTTCTTCTCCTTTCAGAAACACCTGCTGAAAGCCTTTTAATTCTTTCACGGGCCTTACCACTGAGCCGGTGATATCGCGGATATATAATTGTACGGTTTCTGTTCCCGGCCGGTTACTTTTATTCGTTAATGTAACCGTAGCGGTGAGACTTTGATTGGCTGTAAAGGAAGGTGCACTGAGTGTGATATCGCTGTACTCAAAATTGGAATAACTCAGTCCGTGTCCAAAGGCGTATTTCGGGTAAATGGAGATATCCGTATAAGCAGAACGATAGTGACGGTCACTGTCATTCTTTGCCGGGCGACCGGTATTGTAATGATTGTAATAAATGGGAATCTGACCCTCGGTGCGCGGGAAACTCATGGGCAGCTTGCCGGAAGGATTATAATCACCAAAGAGTACATCCGCCATGGCATTACCGGCTTCGGTACCCAACCACCAGGTATAAAGAATGGCCGGTGCATGATCCGCGGTCCAGTTAAACACCAACGGACGACCGGCACTGATCATAACGACCGTAGGCTTACCCAATGCCACAATTTCTTTTACAAGATCTTCCTGTACGCCGGGTAATTGAATACTGCTGCGGCTCTTGGCTTCTCCACTCATATCGCGGGTTTCACCAATGGTCAGGATTACGTAATCGGCTTTCCGGGCCGTTGCTACTGCTTCGGCGAATCCGGTTTTATCCAGCTCTGTAATACCACATCCTTTGGCATAAAGCATTTTAGTGGAGGGAGATACTTTTGATTTTACCCCTTCCCATAAGGAAACAATACGGGTGGAATCATCGGGCCAGTCATAGCTCCAGAAACCAAGATGATCACTTTTTGCTTTTACAAAGGGACCGATCAGGGCAATGCTGCCGGTTTGTTTACTGATGGGCAATACCTGCTTTTCATTCTTCAGCAGTACAATACTTTTCTTCGCCATATCCCGGGCCACCACCCGGTGCTGCGGATTATTCCATTGTGTTTGTTCCCTTTTTTCATTGGAGAATTTATACGGATCGGCAAATAAACCCATTTCGAATTTTTTGCGCAGGATCCGTCGTACTGCATCATCGATCACCGCCATTTTCACTTTCCCCTCTTTCACCAGTTCCGATAAATATTTGATATAACTCCGGCTTTCCATATCCATATCACTGCCGGCATTGGCCGCCTGCATCCCCGCCTCCTTGCTGTCTTTGGAATAGCCATGATTGATCATCTCGCCGATACTGCCCCAGTCGCTCACCACAAATCCTTTGAACTTCCATTCGCCTTTTAAAATATCGCGTTGAATATATTTATTACCTGTAGCGGGAATACCGTTTATATCATTGAACGAATTCATAAACGTAGCCGCTCCGGCTTCCACCGCTGCTTTAAAAGGAGGCAGGTAGGTTTCATGCAGTTGACGAAGACTCATGTCCACACTGTTATAATCACGTCCACCCACCGCGGCACCATAGGCGGCAAAGTGTTTGGCGCAGGCCATTACAGAAGCCGTATCCCCTAAACTCCTGCCCTGGAAACCATTTACTCTTGCTTTGGCAATCAATGAACCCAGGTATGGATCTTCTCCGGCTCCTTCCATGACCCGACCCCAGCGCGGATCACGGGCAATATCCACCATGGGTGCAAACGTCCAGTGTACACCGGCAGCACTGGCTTCCCTGGCGGCAACCCTGGCACCTTCTTCCATCGCTTTCAGATCCCAGCTGGCTGCTTCGCCCAACGGAATAGGAAAAATGGTGCGGAAACCGTGGATCACATCCTGTCCGAAAAGCAGGGGGATTTTCAACCTTGATTGCAGGGCCAGTTCCTGTAATTCCCGGGTTCTTTTTACCCCGGTTACATTCAGCATGGAACCCACTTTACCTGTTTTCACCTGGTCCAGCAGGTTGTCATCATTGGTCAACGGACCGGTAGCCGCCCAGGGGCCATTGTACTGGTTCATCTGCCCGATCTTCTCATCGAGCGTCATCAACCGGAGCAGGGAATCCACTGATTTTTCGATCTTTTTTCCGGCGGCTGACTGTGCGGAAACAACCGTAAAAAAACAAAGGGACACAAGGAGTATGGCAAAGCGAATCATATAGGGGAAATTGAGTGTTGAAGGTACGGAATTAAGCAGCCCGATGATGATAAAAAAGCCTGTTTTTCCCAATGATACCAAGGAAATTTTTGTTTAAAAAAATGAGACCCTTTACCCTTTTTATACTGGCCTTTTTCAGTGCATCCCTGCTGAAAGCCCAACCACCGGTACCGGCCGGGAAACCACTCTCCATCGGCGAAATAAGAAACCTTAAATCGACAGTGCTGGGAGAAGAACGGACCTTGAATATCTACCTGCCCGGGAATTACGATACCAGCAAAACCTATCCTGTCATTTATCTCCTCGATGGCAGCATCAATGAAGACTTTATCCATATCACGGGCCTGGTCCAGTTCTTTAACATGATGTTCAGTATGCCGGACTGCATGGTGGTGGGGGTTGCCAATGTAGACCGCAAAAGAGATTTTACTTTTTATACCGCACAGAAAGACCTGCAGAAAAAATATCCGACCACCGGTCACTCTGAAAAATTTATCCGCTTTCTTGAAACAGAACTGCAGCCATTTATAAATAAAAATTATAAGACCAGCCAGACCCGTTACCTGATCGGTCAGTCGCTGGGAGGATTGCTGGCTACTGAAATTTTACTGAAGAAACCGGGACTATTCACTCACTATATGATCGTCAGTCCGAGCTTATGGTGGGATGATGAAAGCCTGCTGAAAGAAGCCACTTCCCTGCTGGCCAAACAGGAAATACCCGAAACATTTGTATTTATTTCCGTCGGGAAGGGAGAAGATAAAATCATGCAGCGGGAAGCCAATGAACTATACGCCCTGCTGCAAAAAGCAAAAAAGCCTTCACTGAGAACGGCGTACAAATTAATGACAGAGGATAATCATGCCACCATCTTACACCGGAGCATTTATGAAGGATTACTGTTGTTATTTCCCTACAAAGAATAAACCGGGCTGTCATTACGGCGTTGACCACTCCCTTTTCCGGGAAGGATTACCCGTTAACCGGTAACCATTCAATGAAAAATGAGCATTGCATATTGGATATTGAAAATTACATCTTTAGTACAACAATGCTCAATATTCAATACGCAATGCTCAATGTTCATTTTTTGAGCGGCTGGCAAGGAACCGGTTACTGGTACACCCGCACCCAATCCACCAGCATCTTTTGCGGGAAGATCGCATCGTCCACCCCAAACTTTCCTCCCCAGTTACCACCCACCGCAATATTCAGCAGCAGGTGAAACTCTTTATCGAAAGGCCAGGCCGCAAAGCCTGTTTTGTCATTGGTGAAACGGTTGACTTCCTTCCCATCCACATAAAAGAACATTTCGCTCTCGGTCCACTCCATGGAGTATACGTGGAATTTGGTGGAGATACCGGGCTGGTGTACCCCCTTGGTTTTTTGCGTATTGATCATGCCATTATACGCTTCCGTATGTACGGTAGCGAGCACTGAATCCGGCCAGTAACCCACATTCTCCATGATATCTATCTCCCCGCTCTTTGGCCATGCGCCATATTCCCATTTGGTGGGCAGCATCCAGATGGCAGGCCACATGCCCCTGCCTGCAGGCAGCATCGCCTTTATTTCAATACGGCCGTATTTCCAGTCGCCTTTGTTTTTGGTAGCCAGGCGGGCCGAGGTATACTTCATGCCCTGCATATCTTCCTTACGGGCTTCTATCAGCAGGTGACCGTCTTCCACCCGGGCATTCTCGCTGCGGTTCCAGGTATAATATTGTAATTCATTGTTGCCCCAGCCGCATACGTCCGGACAACCGGTCCCCTTGTCATAGCTCCATTTGGAAGAATCGGGTAACCCTTTGTAGTTAAACTCTTCGGACCATACTAATTTTTTATACTTTGACTGGCTTTTTAGTGAAGGCGTACAACTCAGGACAAAGAAAAGAATACACACAGCCGCGAGGGATGGCAAAACCGTTTTCATGATTGATCGTTTGAAAATTAAAATAAAAGTGGAAGTAATATCCTGGAAAGGAATTCACGTTCCACTTTCAAGACTGCTCGTTAATAATTGCCTGTGAACCTAAAAATCAAAATACTTATACTATTGATAAACCCGTAAATAATCAATTTCCATTTCGCCTATATTAAACGCCGGATCCACGGCCCCGCCAAAATTGCCCCCCATGGCCACATTCAGAATAAAAAAGAAATTCTGATTGAATGGCAGTGAGCTGCTATTGGTGAACGTGTAGAATACGACATCATCCACTGAGAATTTGATTGTAGCAGGAGTCCACTCCATGCCGTATTTATGAAACTCCGTGGTTACATTGGATATCATCGTGGTACCACCATCTGCACTGCCGCCGGAATGCCCGGGATGATGCACGGTGCCGTAGATTTTATTCAGTTGGTTACCGACATGCTCCATAATATCGATTTCGCCACAGGCCGGCCAGCCCACGGTGCTGATATTATCACCCAGCATCCAGATCGCCGGCCAGGTGCCTCCGCCCGCCGGCAACTTTGCCCGGGCTTCCACCTTACCATACTTGAATGAAAATTTATTCTTAGACAAAAGCCTTGCTGAAGTATAGGCGCTGCCACTGAAATTCTCTTTTTTCAGAATGATCTTCAGTGTTCCGTTCGAAACCACCGCATTGTCCAGCCGGTTGGTATAATACTGCACTTCATTATTACCCCAGCCTCCGGCACCAAGATCATACCCCCATCTGGCCGGGTCAGGTGCTCCCGGTGTATCAAATTCATCGGACCATATCATCGACATCGTCACGGCTACGGTAACCTGAATGGATTTGGAAATAGTTTGCCCGCCGCTGCCTTTGGCAATTACATTCACGGTATAGGTTCCGGAGGCCGGATACTTATAAGTGACTATGCCGGAAGCAACTGTCTGAAACACACCATTGCCATAATCATATTCATAACTCACCGCATTGGTGGCCGAAGCCGTGAAGGCTACATTACCGCTGTTATCCGTTGCCACCACCGCATTCACCGTCAGGTTGGTGGGTGCCGGGTTATTCGGCTTGGGATCATCCTTGCCGCAGGAAAACAGGACGGTTATGAAAAGGACCGATAATATGGCTGCACGCATTTTATTATGGTTTAGGCTTTAACTTCTGATACCAGGAATTACCATCTACACCGATATTTCTTAAATGCAGGCTGGTATTAGTGATGGACAGTATCTCGTACGTGGTACCACCAGTACCAAAGTTGATGATTCCGTTTCCGGGCACCATGAACTGGATCTGGGTGGATACCGCTGCGGTGGAACCAGACGTGGCATCCATAAATGACAGGGGCCTGGTGCCGCCGGTATTTACCGGGTAGCAACCATCACCGCCGCTGAATCCATAAACACCGGTGGCCGCACCAATAGAGAAGGATGTGCCTTTGTTGTCAATAGTCATGGACACGCGGTTAAGCGCATTGCGGGAAAAACTGATCTCATCATCATACGCGCAGGGTTCCCGGGTATTCGGTCCGGCAGCATACCAGATAGGCGAAAATTCTGTATTGGGACCCACACCAAAATGGCCAGGGGCATCATTATCAGTTACCCAGATCTTGGTACCGGTACCGGTTAAAGGATTCAGGACTGCGGCAGGTATTTCAAATGCAACAAACACGGTGATGCGTTTGCTGATTGTGGATATAGCACCGCCGGTTCCGATCGCATTTACAGTAATTGTATAACTGTTTGTTCCGGGTGTCGTGTATTTTTTAACGATGGAACCGGAGGGCACCACTTTGGTTGTACCATCTCCGTAATCGATGTTATAGGTCAGCGCATCAGACGCTGTAGTGGTAATAGTGACTGTTCCGGTACCATTGCCATTGGGGTTGGACGCATCCACCCCGGCGATCACCGCAGTGAGGGTCAGGTCCTTCGGCGTCTTGATATCACCGAAAGCATATTCTTGCTTTTTACAACCGCTCACCACCAGTACGGCGGCCAGGCAAAGCAGGGACATTTTTTTTATAGTAGTCATCATGACTGAATGATTTTAGGTTTAGTTAAGCTTGATGTCGTCAAAGTAGAAAGTAAAGTTGGATGAGCCATCTCCCATGGTACCGAGATCAAATATCAGTACTATCTTCTGATAAGAGTTGGCCACATTGATACCTGTAAAGTCAAAGGTCAGTTCTTCCCATTGGTTATTCAGGGTGGTGGTTACTTCTTTCTCGAAGTTGATACCGCCATTGGTCAGGTTCTCCACTTTCAGCAGCACTTTAGCGCCAACACGGGGTGACCATACTTTCATTTTGAATGTTCTCAGCGCACCAAAGTTGATCGGCGCATCCAGGGCAATCCAGGATCCACCCCAGGGCTGTCCTGCATTCTTGACCATTTTACCCACTTTCGTACTGGTGTTGATACCGGCAGACTGCGGATTGTTGATAATGGTAACATCCCCTCCGTCAAAGTTGGTAAATGCATAGTTCAGCGTAGCTGATTGAAAATCGAGGGGGAGTTCTATACCGGGTATATTAACAGGCAGGAATGTTACATCATCCCAGTAAAAAATCTTTCCGTTGCCGGCAGTTCCGAAATCAAAAAAGAGGGAAGCCATGTTGTACGTATAGGAAAGATTCAGGGCCGCTGTTCCGGTAGCCTGGTTTCTGAAATCGAATACCAGCGTTTCCCAGGCATTTGCCACGGTCGTGAGCTTTTCAGTTTCAACAGAATGCGTATTGTCGTTCCGGTCTTCAACTTTAAGACGGATCGGCAAGCCTGCAGCAGGTGAATAAACACGAACGGTCATCTGAGTGGCTGTAGCAGAAAAAGCCAGCGGGGAAATAAAGCCTGCACCGATGGTTGTACCGGCCCAGGTTTCAGCACCATTGGGCTTGGTTGTCCTTTTTACGTTGTTGGCTGCGTTTGCCGGATCAGCGGCTGTAACAGAGTTGTTACCGCCAAAATCCACCATGGCATAATTGATGCCGGGAAGATCAAATGTAACCGGAAGATTCAGCAATGAACCAGGAATCGCATTGGTCTGGCGGATATCGTCAAAATAGAATGTAAAGTTGGAAGAACCATCACCAACGGTACCGAGTTCAAAAATGAGCACGATATGGTTGTAGGGGTTCGCCGTATTAATCGCATTGAAATCAAAAACCAGGTCTTCCCAGCCATTGGCGATTGAAGTAGTGGCTTCTTTTTCAAAATTCTGTGCAGTGTTGGCACCGTTCTCCACTTTCAGCAGCACTTTGGCACCGGCACGGGGTGACCATACTTTCATGCGGAATACTTTATTCACCGAAAAATCAATAGGTGAACTCAGGCCGATCCAGGAACCGCCCCACACCTGGCCACCGGGGCCTTTCACCATTTTACCCACTTTGGCGCTGGTATTGATCCCAACGGCCTGGGGGTTAGCCACCACACTGGCGTTACCGCCATCAAAGTTGTTGAAGGCATAGTTGATCGTAGGTGATTCAAAAGTAACCGGCAATAATAAAGGATCAACAATCGTGATCTGCCGGGTTAGTTGAGTGGTGGCAGCACCTCCCCTGTAAGCTACAACACGTACGGTATAGGTACCTTCGGCTGCATAGGTATGACTCACGGTTTGTCCTTCCAGGAAAACGGTTCCCACTTCATTCGGCACATCTCCGAAGAATACGCGGAAATTGGTTTCATAGATGGCAGTTGCAGATACATTCAGTTTGAAATTACTGGATGGATCAATCGCGGTAGTCACTTCCAGGTTCTCAGGAGCCCGGAAAGAAACAGTGAGCTGCTTGGTAATTTCGGTTGTTTTACCGTTTACACTGTACCCGACAATTTTCACGTTATACACTCCTTCGGGATACACATGGGTGGTATTCTTTCCGGCCTGTACTTTTACCGGTGTTGTTCCGCCATGTCCATAATAAATATCATAGCTGACGGCACCGGCTCCGTTCGGGGTAATGGTCACCAGCCCGGTATTATCCTGAGTGATCTCAAACAGCACATTCAGCTGATCGGGAGCGACGGCTGTTTCCACAAAGGATACATCTTCATACGTGTCCTTCTTACAGCCCGTAGAAAAGGCCAGTAATAAAGCCAGACCTGTTATATATTTTAATGCTTTCATTTCAATTCGTTTTGGTGTTTGATTAATAACCGGGATTTTGGGTCAGTCCGGAGATAGTTACTTCATCCAGCGGAATCGGGAATACTTCATGTTTGCCTACTGTAAAACCGGTGATCTTGGCGGCCGCCTGACCAGTACGAACGAGGTCAAAGAAACGATCACCTTCCATCGCCAGTTCGAGACGGCGCTCATCCAGGATATTCAGGTAAAGTGCATTCCCGGTAGTGGTAAGATCATGCAGGTTATCACCAAATGCACGGCGGCGTACCTGGTTCAGGTATCCCTGCGCTTTAGTGTCATTGGGAGTGGTGGACTTATTCCAGGCTTCAGCGGCCATCAACAGTACATCCGCATAACGGATAATCCGGTAGTTGTTCAGGTAGTTCAGTTCAAGCTGACCGGAAGTTTCTCCTTTACGGGGATGGTATTTCTGGCTGTATAAACCGGTATTCTTATAAGGGGCTACCTGGTAGGTAATATTATAAGAAGGATTCGCAGCTTTGTATGCTTCTATATCCAGGATGGTTGCTGCTTTACGCCGGTCACCCGTTGCATAAGCGTTGGACAGATTCAGCGTTGGCAGGTTGGTACTCCATCCGGCCGCATAGGGCATGGCTGCAGAACCATTCAGTCCGCGGATACCGCATTGCTGAACGGCATAGTTGCCCTGGCCTCTTGTAGCACCGCCCCAGTTATAATAAGGGGAAGTGTTGGAATACTGGATTTCAAAAACGGATTCTGTTCCATTTTCACCACTGGCCAGGTACATACCTGCAAAATCATTTACCAGGGAGAACGCATTGGAAGTAATGATGCTTTCCAGTACAGGAGCGGCTTCATTGTATTTTTTCTGGTAGAGATATACTTTACCAAGCAGGGCCTGTGCGGCATACTTGGTGATTCGACCCTTTTGTACCTGTACCGCGGGTAAAGCGGCAATAGCGGCTGTCAGATCGGTTTCCACCTGCTTGTAGACGTCCGCTTTCGCTGTACGTCCCAGGCTGCCGGATTCAGCAAGACCTAAGCGCTTGTCGGTAAACAGGGGTACATCTCCAAAGAATTTCACAAGGGTGAAATAATAATAAGCACGAAGGAAATGGACTTCCCCATAAAGTGCTTCTTTACCGGCAAACTCAACGGGTTGCCCGGCCGGGTTAGCGGCTTTATACTGGGTCATATAATTCGCACGGTTCACTCCTTCATAAGCCGACTTCCACAATTCAGTAAGGGTGGAGTTGTTCGGGGTATGCGTATAATCATCGATCTGCTGCAGGGCTAATACATCGGATGCATTTTCGCCACCGCTGACGGCATTATCAGAAGCGATTTCTCCAACTACAACGGCCTGGTTGAGCCACTGGAGCGGGGTGTACACACTTACCGCCATGGTGCGGTAATCACTTTCGGATTTCAGGTAATCCAGTTCGGTGATCCTGAAATCCTCCTGCGGGTTATAGTCGAGCCATTTTTTGCAGGATGCCAGCGATAGGACCAGCAGTGCAAAGAAGGTTGATTTAATTAATAAGGTCTTCATTGTATAATAATTTAAATAATGGTTTTAAAGTTTGATATCAATACCGACTGCATAGGTACGGGCCAGGGGATAAGCACCTCTGTCCACCCCTGTATCCAGGATACCGCCGGCGATTTCAGGATCAAAACCGGTGTATTTGGTAAAGGTGAAAGCGTTTTTAACCTGTGCATATACACGAAGACGACTGAAAACCTTGCGGGTCATTTGTTGCGGGAATGTATAACCCAGCTGCAGGTTTTTGATCTTAATGAAAGAACCATCTTCCACATAACGGTCTGATACGCGGATATTACTGTTGGCATCCGTGAAGGAATAACGCGGGTTTTTGGCACTGTTGGTGCTGTTTTCGCCGGTCCACCGGGCCAGGATCATGCGGTCCTTATTGGTGTAGTTGGCATTTCTTTCATAAGCCCTGTACACATCATTACCCACAGAAGCATAGGTAAAGGCGGTGAAATCAATATTCTTATACTCCAGGTTCACATTCCATCCCATGGTGAAATCCGGGAATGGATCACCGATCTTGGTTTTGTCCGCATCTGTGATCACACCATCCTTATTCATATCCACAAAACGGATATCACCGGGTTGAACACCGGCCTGGGTGGCACCGGCAGTTATTTCAGCAAAATTCTGGAAGAGACCATTGGTGACAAATCCGTAGAAATAACCAGGGGACTGGCCTTTTTCAAATACGGTCACGTTTTGTGATTGCCCGTTGAAATAGCCACCACCCAGGATCTTCGCTGTACCATCATTGTTGGTGGCAGTTACCTCGTTTTTAGCAGTGGTGAAGGTTACACTGGAATTAAATTTAACTGATTTGCCGAATGTTTCATTAAAGGAAAGTATCAGGTCAATACCACTGCTCTTGGTGGAACCGATATTTGCAGTCGGGATCGGAACCGTACCGAGGTAAAGTGAGGCAGAAGGCGTAAACAACAGGCCATCCACTTCCTTCTGGAAATAATCCGCCGTAATGGAAAATCTTCTTTTGAAGAAGGTCATATCAAACCCCACATTCGCCTGGATTTGTTTTTCCCAGCGCAGGGCGTCATTGGCAGCCGAACCCACGGTAGAACCGGGATAGAAGATATCACCGAATGTATAACCGTTACTGTTGGCCGTACCACCATAACTCGGTCCGCCGGTTACAATACCTACATATTGCGGATCCACGTTTTCATTACCAATAGAACCGTAGCTGCCACGGAGCTTCAGGTGATCAATAAATTCAGATGTAAAGAAATTTTCTTTTGATACCACCCAACCCAGTGAGCCGGAGAAGAAGTTGGCGTACTTATTATTCTTACCAAACGCATAGGAACCATCCCGGCGGGCCGTGAAGGAGGCCAGGTATTTCTCTTGAAAATCATAGTTGATCCGGGAGAAGTAAGACAGGTTGCGGCGGAAATACTGGTAATAATAACCGCTCATGGCATTCGTATTGGTAGCTGTGTTGTTACCGGTTGCCGCCGTGAAGTCGGCAAATTCCCATGAGTTGAACGGTACATCCTGGCGGCTGGCACCGGCCGCATTGCCGGAAGTTTTAGCCATCGAGAAGCCGAGTACAGTTTCAAAATTATGGTCTTCTTTTACACTGAAATTATAGTTCGCGAAAGATTCCCAGGTCCAGTTAAAGTTGCTGGTCTTCTCATGCGATACGCTATTGTGTCTGCCGGTCACGGTTGACCCATCGGCGTTCATGGAATTCTCCACATTCAGTGGACCGTAAAATACGAGCGGGGTAAAGGATTTGGCATTACCATCATATTTGGTATAACCAAAACGGCTGGTAAGTTTCAGGTTTTTCAGTACATCATACTGCAGCTCGCCTTTACCATATAGTTTATTACCCACATTCTTATTAAAGGTATTATCCAGTTTGGTCAGCGGGTTGAAGATTTCGGAAAGCAGCAGGTTGCTGTATCCATAAGTACCTACTGTATTCGGAACGGTGTTATATTTAGATACGGTGGGATCGAAATTGATCGCCGAACCCAGTACACTGTTGAAGGAATTTTCCTGGATACCTCTGCCATCGAGCAATACGGCTGTGGTATTGAGGATGAATTTCAGACGGGGGGCCAGGTCAAAATTCAGGTTGGCAGTCAGGTTGCCCCGGTTAAACCTTGATTTATCATTACCGCCAACGATACCTCCCTGGCTGAGCCAGCCACCGGAAAGGAAATAAGACATTTTTTCACTGCCGCCACGGGCAGATATATTATGGGATTGCATGCTGGCCATCTTGAATACTTCATTCTGCCAGTTGGTCCCTACACCTACCGTACTCAGGTTCGGGAAGATCACCGGACCACCGGCCGTGGTGCTTCCTTCGTTGATGATGGCTGCATATTCAGAAGCATTCAGCACCCCCAGGGTGTTCACTACTTCCTGCATACCATAATTGCTGTTGAACGTGATATCGGTTTTTTGGTTCTTGCGGCCATTCTTTGTGGTCACCACAATCACCCCGTTACCACCCTTCACTCCGTAGATCGCGGTAGTTGCCGCATCTTTCAGCAGGTTGATCGACTCAATATCTGCTGCATTAATAGAATTGAAATCTGTCAGTGTCTGGGGAACCCCATCGATGATCACCAACGGATCGGTACCGGAGAAGGAGGGAATACCTCGCACCAGTACAGTGGGTTTGGAACCCGGGGTACCACTGTTCACCACCACCACTCCGGAAGCACGGCCCTGGAGGGCTTCTTCCACCCGGACGGGTTTCAGTTTTTCGATATCACCACTTTTGATCGTGGAAATGGCACCGGACACTTTCGTGATTTTTTGGGTACCATAACCTACCACCACGACATCTGTAAGCGTGCTGGTGGCACTTTCTTCTAATTGAACGTTGACCGCCGATTTGTTGTCGGACACTGTAAACTCAACCTGTTTCATGCCGGTGTAACTAAACACCAGGACTGAACCATTTTTCGGGATGACAATGGTAAACTGGCCCTTCGCATCGCTCATGGTATTGGTACGTGTACCCTTTACCGCGATGGTGGCGCCAACCAAAGGCTCGCCGGTTAATTTGTTGGAAACGGTGCCGGAAACTGGCAGGTTTTGTCCTGAGGCCGTCTGAAGCAGGCCTGTCAATAGGACACAGAGACTCAGCAATGCAGTTTTTAATTTCATATAGCAATTATTTTAGCGAACAAAAAAGCTTTAAAAAAGCTCCGCCAAGTTAGTAACTGAATCCACCTTTTTAAAATTAATACCTACAACAACTCTACATCAAAAAACGTAACTAATTGATATAGCAATATTTAAACTACATCATTCCTACATCATTCTAATTTCCCTACTTTCACATTACGAATTGTCGCCCCATCATGAGAAAATTATTCATACTGCTGATTTTGATTCCGGTAAAAACCTTTGCGCAAAACACAATTGGCCTCCCTGACATTATAAATTACTCAAAACAGGCATATGCTGCCGGTTTACAGAGCTGGGATATCCGCCAGGATCATCGGGGGATCATTTATCTGGCGAATAATGAGGGGGTTCTGAGCTTCGACGGAAAGTACTGGAACCTCTCACCCTTGCCTAACAAAACAATTGTACGATCGGTTGAAATCGGGCCGGAAGAAAGGCTCTATGCCGGTGGACAGGACGAGCTCGGGTATTTTTCTCCTGGCCAAAACGGAAATCTGGAATTTACCTCACTGGCTGGATTACTACCTGAAAAAGAGCGCTCCTTTGGGGACGTCTGGGATATCTGTGTCTTTAAAAAAGATGTGTTTTTCCGCACACCGGGCAAAATTTTCCGCTACACCGGGAATGGCATGGCCATATTCAATGCCCCCTCTGAGTGGACCTATCTCGGTGTTTGTGGCGACCGGATCTACGCCCATGATTACCGGAATGGGATCATGGTTTTCAGCAATAATATATGGAGTCCTGTTCAAAGCATTAACCAGTTACCCGGCAATGATCCGGTAACCGGCATACTTCCACTGGGCAGGGACAGCAGCCTGGTGACCACCCTGAAAAATGGTATATATATATTAAGTGGTAACACCGCTGTAAAACTCAACTCCCCCGCCCTGGCCCAGATTGAAAAAGACCGGATTTATGCTGCTACTGCCATCAATACAGAATGGATAGCCCTGGCGACCAATAATAATGGTGTTCAGATCGTGGATACGCGGGGAAACCTGATTCAGCGTTTTACCCGTGCTGAAGGCCTGCAGAATAATAATGTACTCAGCATTTTCCTGGACAGGCAGCAGAATCTCTGGCTGGGCCTGGATAACGGGGTGGATTTTATAGCTTATAACAGTGCCATTAAACGCATCAGTCCTTATTCACAGGATGGTTCTGGTTAAACGGCGATCATTCATAAGAATATACTGTATACCGGTACGTCCGCAGGTCTCTATTCTGTACCCCTGCAGCCCTTACAGGATTACAGTTTCAGTAAAGGACAGTTCACACAGGTAGCCAATACGACCGGGCAGGTCTGGGGACTGACCACTATTAATAATACCCTATTACTGGGGCATCATGAAGGTGCTTTTATTGTTGAAGGCAATACAGCCACCCCCTTCTTTAACTCAGAAAAAGGGGTCTGGAATTTCACACCCTTATCCACGGTATTCCCCACAGAGCGCATGATCTCCGGTACTTACCGGGGTCTTAGCTTTTTTGATTACACCAACAACCGGTTCACCGCGGCCGAGAATGTAAAAGGCCTGGATGAATCCTGCCGTTTTGTAGCAGTAGATAAAGACAATATACTTTGGGTTTCTCACCCCTATCACGGGGTATACCGGGTAGCCATGAATGGCAACGGCCAGTACCAGTCTAAACTGTATACATCGGCCCATGGACTGCCCTCCACGCTCAACAATCATGTATATAAGATAAATAATGAAGTAGTCATCGCCACCGAAAAAGGGGTGTACAATTATGACCCCGCCAAAGATCGTTTCCAGCCCTCCGCCTATTACCAGGAACTAC
The DNA here is from genome assembly GCA_964650455.1 of uncultured Chitinophaga sp. GTDB lineage: Bacteria > Bacteroidota > Bacteroidia > Chitinophagales > Chitinophagaceae > JJ008. The sequence continues at coordinate 8,491 of CAZYTV010000036.1, read as the reverse complement.
TCGGCCAGCAGAGTCTCCGCTACCTGAAAGAAGATTCGGAAGGCAATATCTGGTTTATCCATGAAAAGCAGTTGGGAGTGGTGGACCGCCGCGATAAAAAACCACAGTTGATCCACCTGCCCGAACTGAGCAGTAAAATGCTGAGTGGCTTTGAATTTATTTACCCGGTCAATAATCACAATGTGTTTATCGGGGCTGAGAAAGGATTCTTCCTGATCAATTATGAAAAATACAAGAAAAATATCCCGGCCCTGGAAGTGATGGTGCGGAATGTAAGGATTTTCAACCGCCGCGACAGTGTGCTCTATGGCGGATATGCCACCGGTTCAGACAACAGCAGTCAGCCCGCCATTTCCCATAACTGGGGAACCCTTCATTTCGAATATGCATCTCCGTTATTTGGTCTGCAGTCCAGCCTGGAATACAGTTACCGTCTGCGCGGCTTTGATGACAACTGGAGTGAATGGACCACCAAGACAGAAAAAGAATATACCCACCTGTCGACGGGCAACTATCATTTTGAAGTAAAAGTGCGGAATAACCTGGGTAATGAATCCCTGCCCCAGGTATATTCGTTTCGTATCCTGCCCCCCTGGTACCAGTCACTCTGGGCCTATGGGGTCTATTTCCTGGCCGGCTGTATCGGTATTTACTATTTATATAAATGGCAGAAGAAAAAATTCCATTTACAGCAGGAAAAATATGAAGAAGAGCAGAAGCGCCTGCAATACCTGCACCAGCTGGAGATCAATAAGGCAGAGAATGAACTGGTGACCCTGCGGAATGAAAAACTCCAGACTGAAGTGGATTTTAAAAACTCGGAACTGGCCACCAACGCCATGCACCTGGTACAGAAAGGGGAATTGCTCAGCAAGATCAAAGCCGAACTGAGCCAGTTGTCAAAAGCGATTGACAACGAAAAAGCCGTCAGCGAAGTAAAGAAAATGATGAAAGTGCTGGGCGAAGATGAAAAAATGGATAAGGACTGGGAGCATTTTACCCATCACTTCGATAAAGTACACAGTGATTTTGTAGTCGTGCTAAAAGAGAAATACCCGTCGATCACCGCTAATGAGTTAAAACTCTCCGCCTACCTGCGTATGAATCTTTCCACCAAAGAGATTGCGCAGCTGATGAATATCTCCGTCCGGGGCGTGGAGATCAGCCGTTACCGTTTAAGGAAAAAACTCGGTATCAGCTCGGAAGTGAATTTGTTTGATTTTCTGATGAGCATAAAGAGTTAGAGAGAATGTGCCAATGTGCCAATTAGCCAATGTGCCAATGAGGCGTGATAAGGGGAGATGCAATATATAACTGTATCTCATTCCACTCCGTAAGGGTGTATTGTGATAAAACAGCTTGTCATAGAAAAGTATAATTCAACATTTTTTGCCACACATCTTAGCAGGTCAATTGGCTAATTGGCACATTCAATAGAAATACTCCTAAATCAATAAAAAAATCAATCTTACAATATCTGTTCTAAGAACATCAATGGGCTAATTGAAGTAGTTTCTCCGGTTCATTCGTAGTAATAAAATCAAACCCTTCTTTAATCAGCCATAGCATCGTCTCTTCATCATTGACGGTCCAGGCATTTAAAGCAATGTCATTATCCTTTGCCTCTTTGATCCAGTGCGGATTTTTCTTAAAAACGGAGAAATGATAATCGGCACCATTTATCCCATCCGCTTTTAATTGGGCGGGGGCTATATTGCCCTCCAGGTACTGCAGGCTGGCGGATGCATCCAGCCGGCGCAGTTCTTTCAGGATATCATAATCAAAACTGATGTACACGATCCAGGGTGCGGCTTTTAATTCAGTAACCAGTTGCTGTACATTCCCGGCGATCTTTTTAGCTCTTTCCTTACTGATACCTGATGGCTTAATCTCCAGTACCAGCCGGGTATGTTTATTCTTATCCATCCCTGCCAGCAGGCAGGAACGAAGGGTGGGCAGGGGTTCCCCATTGGCCAGGGGGAAATGACGCAGTTCTGCGAATGTCGTTTTCTCGATCTCTAAGGAATGATGATGCGGATCGTGGTTAATCACCAGTGAATCATCCGCTGTCATCCGTACATCAAATTCAGTACCTGTACAGTCCAGCCGGATAGCTTCTTTCAGGGAGGCTATGGAATTTTCCGGAAATCCATTCTTCTTGAATGCACCGCGGTGAGCCACGACCACATTTGGCGCAAATGAGGGTGTCATAGCTTTATTAATAGAAGAGCACCCTGCCAGGATGATACATGCGACACTAAACAGGATGCTTTTCATTATTGTTACTTTTATTTTATTATTTTACCCAATTCACTTTCGTCATCTTCACTTCCTTCGAATTAGTGCCGATCATTATCTGAAACTCACCGGCTTCCCAGTCATATTTCAGGTCATAATTATAAAACTTCAGGTCCTCCGGGGTGATCGTGAAACTAACTGTTTTTGATTCTCCGGGTTTGAGGCTGATCTTCTGAAACCCTTTCAGTTCTTTCACCGGACGGGTCACACTGCCCACCACATCACGGATATAGAGCTGCACGACTTCTTTACCCTCGTATTTACCGTTATTGGTTACGGTAACAGTAGCTGTCAGTTTCTGATTACCTTTCAGTGAGGTACTGCTGAGACTGATTTCGCTGTAGGAATAAAGCGTATAGCTTAATCCATATCCAAACGGATAAACAGGATCATTACTTACATCCAGGTAGTTGGAACGGAATTTGGAAAACCATTTACCTTCTTCGAGCGGACGACCTGTATTCTTGTGTGCATAGAAGATAGGAACCTGGCCGACATTCTGTGGGAAGGTTGTCGTCAGTTTACCGGAAGGATTCACATCTCCAAAGAGTACATCCGCAATTGCAAACCCCGCTTCACTGCCACCAAACCATACATTCAGAATTGCAGGTACTTTCTCGCTTTCTTCTTTTATGGCCAGCGGGCGGCCGGTGAATAAAACCAACACCACCGGTTTACCGGTTTTCAATAAAGCATTTAATAAATCCTTTTGTGCCTGCGGAATTTCAATATTGCTGCGGCTGCTGCTTTCCCCGCTCATCTCTGCACTTTCTCCTAAGGCGGCCACCACCACATCGGCCTGGTTGGCGGCATCCACGGCTTCCTTGATAATTATATCTGCAGGGCGGTTATCACGACCCAGGGCTTTGCCAAACATGCCGGCTCTTTCTTCAAAAGCCGCATCTGCATCCAGATTAGAACCTTTGGCATAAATGATCTTTACTTTATCACCCAGTACCTGTTGCATCCCCGCTAAAACTGAAGTGGCATTCTGAAAATTGGCCGCCACACTCCAGGTGCCCGGCATATTTTCTTTATTATCCGCCAGCGGGCCTACCAATGCCACTGTACCGCTTTTCTTCAGCGGCAGGATATTGCCCTGATTTTTCAGCAATACAAAACTCTGTGCTGCGGTATTCCGGGCAATAGCGCGGTGTTCAGCGGTAAACACTTCCGTCTTCGCACGGTTTTCATCACAATATTTAAACGGATCCTCAAAAAGACCAAGTTTATACTTGGCCTCGAGAATACGGCGGCAGGCCAGGTCAATCTGCGCCTGGGTCACTTTTCCTTCTTTAAGTGATTGCTGAAGGGTGGTCAGTAATCCTTCGCCCACCATATCCATATCAATACCGGCCATCAGCGCCCTGGCAGAAACGGTCTGAAGATCCCCGATACCATGATCAATCATTTCATTGATCCCTGTATAATCCGTTACCACAAATCCGTTAAAGCCCCATTGCTTCCGGAGTACATCCGTCATCAGCCATTTATTGGCCGTGGCAGGTACACCCTCCACTTCATTAAAGGAGGCCATAAAACTACCGGCACCGGCATCGGCCGCCGCTTTATACGGAGGCAGATAATCATTGAACATCCTTTGACGACTCATATCGGTCGTATTATAATCCCGTCCGGCTTCAGCAGCTCCATATAGTGCATAGTGCTTTACACAAGCCATTATTGTATTGTTTTTTGACAGGTCATTGCCCTGGTAACCAAGTACCATGGCTTTGGCGATCTGCGAACCCAGGAAAGGATCTTCCCCGTTTCCTTCCGCAATGCGACCCCAGCGTGCATCCCGGCAGATATCCACCATGGGCGAAAAGGTCCAGTTAATCCCATCGGCGCTGGCTTCCACTGCGGCAACACGGGCACTGTTTTCCACCAGTTGCATATCCCAGGTACAGCTCAGTCCCAGGGGAATCGGAAACACTGTTTCATATCCGTGAATCACATCCATTCCGAAAATCATGGGAATTTTCAGGCGGCTTTCCTGAACTGCAATTTTTTGTACTTCCCTGATCTTTGCTACTGATTTGATATTGAACAGACCCCCCACTTTCCCTTCCCGGATTTTTTTCCCGATATCCGAACTCTGTGCCTGCCCGGTTACAATATCACCACTGCCCGGCAGGTTAAGTTGCCCGAGTTTTTCTTCCAGGGTCATTTTTTTCATGAGGCCATCTATGAAGGTTTTCATCCGATCGTTACCGGATTTTGTTCCCTTTGTTTGCTGTGCGCCTGCCTGTATGCTGAACATTCCAAGTGCAAATGCCGCAACTGTCAGAATCCTTTTCATGTGTAGATGTTTATAATTGTCAGATTTAAAAACTTATTTCACTGGCTTTAATCGTGTACTCGATCCGGCTGTTCCGGTATTTATCAATGATCTCCATCCGGATCAGCGGATCCGTTTCCCAGGTAATGGTCAGCAGGCCATAATGATTATCCATCACCGGGCCTTCGATCCGGTTTTTATTCCGGGTGGCAAAACTCCAGGTACTGGTGATGCCGCTGGAGGTCACATCATAAACAGGATAGAGTCCTTCTTCGTTTATCCTGGATATTTCTGCATAATGCACATCACCGGATAAGAACATAACGTGACTGGCTTGTGTACGCTTAATAAGGCTCAACAGCTTTTTTTGTTCATGGGGAAAATTGGCCCAGGCTTCATACCCGTTGTATTCAATACTGAACTGTGAACCACTTCCGATCAGGCGCAGGTCGGCCGGCTTTTTCAATTCTGCTTCCAGCCAGGCCCATTGTTCCGCCCCCAGCAGGGTGCTGTCCGGAGAATTTTGCGGGTAATAGTCGGGTGTATAAAAAAATCCGCCATAAGGCAGTGTATCTCCTTTCTGGTAAAGCCGCAAATCACTGCGGAATGAACGCACATCCAGCATCAATATTTGTATGGTTTTATCGCCGGTCCGGATATACTCTGTTTTATAAATACCGGCATGTTTTCTTCTTTCACTGCTGTCCGGCTCTTTAAAGAAATCCATGAAAATTTTCTTAGACTCCTCTTGATACGGATACCATTTCCCGGAATCATTCCTTCCGTAATCATGATCATCCCAGGTGGCGAAGATGGTTGTGGCCGCTACCAGTTGCTGATACTCCGTTCTGGCACCCAGCCGCCGGTACTTGGCCCGGAGGGTATCCATATTATCGGTATCGCCGTAAATATTATCTCCCAGGAAAATGAATGCATCCGGTTTTTGCTCCGCGGCAATAGCCAGCACCGGCTGGGGATCATCCTGGTGTCCGCAGGAACCAAAAGCAATTTTTGTGACCGGCGCTTCTTTCTTTTGTTCTTTACAGGAATTCAGTAAAACCAGTAAACTCAGTACCGCTGTTAATTTTCGCATCCTATTTTATTTAATCAGTAAGGGGTTCAGTATTTTTTTCCAGATCGCATAACCTTTGGCATTCATGTGCAGGCGGTCCTGGAGAAATATATCCTCTATCGGACTGCCATCTGCCTTCAGCATGCTGGAATAAACATCCGCGTAGGCTGCCTTCTTATCCTTTTTGAGAAAAGCAGCTATCTGTCCGTTGGCTTCCTTGTACTTTTCCATCAGGTGAGCCCGGCTCGGACTGGGCTTCATCGATACATACAGGAACGGAACCCTGGGATACTTTGCCCGCATCAACCTATAAAAAGCAGTAAAACGTTCCAACACCACAGGTACAGTTACTGTATCGCTAGAAGCAAAATCATTCTCCCCGCAGTAAAGCACGATCTGTTTGGGCTGATACGGAAATAACACATCATACCGGAAACGGATCATATCCAGCAGGGTGGATCCGCCGAAGGCGCGGTTGAGTATCTTATGTTTGGGGAAATAAGCCTGGGCATCCTTCCACATGGTGAAGGAAGAGCTGCCGATAAACAGGGTTTGTCCCGGCGCGGGAAAGGACAGGCTGTCCTTTTGTTTAAGCGCCTGCACTTCTTTCCAGTAAGGAATATTGCCCTGGGTTTGGGCAGTAATACTCAATACAGATAACAATAAAATAAACAGTATTGATTTTTTCATACTAATCCACTTTAATCACTTTCGTCCGTTCGCTGGTGCCGTTCTCATTGACAGACTCAATGCAATAATAATAGGGTTTCAGTGCATCCATGGCCTTCATCCAGTATTCATTATTGGAATGGATCATAATACTGGTGTACAGCTTATCCGGATGCGTACCATAGTAAATATTATAGGCAAATGCGTTATCTGCCGGGCGCCATTTAATAAAAGCGTTACGTTTATCCTTTTCGGTGCGCAATACAATAAAGCCCTGTACCGGTTCCGGTTTGGCGCCATTGCCATTGCCAAAGACCCTGAGCCCGCTGATCGCGAATTTCCCGGTGGGCATATGGATATTCTCCAACCGGATATACCGGGCCTGTACTGCCTTCGGCAGCTCCACATATTCATGTGGTATATCGGTCTTATTCTGACTTTTGTCCAGCAGCAAGGTCCATTTCTTTCCATCCGCTGAAGACAAGAGTTTGTACTGATGATACTGATCATTCCATTTCCCCAACCGGTTCTGCTCCACATCCTGGTCAGCATAATTGATCTGCACCGCGTTTACGGTGGATACATTTCCAAGATCAGCCTGGATCCATTCCCCCTTATCGCCGGTTTTCGCACTCCAGTAAGTCTTGGTGAGTTCATCCACTGCATGATTGGGTACATAACCACCCAGCGTGGAGGAGACCTGCACCGGCTTATTATAATTCAGTAACATCCAGCCAGTGAAATAAGGAGACTTGCCTTCTTTACCATATTCAGAACCATTTATACCCGGGGCAGGTATAAAATGCGGGTAATCGCCAAACGTGGTATTACAAAACATTTTATTATCCCTGTCAAAACCGGTGGGCCAGATGCCGATCCTTCGTTCAAATGTATTCTTAACGGATACCACCGTGGTGGACACATGCCAGTAATTATTATACTTATCTGTAAATGTGGTCCCGTGTCCTGCTCCCCGCACATACCCGCCGAGCTTTATACTGAGCGGATCACTTTGTGCTTCAAATGGACCCAGGGGGTGGCTGCCTTCCAGTAATCCATCGGCATACCCGCTGAACTCTGTTCCCGGAGCCCCATATTGCATGTAATATTTCCCGTTGTACTTCGTCATGTGCGACCCTTCAATAAAAGGATCCAGAAACGTATTATCCATGTGTTCGCCAAACCGTTGCCAGCCAAAACGCCAGGGTTCCAGCAGGTACATTTCCTTCCGGGTGCCAATGGGCTGCAGGGTTTTCCGGTTCAGCTCAATGCCATACATGGGAAACTTATTACTACTGCCGTTGTACATATAGAACTTCCCGTCATCATCGGTAAAGAAAGAAGGATCCCATCCGCCGATATCAAAGGAATCCACCAGTGGCTTCCAGTCATTAGCCCTGGGATTAGTGCTCATCCACATCGTGAACTTACTCGTGTATGTGGAACCGAAAACAATCATGGTATCTCCGATGATACCCACACCCGGGGCACAGAGCTCATCATACCCTTCATTCCAGGGGCGCAAAAATTTACGGGACACAAAATTCCAGTTCAGCATATCCGGACTCCACCAGTATCCCCACTGGTTGGTGCTGAATAAATAATAATCCCCTTTGTATAGTACAATCACCGGATCCGCCGTAGCGCGGTGCCGGCCCCAGTCGCTGAAGTTGGGAATCGGCGTATAGCCATAATCAATATTGACCGGATTGCAATAGGTTTTCTGCTGACCGTGGGAAAGTAAAAATTCAAAAGTCAAAATTAAAAACAACCCTAAAGTCCGGAGTTTCTTCATTGTATAATACATTTTATTATTCGTAATTTCATTTCCTCACTTTTCCCTCTCGCCTCTCGCCTCTCGCCTCTCGCCTCTCACCACTCACCACCTCCCCTTCTTCAATTCCCCCACTGCATAATCAACCGCCCTTGCCGTAAATGCCATATACAAAACAGACGGACTCTGGCTGCCGGTACTGGTCATACAGGCTCCATCGGTTACAAATACATTTTTACATTGATGCAACTGGTTCCATTCATTTAACAAGGAAGTCTTCGGATCATTTCCCATGCGTACGCCGCCCATTTCATGAATATCAAGCCCGGGAGCCTGTCCGCTGTCCTTCGTATTAATATTCTTTACCCCCTCCCATTCCAGCATGGCCTGCCCTTGC
>CAZYTV010000035.1:0-24427 GCA_964650455.1 uncultured Chitinophaga sp. | reverse complement strand
GACTGCTTACTTCTGCTCATCCTTCGGCAAGCCTGCCTGTCCGGTAGGCAGGCTCAGGATGACAAGTGCGACCTGCCGATTTATCCTCCGAAGCGTAAGCGAAGGAGGACTGCCGACTGCTTACTGAACCCAAAACTATCTTTTCAAAAAGGTATACACCACAATCTCTCCTTTCTTATAACTGCACACCCACGCTTCCAGCCGGCTTTCATTCTCAAATATATCCACCCCCACCGGGTGACCTTCACAGGGCAAAGATGCCACTTTCTCAAAGTTATCGGCGTTGATTTTGTACACATCCACGAAGTCGCTGCTGTAACAGGTGACAAAAATAAAATGGTGGTTTTTGGAAAGGGTAATGGTCCGGGGCTGGGCATGGGTGGCCATGCTGAAAAGCTGCCTTCCGGAACTGGCATCCAGGCAGGCAATCTTACCAATACTGTTATACGATACAAAAAGATGGCCGCTGGTATCCATGACTATATGACGGGGACTATGCAGTACGGGGAGAATGGTATCTGTTTTCCAGGTTTTGTTATTAATGACCGCCAGGGAAGATCCGCCCATGATGGCAACAAAGGATTTTTGATGGGTATCATCTACGGCGATGCCACGCGGAATAGCAGATACGGGTACGGTAGCAATCACTTTACCAAAAGGAACGGCGGTTTCATTCATTTCCAGTACACTGACATTATACGAATGCCAGTTACTGACCAGGAGAAACATGCTGTCTGCCGAACGGGCAATCACTTACGGGGTCTTGCCGTTTTCAAGAAGCGACACTGAAAATGAATCTTTTTTAGTGATACCCGGGTAAAGAACCGTGAGTGGCTATGTTTTCTGTCCGTTTCCGGCTTTGGCAGTATTCTTTTTCAGATCGTCTAATCGGATAGGGACAATGCCTTCTGCATTATGCAGTGAAACCCAGAGTATTTTATCGTCATGGCTGAAACAGGCTTCCACCGGTTTTTCCTGGAAGGAGGCGATCGGCTTGCTTTTGGTATAATCCCAGCCAGTGCCCCTGGTCGGTTTGAATTTAAATTCCCGGGTTAGTTTCCGGGTCGCCTGGTCAAATTCATATACACTCATGCCCTCCAGGTTCATGGCATATAGTTTTGTGCCATTACTATTAAACAGAACCGATTTGGTTCCGGGAGCGGCTTTCAACACTTCTTTTTTTTCATACACCAGGGCCGTATAAGGCTTGGGTACTACGGGCAAAGCGGGGGGGAGGGTATCCAGGGGCAAGGCATTCACAATCATGAGTTGCATCGAAACCTGCCGGGCAGGCGCCTGCTGGCAACTGGTACCCAGGAGGAGGAAGCTGAAAAAAGGGAATAGTATTTGCATAACAAAAGGATAAGTTAATGATATTCAGGAAAACTCACCCGGTAAGCCGGATAATTTTGCTCAAAAAAAAGGGTGGATCAAATATTATCTTATTCGTTTTCAGTGGTTTAGATGAAGCGACAATTTTTGAATCTAAATTTCGTTTAAGCTTTACCCTGATTTTAGGGGAATATCGTATATTTTTGCTGGCCTTTCTCCGGGGAGGTTGAGTATAACCCAATTATCTTTTTAACCGCCTATGAAATCAACCTTAGCAGAAATCCCAATGGTTAAACAATCAGTTACCTTCATATTCGCACTGGTCTTTTTCAGTAGCTGTACAGCACTGAAACAGAAGAGTTTTACGAGTAACCAGCCCGTAACCAACCAGAATGAGTTGCCGGTTCCCGCAAAGGCCAGATTTATCGAAGAAATCACGATAACTCCGCAAGGGGAAACTGAAAAAAAAGATACACCGGATATTTGGGAAACGGCAAAAGCAAAACGGGTTGCCCCTGCTGCCAACAAGCCCGCAACAAAATTTGAAGCACCCGCCCCGTTTGAGGCACCTGCACCTGTTCAGGAAAAACCTGTACCGGCCCGGGAAAATATATTTGCTGCCCGTACCCCGGCAGTCGAATCAGCCACTGCCCTTCATTTTAAATATGCCCTGCTTTTGGATACAGAAGTGGAGTCCCTTCCTGAGAAATCCTTACTCGACGCTGTAGATGAATGGTATGGTGTTCGTTACCGCGTTGGGGGTACCTCTAAAAAAGGGGTGGATTGTTCCGGTTTTACCGTGGCCGTATATGCAGCCGCTTATGGAATGATGCTTCCCCGTGTTTCCCGCGATCAATATCAGCTCAGCCGTAAAATTTCAACTACGGAACTGAAAGAAGGCGACCTGGTTTTCTTTAATACCAACGGTCGGGGCGTTTCACATGTGGGCGTTTACCTGGGGAATAATAAATTTATTCATGCGTCCGTGTCCAGGGGCGTGATGGTCAGCGATCTTTTCGACAACTATTACCTGCGCCGTTTTGTGGGTGCCGGCCGGATCGATGATAAACAGATCGTATCCAATAAGTAGTCCTTATTTTTTCCAACCCAGTCTTTTCTGAATTTGCTGCAATACCGGCTGTATGTCCGGGGATAAGTTCATGTAAAGAGCTCCGCCGGCAAATGCCATACAGAAGAATATACTACGGGCAAACAGACCGGGCCAGCTATGCAGGTCACGGAAGAGAAAGTAGCTGAGTGCAAAACAGGTGCCACCTAATAATAAGGTGTAAACTGATTGTATGGAGAACGGATGCAGCCTGAATTTATTCCAGAGAAATACAACACGGATAAAATTGTAAATGCTGATAGAGATCAGTTGGGCCACCCCGGTGCCCACGATGCCATAGCTCCTGGTTAAAATATAACTTAAGGGAAGCATCACCAGTAATAAGATTACCCCGCTGAACAACTCAAATCTCCAGTAAGTGGACGTGGCAATGATCTGTGCATTTACACCGGTGCCCATATCCACTACTTTGGCAAATCCCAGGAAGATCACTACATAAAAAGCTTTCAGGTAAGTGTCCTTCAGCTCAAAAGTGATCACTGCATCCTGCAGGTTCATCACCACCAGAGAAAAGAATCCACAGGCAAACAGCAACTGGTTAATAGATGAACGCTGATAGATTTTACCGATCAGTTCCATATTCTTTTCCTTCCAGGCCGTTGCCAGGTGAATCATGGAGGCGCTGATAATTCCCCGCTGCGGGGCCTGGATCATCGCGGCAATATTCTGGGCCACAGAATAAATAGCCAGCTGGGCCAGGGCATCATGCAACACAGAACTGATCAGCAGTGTATCAAATACGAGGGAAATATTGAAAACGACCAGGGCTGCATAGACAAAGGAAGAAAGTTTTATGATACTGCCTGAAAAACGACGGCTTACCCGGCTGAGGCTAAAATTAAAATGGATCTGTTTGGTATAGAGCAGGTACACCAGAAGGATGACCGCAATAAAGGGATAGCTGAACGAAAATAATTTTATAAACAGGTCAAAGGAAATCAGCTGAAAAGAAAATAACACGATCAGCACCGTGGTAAAAAGACGCCAGCCCAGTTCTTTCAGAAAATTGGTAAGTACCGATTTATGGATCTGCCAGGCCCAGGCTTCCAGGAGGGTATAGATCAGGAGTCCGAAGCCAAGCACAAATATCCAGTTGTAATAAGTGATGATTTCCGGGGCATAAGTAATGTATTTTTTGACCACCAGGGGTTTAAACACAATACCCGCCAGAATAATGATGATAAAGCCAATGATCCCTGTAACCAGGGCAATGGCCGCCTGGTCATTCTTTTTATCCGGCAGGTGTGATTTGTAATAAGGGAAAAACTTATAGATATAGGTCGGCATCCCGAAACTGGAAAATGCCATCATCAGGGTGGCAATCGCGATAAAGGCGTTATAAAGACCGAACTGTGTGTCGAAAAACAGGCCCTTCCGGGTAAACAGGTAAATATTCAGCAGGCCGATGCCAAAGCCAAAATAAATCACCAACGAAGAGATAATACTTTGCCGCCGGATACTGCTCATTTGGTAAAGGTAATGGTCATACGGGAATGGTCAATACTTCCGGGTCAGGGCATTTTCTTTACCGTGATATAAAAATTCGGATGATACTGTTGGATATGCATACCGTCCGGCAGTTTTTGTTCCTTCCAGTTGGTACCTGGATATAACCAGGTCTCTGTTTTCCCGGTTAGCTGCAAAGGCATATTGAACCCTTTTACACAATTCGTCCAGCGATATTGCACCTGATCCCCGGCTGATTTATATTCAAGTACGGGGATAGCGGTGGTCCGCAGGTATTGATCAAATATTTTTGAAAAATCCTTTCCGGATATACGGGAAAAATAAGCCTCCACCTCTCTTGAATCCACCGTTTGATGCCTGTACTCCTGGTTCATTCCCCGAAGGATTTTCCGGAACAGGCTGTCATCATGAATGATCTGACGGATCATGTGCAGTAGGCTGGCCCCTTTATTATACATATCACCGCTTCCTTCTTTATTTACCCCATAGGTGCCGATCAGCGGAACGTCATTGCTGATATTGTTGCGGATTCCCTGCAGGTAAGCATCACCGGCTGCTTTGCCATAATAATATTCTGTAAATAACACTTCGGAATACATGGTGAATCCTTCATGTACCCACATATCCGCAATATCCCGGGTAGTGATATTGTTCGCAAACCATTCATGTCCGCTTTCATGAATGATAATATAATCCCATTTCTTTCCCCAGCCACTGCCGGAAAGATCCATGCCCAGGTATCCATCGAGATAATGATTTCCATAAGCCACTGCACTCTGGTGCTCCATACCCAGGTGGGAGGATTGTACCAGCTTAAATCCATCCTCATAAAAAGGGTAGGGTCCAAACCAGTATTCAAAGGCCTTCAGCATCCGTTTTACATCCCGCCCAAATTGTTTGCTGGCCCTTGCGGAATCATAATCGAGTACCCAATAATCCAGGCTGAGGTTTTTTCCTGTTTCACCGGTATACTGATCAGTCAGATGTATATACTTGCCGATATAAGGAACGATATTGTAACTGTTGATTGGATTTTTTACCAGCCAGGACCAGGTACTGGTTCCGTTTTTGTTGGCTTGCCTGTTTAATAACCGGCCATTGCCGACCGCTGATAAACTGTCCGGTACTGTAATCGCCAGGGCTGCCCCTTTATCCGGTTCATCGCCCTGGTAATCTTTACAGGGATACCACACACTGGCCCCGAGGCCCTGGCAGGCTACAGTCATCCAGGGACGTCCCCGGTTGTCCCTGGTCCAGATCCAACCCCCCTCCCAGGGCGGATTGACTGCTTCAAGGGGTTTGCCGGAAAAATAGATTTTAAGCGAATGAATCGCGATGATGTCATTTTTTGTAAGCCACTTGTCAAAGACTTTATCTCCGAAATCTATAAAATAAACATTGCCTTCGCGCCGGTAATTGCGGATCCTTCCGGCGGTACCCCAGATACTGTCAATCTGCATGGGTTCCTGCAGGTCAATCTGCATTATTTTATTGGTACAATCCTGGCGGACCGTATAGGCAATTACCGTATAGCCGGTTATTTTTTTAGTGGTATAATCCGGTGTAATATTTATTTCATAGGCATTTACGTCCCACCAGTCCCGTCCTGGTCCGTTACTGCCACGCAGGGTATCCTGCCATGTGAATATTTCTTTTTTATTCAGGGGCTGGGCACAGCTATTCAGGCTGACATAGACAAGCGGTAAAATGAACAGGAGGCGGAGTTCTCGGTACATTATTTCCGGTTAAACGTTTTATAAGTGATACTTTGCTAATTTAGACCGCCTGTAATTAACTGATGCACCGTTTAACAAAATATTTTCCTTTTTTATGCTGTCTGTGGATTTTCAGCAGTTCCTGTTATAATAAACAGGGGCAGGAAGGAAATATTTTTCACTACAACGAGTTTTCGGGAATTCCCACCCTCGATCCTGCCTTTGCCAAAAGCCAGGCGACCATGTGGCCGGCACACCAGTTGTTTAATACGCTGGTGGAGATTGATGACAGCCTGCATATTGTTCCCTCGCTGGCAAAAAGCTGGGATATCTCCGGAGACCGTACCATCTATACTTTTCATCTGCGGGATGATGTGTTTTTTCATGATGACCCCGCTTTCCCGGGCGGTAAGGGTAGAAAAATGAATGCAACTGATGTCGTGTACAGCCTGGCCAGGATAACCGATAAAAAAACAGCCAGCCCCGGCGCCTGGATATTCAGTCGCAAAACGGATACGATTCTTCCTTTTTCTGCCGTGGATGATACCACCTTTCGCCTCACCCTGCTTCGTCCGTATAACCCGATACTGGGTATTCTGTCTATGCAGTATTGTTCCATTGTTCCCAAAGAAGTGGTGGAGTATTATGGTAACGATTTCCGGCGTCACCCGGTTGGTACCGGTCCGTTCCGGATGCTGGCCTGGGAAGAAGGGCAGGCCCTGGTGCTGAAACGCCATGAAAAATATTTTGAGAAAGATAGTGCCGGAGAGCCGCTTCCCTATCTCGATGGGGTGAAAGTGACGTTCTATGACAGCAAGGCCACTGAGTTCTTGTTATTCCGTCAGAAGGAACTGGATTTTATTAATGATATCGAAGCTTCATTCAAAGATGAAGTACTGACCAAGGCCGGCACCTTACGCAAGGAATGGGAAGGTAAGATTCGTCTGATTGCCAGCCCCTACCTGAATATTGAATACCTGGGTATCTTAATGGATACGGCCAACCCGCTGCTGGCCAATTCACCCACCCGGAATAAAAAAATCAGGCAGGCCATCAATTATGGATTTGACCGGCGCAAGATGACCCTTTACCTGCGCAATTCATTAGGCACAGCAGCGGAATCGGGTTTTGTGCCGCTGGGACTTCCTTCTTTTGATTCGGTGGCCGTGAAGGGTTATCATTTTGACCCGGCAAAGACCAAACAGTTACTGGCAGAAGCCGGTTTCCCGGGAGGAAAGGGGTTGCCGGTAATTAAACTGCTGACGATTGCGATCTATGCTGATATGGCCAACTTTATCGCTAAACAACTGGAGGAATCCGGAATCCCGGTTCAGGTGGAAGTGGTGCAAAAATCCTTACTCCTGGATATGACATCCAATTCCAGGGCTGCATTTTTCCGGGGAAGCTGGATCGCTGATTACCCGGATGCGGAAAATTATCTCTCTGTTTTTTATTCAAAAAATCCGGCTCCGCCCAACTATACCCGCTATCATAATCCGGCTTTTGATCTGCTCTTCGAAAAAGCGATTGCTGAAACCAATGATTCCATCCGTTATGAACTATACCGGCAGGCCGATCAGCTCATGATCAATGATGCCCCGGTGGTACCACTCTGGTATGATAAAGCCGTTCGTTTGGTACAACCTTACGTAAAAGGGTTCCGTGCCAATGCCCTTAATTTATTGGAACTACGTACAACCCGCATCCGGTAAGGGTTTGGTCCTCAGTCACGTAGTGGCATAGTCGTAAATTTACTAAGTAAATACTTTCAAATTTTTATCGTAAAAGCTTGCATATTTTAAATGTGACTATTACTTTTGACTCATCAGGAATCTACGGAGTAAGAAAGCAAATCAGTTCCGTAAAGTTCACGAGAACAGTTCCCGACTGATCCAGATCCCAGAAGAGACCACCGATTTCAACCCTTTGTAAAACAAAAAACCCTATTTATGAAAACGCGTCTCCTAGCCGCATGCCTGGCTGTATTTTCCTTTGCCATCATCGCTCCCCAAAAAGTCAGTGCCCAGGTTGCTCCTATTTTCAGTTTTAGTTCATACACACTTGTTTCAGGTACAGCCCTGACCAGTGGTGCCGTTTACCGCTTCACCAATGTGGCAACAGGGGTGGATGCACTGGTAACAATCAGCACGATCTCCGCCGGCATTACCCTTCGCAATATTGACCGTACCAATGACGGTTACACTGAAGCTTTTCAGCCCGAATACAGGATCAACGGTAATACCAATGCCTATATCGATTTTCATATCAACTTTGTAACTGCGGGAACCAGTACTACTTCACCCAGGCCCCTGGTATCAGCAACAGGTCTCGATATTGATGGTAGTCCGAATAGTGGCAACGCCCTGAAAGAGTTTAACCGGATCGATATGGGGGGTGGTACTTATGAGTATAATACATACAATTCAGAACTGACCGTATCTCAGACCGGAACAGCGATCAGCGGGAATAACTACACCGGTACATTATTTGGAGCCCTGGTGGATACGGCTGCCAAAGAAGTGATGTTCTCTGTGACTAACACGAATGTTGGAACCATGACATACCGGGTGGGTTCTGATAATCAGAACAGTTCTACCAGTACCCGTTATGCTTCTCTTTATTATAAGAAGTTTACCTATCAGCATTTCCCACTGGCCATTTCAGGACTGATATCATTCGAAGGAGTGGCTGCGAATAACAAAGTAAAATTATCCTGGGAACTGGCCGCTGATAAATACAGTAAAGTAGTGCTGGAAAAAAGTAATACATCTTCCAATTTTACCCAGGTATATGAAGCCGGAAGCGGTGCCTTCGCCAGATCAGGTTATACAGATACTGATGTACAGGGTGGCCAGGTATTTTACCGCCTGAAAGCGATCAACCTTTCAGGAAGGACAGAATACAGCAGCATTATTTCAGTTAAAATAAGCGGTACCGCTAACCAGGAAATGAAAGTATATCCTTCGCTGATTCAGTCAGGTACCACCGTGGCGGTTGACCTCATTGAAAAAACCGAGGGTGTTGTACTGGTGGCAGATTTATCAGGCCGGATTTTAAAACAACAGAAAGTAAACCTGCAGGCCGGATCAAACAGTATCGCGGTGGATGGTTTTGACAACTTTGCAAAGGGGAATTATATTGTGGCACTCAGGACGCCTTCAGTATCTTATTCAAAGAAAGTAGTCGTGCAATAAAAAAAAGGGGTTTCATTGTAACAAAAAGGACTGTATCGCGGATACAGTCCTTTTTCATTTTATTAGTGGTCTTTCTTCAGTAGTTTTTCTTTGAATACTTTACGGAATTTTTCCAGTTTCGGTTGTATCACCACGCGGCAATACGGATTGGAATTGCCATTTAATTCATAATACTGCTGGTGATAATCTTCAGCCGGGTAAAAAACACTGAACGGGGTGATCTCTGTCACGATCGGGCGGTCAAAGGCGCCGCTTTTATCCAGGGCTGCCTTATAGGCTTCTGCTTTTGCTTTTTGCTCAGGGCTATGATAAAAAATACCACTGCGATACTGGGTGCCCACATCCGCTCCCTGGCGGTTCAAGGTGGTGGGGTCATGTGTTTGCCAGAATACTTCCAGCAACTCATCAAAACTGATTTTAGCAGAATCATACGTAATCTGCAAACATTCAGCATGCCCGGTTTCACCCGCGCAGACTTCCTTATAGGTCGGGTTAACCGTTTCGCCCCCGGTATAACCGGACACGGCACTGATGACACCATCCAGTTCTTCAAATATGGCCTCGGTACACCAGAAACATCCGTTGGCAAATGTGGCTACAGTGCTGGTGGCCGATAATTGGGTTGTACTCATTATTGTTTGCTTTTCTTTTTTTGGTTCGGTGGCTGTTGGTGTTTTCTGGGCACAGGCGGCCAGGGTGGCCAATCCTGATATCAATAGTGACAGGAGTGGTTTCATGGTAAAGTGTTGTTTCAAGTGGTTAAAATTCGGTAATTAATCAATACTGTTCCGGAATACCCTTTAACTTACGGGGCAATTATTAAAACAGATGCGGCATGCGGATTGTTCTGCTATTTTTAACAATTACCCTTTTTACTGCCTGTAAAACGAAAACGATGACCAACGAGAGGATCAGCAGTCTTGCATTCCGTCTCAAACCTGGGGAAGACCTGAAGGCAGGCATTGAAAAAATAGTGCAGGAAAAACAGATCAGGGCAGGATGGATGGCCACCTGTTCCGGCAGTCTGACCGACTATGCCATCCGTTTTGCCAACCAGCCAGCTGCCTCTACCGGTAAAGGGTATTTTGAGATCGTCAGTCTGACAGGTACGGTAAGTATAAACGGCTCTCACCTGCATCTAAGTATCAGTGACAGTACCGGCCGCACAATCGGGGGGCACCTGGTCCCGGGTTGCAAAATTTATACCACGGCCGAGATCGTACTAATGTTCACCGATAAATACACATTCACCCGTGAAAAAGATGGCTCTACCCCCTGGGAAGAACTTCAGGTGAAGGAAGAGTCAGAACATTAATAGTTGCATCTTTCAATAAAAACCAGTTACCGCTTTGTATTTCAACAAACGACAAACAACAAACGACAAACAACAAACAATTTAAAAAAAGGCCCTTTGGAATCCCAAAGAGCCTTTTTAATAAGATTCAATTGCTAATGGTACTACTTTGACTCCAGTGCATTATTGATCAGGAACAGCAGGTTGCCACGGTGGGCCTTTGTTTCTTCATTCATTGAAACGGCACCAGCCAACTGAGTTTTCAGTTTCTTCAATGTATTCAATGCGGCTGCACGGGCCACATCATCATAACCCATGGTTTTGGGATCAAGGATAATGGCCGCCTGTTTTACAAAAGCGGTCTGCAGGTACTGACGGTACACGTTTACATTCGATTTGATATCTGTATCAAAACACGCTTTCAGCAGGTCACTCATGACGTCAGCCACACTGTATTGGTTGCCATACAGCCGGCTGTTGGTAATCCGCTGAAGCGTGGCCGGGTGCAGAATATGCGCAATGGCTGCTCCCTGCTGGCTGAGTACAACACCCGTGATGCGGTAATCATCTCCGTTTCCATTCTGGTTGAATCCGCGGCGTTGTGGTTGCAGGTAAGGTAATACCTGGGCATCCGCATCAAAGGCTCCGGGGGCCAGCACATATTTACTCAGTATTTCCATGGCCTTTTTCTGGGTGGCCAGGGGTACAGGCGTATATGGTTTGGTGGCGGAGTGCTGGTCGGGGGTACTGCGGTCAATATAAACACCGCCGATATAACGACTAACCACCGAAATCATCCCATTACGCTGTCCCTGCAATGCCCCAAAACGGGAACGTAATTCCGCATAACTCTGATTGGGTTTGCTGTATTTCTGAACCAGCTTTCCCATCACACTGTTCACCAGTTTCAGCCGGTCTTCTGCATACGCAATAGCATCACTGGTCAGGTCATTTACATTAACGCGGGGATCCATGGCTTTACCCGGTGAACGCATATCGTCACCATCGTTGCCAAAAGCAAGCTGGGGTTCCGTACTGCGGCTGAGGATTTTCCGCAGACCACTTTCTTCTTCAGTGGCTGAAAAAGGAGTATATCCATATTCAATCGCCCAGATGTCATAAGGCCCTGCCAGGGTGGTGTAGTAATCACCCTGCTTGCTTTTATCACTGGCAATATTGATCGCCGGATAATCCATGACCGAACCCAGCATCCCGGTTTTGCGGGTGATTTCTTTATTATTCACCTCGGCCGGAGAAAGCATCTGGCTGGATTTCATATTATGATTTAACCCAAGGGTATGACCCATTTCATGCATGATCAGGTAGAACAGGAATTGCTTGTGCATTTCTTTGATCTCGGCCGGTCCGGCATCTGTAATATCTGCAACGGTCATGCCGGTCAGCAATTGTGCTTTTAGTTCCTGGGCCATGGTACAGGCTGCAAAATGGCTGTGATTCATACCAGGGATGGAGAAAATCTGTTCTGTTTGCGCTGAGACTGGACCACTAAACAGTTCATCAATGATCGGGGTGGCACTGCCGCTGTACCATTCCACGGTGATATCTGATCCAAGAATCTGGCCTGTTTTAGGATTAACAAAACTCGGTCCGATAGCGCCATACGAAGGCTGTGCGGAAGAAACCCAGCGGATCACATTGTAACGGATATCTGCCGGATCCCAGCCGGCATCATCGGGCATGATCTTCATTTGTACCGCATTTTTAAATCCGGCTTTTTCAAATGCCGCATTCCATTTCAGACCCGCTTCCACAATGGTCTGCCGGTATTCCAGCGGAGTGGTGTTTTCCACCCAGTACACGATCGGCTCTACCGGCTCACTGAGAGCGGCTGAAGGGTCTTTCTTCTCCAGGTGCCAGCGGTTGATCCTGTCTTTATAGGGAACAGCACTGATACTGGTCTGGTCGGTTACCTGCTGCATAAAATAACCCACTCTCGGATCGTCGGCACGGGGCCGGAAATTATTGTCAGGCATTTCAATGAGACTGTGCTGTATTCTGACCCGTACATACCGGGGATCAGTGATATCCGGACCGCCGGATACAATAGCTCCCGGGTTGTCATAGGCCAGATCCACCACCACATCCGTGTTGCCGGGGAAGGAACGGATGGTACTGTATTTTGATTTCAGTGGATTAAGCCCTCCAAGTGTAAAGGTTAATCCCATCGGCATACCGGGCATCATGGCTGGTTTTACCGGATCCATTTTTTCACTGATAAAAAAACCATCGGCCTGGATGAGAAAACCGGCAGAATCCTCACCGGCTGTTTTCTCAGCAAGAAAAACCGCTTCCGGTTTGTCCACTTCCTTCGTCTTATTTACCGGATTGTTTTCGTCATAGTAAAAGGAGGTATTGACCCTGGAGAATTCAAGTTTGTCAAAAGATTTCTGCACTTTAAATACAAAAGTCATCCGGTGCATACTCTGGTTCAGAAAAAACTGGGTGGGTCCGCTGATGGAAAAACTCTGGTAAATAAACTCCTTCCCAAGCTGGGCTTTTTTTATGTAGAGTTGTACGCTGCCGGTAACGGTATCCTGGTAAACTGTAAATAAACCTTCCGTTTTTTTACTGCTTTTAACCTTATCAGAAATACCCGTGGATTTTTTGGCTTTTACCGAGTCTGCCGGCATGACGGGCGTCGGAGGAACTGCGGGTTTATTTTGTGCAACAGCCGTCAGCATCGTGCCGGCCGTAAGCAGCATCAGTAGCGCTTTTCTCTTCATATATGGGGTTTTAAGTGTTTATGGAATAACAAGAATAAGGGTCAGGGCCACCAGAAAGATAAGGATTTCTATGAACGGAAGTTTTGACGGATAAATGAGGTTGGGGACGGATAGTTTTCGGCAGGAAAGTTGTTTTTGAAGGGGAACGATCATCACTTTCAATATGAATTGAATACCCGAAATTTGCCACCCATTAGTATTCATTAAAAAGAACCGATGAAATTTTTCCCGGAATCGGCACATGTACAGCTTGAATTTAATAAGGTCAGAGACCTGCTGGCCCTTTATTGCCAGGGCGATCATGCGCGGGCTAAAGCCCTTGATCTCCGGGTACACACCCGGCGTGATTATATTGAACTGGAACTCCGCCAGACCCATGAATACCGGCAACTGATCGCCAACAGTATATATTTCCCGAATGATGTCATTCTAAACCTCTCAAAGGAACTGAAGCTGCTCCCGATTCCCGGTGCCCTGCTTACCGGCGATCAGTTCTTGGCTATCCGTAAACTTTGTGAAAACACCGCCAGTATTTTCCGCTGGTTTGATCATGAACGAAGGCTGGCCTACGAAGGTATGGCCAGGGTGATCAGTGAAACTTATTATGAGAAAGTAATTGTGGAACTGATCGATGAAGTGCTGGATGAAACCGGTCAGGTGAAAGACAATGCTTCCGATGACCTGCGGGATATCCGGATGAACCTGTACCGGAAAAGGAATGAACTCCGCAAGGTTTTTGAACGAATTGTTTCCAAGCTCAATAAGCAGGGCTATCTCGCGGAGATCGAAGAAAGTTTCATGAGTGGCAGAAGGGTATTGGCTGTTTTTGCAGAACAAAAAAGAACGGTGAAGGGAATATTGCATGGGGAAAGCGACAGCCGCAAGACCGCTTTTGTGGAACCCGAGGAAACCATCGAACTGAATAACCAGGTGCATGAACTGGAAAACGATGAACGAAAAGAAGTGATCCGGCTCTTACGGGAGCTGACCGCAAAACTATCCGTATACGCCCCCTTACTGAGTACTTATCACCGGGTGATGGGTGAATTTGATTTTATTCGGGCAAAAGCAAAACTCGCCGGGGATATGAACGGGGAATACCCGGTCATCATGGATAAAGCCGGTGTACACCTGGTGGACGCCCGCCATCCCTTATTATTTCTGTATAACCGTAAACTGAATAAAGAAACAGTTCCTGTTTCTGTGACACTGGAAGAAGCGAGCCGGATACTGGTCATCAGCGGACCCAATGCAGGCGGTAAGACGGTAACCATGAAAACGATTGGCCTGCTGCAACTGATGGTGCAGAGTGGTTTGCTGGTACCGGTACACCCCTCTTCCCGTTTTGGTATTTTTAAACAACTGATGATCCATATCGGGGATACCCAGAGTATCGAGTTTGAACTGAGTACCTATAGCAGCCACCTGCTGCACATGAAGGACTTTATCACATATGCCAATGGGCGTACCCTGTTCTTTATTGATGAATTGGGCAGTGGTACGGATCCGAACCTGGGAGGCGCATTCGCGGAAGTGATCCTGCAGGAACTGGTGAAAAAGCATGCAATAGGAGTGGTTACCACGCATTATCTCAACCTGAAAGTCATGGCCGGCAAAACACCGGGTATCATGAACGGGGCCATGAGCTTTGATGAAAAGAACCTGCAGCCTTTGTACAAACTGGTGCTGGGTAAACCCGGGAGCTCCTATACCTTTTCCATTGCAGAACGGATTGGTATGGATAAACAACTGATCAACCGGGCGAGGCAACTGGTGGATGAAGACCAGTACAGGCTGGACAAACTCCTGAACCGCACCGAGCAGGACCTCCAGCAGTTACAGAAAAAAGAAAAACAACTGAGTCTTACCCTGAAGGAAAATGAGCAGATACGGAAAGAAATGCAGCAGGTGCTGGAAAAAGAAAAGCACCGGCAGCAGGTAGAATTACTGAAAGAACAGAACCGGGTGGCGGAGGAGAAAATCGCCTATATGAAAGATATGGAGCGTAAACTGAAACAGATCATGACAGAGTGGCGGCGGGAAGACAATAAACAGAAAGTGATCAAACAGATGGAAGCACTGTTGTTCAAAAAAGATGAAAAGAAAGTACAGGGGAAAATGCAGAAGAAGATTGATGAAAAGTTCAAAGAAGTGGGCGGAGAGATTAAGATCGGGGACAAAGTGAAAATGAAAAAAAATCACCAGGTGGGCCAGGTCATTGAACTGCGGGGTAAAAAGGCGGTGGTAAAAATCGGCATGCTGCCGATGCAGGTCGATCTGAGCGGATTGGTAGTGGTTAAGGAGAAAGTGACAGAGACGCCGCCCGGTAACCAATAAAAAAACGAAGCCTTACGGGGCTTCGTTGTTATTTAATGAGCAGGTAAGTCAGCTGTTAATATAACTGTGTAACTGGTTAATGGTCTCTTTCTGTGCCAGGATGGTTTCTTTCACCACATCCGTCATAGAAATAATACCTGTTAACTGTCCGTTGTCAAATACCGGCATATAGCGGATGTTCTGACCAGACATCAGTTCCATACAGTGTTCGATGGTATCGGTGGGTTTAATATGGGGCAGATCAGTGGACATGATTTCTTCCACCCTGGTTTCATTGGAGTGTTTTCCCTTCAGGATCACTTTACGCGAATAATCCCTTTCGGTTACGATGCCCACATACTGGTCGCCGTTCATAACGACTAATGACCCGATATTCTTAATGGCCATGATCCCCAGGGCTTCAATAACTGAAGTGTCCGGAGTTACGGTTACGGGTTTGTAATTCTTGCGGTTGAGCACAGAGGCAACATTATTCATATGGCATTATTTCTGAAGCAAAAGTTACAAAATAAACGGGTACCTGCAAAATCATTTTTTTCAAACAGACACGGTCAGCATCGCCGGGGATCAGGTAGAGTAAATGGTAGTTCTCACTTAATTAGTTGTAACATTGTGTCAGTAAATGTCACGTCTTTGATGGATCAGAAACCCACTACGATAAAGGAAATCGCGAAACGGCTGAATGTATCGGTATCCACCGTGTCACGCGCCCTTCACAATCATTCCAGTATCGGGTTAAGAACCAGGACACAGGTACAAAAGCTGGCAGCAGAACTCAACTATGAGCCCAACCAGGCTGCGATTTCATTCAAACAGGGGAAAACAATGACCCTGGGAGTGATACTGCCCAATCTGCAGGAAGAATTCTTTTCATTGGCCATTAACGGGATTGAGGATATGGCCGGCCTGAATAATTATACCGTACTGATCGGTCAGTCACGTGATATCATGGACCGGGAAGTACGGATTGTAGATACCATGCGCCGGCACCGGGTGGATGGTATGGTGGTGTCACTGGCCAAGACTACCAAAAATTTTGATCACTTTACCCAACTGGAGAAATACAATATCCCGGTGGTGTTTTTTGACCGGGTCCCGGATACACCGGATACTTATACGGTTTCCTGTAACCTGCAGCATAGTTCAGCGGAGCTGGTGGACTGGCTGGTGGGGGAGGGGCATCGTAAAATCGGATTTATCAAAGGTCCGGATACCCTGCTGCCCACGAGGGAGCGGCTGCTGGGGTATCAGCAGGGGTTGAAAAAGCATGGAATAAAACCGGAATCATCATACGTGGTGTCAACGGACCTGAGTCCGGCAAAAACAGCGGACGCCATTCATAAATTGCTCGCATTGCGTAATCGTCCTACAGCCGTCATTACCTTTAATGATTATGTGGCGCTGGATGCCATGAAATATGCAAAGAGTCTCGGCCTGCGCATCAACAAGGATATTGCTTTTGTCAGTTTTGCCAATCTCCCGGTTACCAGTTATCTCGAACATCCGCCGGCTGCTTCAGTGGAACAATTCCCTTACCAGCAGGCCGAAAAGGCAACTGAGATACTTTTGCAACTCATCAATAAACAGGAACCTGCACCGGCCCCGTACCGGTTCATCATGGAAGGAAAACTGGTGATCAATAAGGGCTGACAACTGTACTATACGGACTTTCCCCCGGTTCATTTAATCCGCTTTGGTTATCTTTGGAGGCTAAATAAAAAAATTGATATGAAAAAACAGGCAATAGCAATCCTGCTGTCAGCAGGCATATTCCTTACCCAGGTTCAAGGGCAGCAATTTGAACAGGATCCCAATGTGATACAGGGTAAAGCAGCATTGGGTAAAAGACTGTTCAAGACAGAAGCGCCCGCTGCAGATAAGACGGAAAACTTTGAAGTTAAAAGTATCGGGGCCGTTTCTTTTGCGGCTTCCAATACAGCGGACGGCAGTGCAAATAGTTATAAGCACTCCCTGCGGATTACCATGAGCCTGGTAATGGCTGATCCGAAAGCAGGTAACTACCAACTGGTGTTTTATTCAGCAGGTGAAGCTGTACCGCTGGCGGTATCCCGCGATGCCGGAACGGTGAGTATTTACTACCCTGAAGCGATTTATACAGACATTAAAGAAAAACTGGAACAAGCCCTGGCTACCCGTAAAAAAGTAACAATCAGGGTCACGGAGAAAACGACCGGATTCAGGGAAGGGGTGCTGGTATTCTGATATATTTCAATACTGAAGAATAAGCCGGATCAGCAATAGTCCGGCTTTTTTTTATGGCAATTAGCGGATTTATCCGCCGAAGCCCTTAGCTATTACAACTTAGTATGAATATAAAAAAATGCCCTCCGTAGCTTTAGCTTCGAAGGGCGAATCCCTTCTTCGCAACAGGCGGAGGGCTTTGTTTCTTACGGACCTGTCCGCCGTAGCCCTGATCAAAAACTTCTTATTAAGCAGATTCAATAAAAAGCCCTCCGAGGCTATTGCTTCGAAGGGCGAATCCCTTCTTCGCAACAGCCGGAGGGCTTTGTTTCTTACGGACTTGTCCGCCGAAGCCCTGATCAAAAACTTCTAATTAAGTAGATTCAATAAAAAGCCCTCCGAGGCTATTGCTTCGAAGGGCGAATCCCTTCTTCGCCTGAAGGCTTCGAAGGGCGAAGGCGGAGAGAGAGGGATTCGAACCCCCGGACCTGTTACAGTCAACGGTTTTCAAGACCGCCGCATTAGACCGCTCTGCCATCTCTCCGGGTGCAAAATAAAAGGCTTGAACTTTATCTGCCAAAAATTATTCGCTATTCAAGTAATTTTGTTTCAAATCATTATAATTGAAGCACCTCAGCTCCCTCAATAAATATTTCTGGAAATACCGGGTTCGCCTTGGCGGAGGGATTCTTTTTGTGTTCCTGTCCAACTATTTCAACGTTTTATCCCCGCAGGTTACTGGTTTTGTGATCGATTTTGTGCAACGGTCGCTGAATTTACCGGATTATAAAGCCCCTGAGAAAGAGCCAGACTACGATTTCCTGGTGGACAAATTCATTGCATCTGTAAATAGTTCGGGGTATTCAATTGGAAAAATTGTGGCGATTTGCGGAATTACGATACTTATTCTGGCCCTGCTCCGGGGGTTTTTCCTTTTCCTGATGCGGCAGACGATCATTGTCATGAGCCGTTATATCGAATATGAACAGAAAAATGAGGTATTTAGTCATTACCAGAAGCTGGACATGGCTTTTTATAAGACTCAGAGTACGGGGGACCTGATGAACCGTATAGCTGAGGATGTCAGCCGGGTGCGGATGTTTACCGGTCCGGCCATCATGTACCTGGCCAACCTGATTTCGGTAATCTCCCTGAGTGTCTTCTTTATGCTGAAAAGAGACCCGGAACTAACCCTCTATGTGCTGGCTCCACTGCCCATCCTGGCAATAACGATTTACCTGGTGAATACCACGATTCACCGTAAAAGTGAAAAAATACAGGAATCCCTTTCTCAACTGACCACCAATGCCCAGGAAACCTATTCCGGAATCCGGGTGATCAAATCATTTGTACAGGAAAAAGCCATGATGGGCTTTTTTACAAAAAATGCCGAAGAGTTTAAAAAGAATGTGCTGGGGCTTGTAAAAGTGGAATCGATCTATTTCCCCTCGATCACTTTATTGATCGGTCTCAGCACCCTGCTGACGATTATGATCGGTGGTCTTTATTATATTAAAGGAGGGCATGGCATCGGGGTGAACACTATTGTGGAGTTTGTCATGTATATAAATATGCTCACCTTCCCGGTCAGTGCCATCGGACTTACTGCCAGTATGATCCAGCGGGCCGCCGCCTCGCAGAAGAGGATTAATGAGTTCCTGGATACCGAGCCCGCCATCCGAAATGAAAAGCCGGGTTCAAAACAAAAGCTGACAGGAAGCATTCGCTTTGACCAGGTGAATTTTGTATATCCCAATACAGGGATCAAAGCAGTCCGGGATTTCAGCCTGGAAATACGGCCCGGTGAAAAAATTGCGATCGTTGGCCGGACCGGCAGTGGTAAAACCACCCTGGCCCAACTGCTGCTACGGATGTATGATGTGACCGGCGGACGCATTGAGATGGATGGAACAGATATCCGTAAAATTGATTTGAATACGTTGCGGGAGCAGATCAGTTATGTACCCCAGGATGTATTTCTTTTCAGCGAAACCGTGGAAAATAATATTGGATTCGGGCTTCAGGAATTTACTCATCATCAGGTGGCGCAGGCAGCCCTTCGGGCCAATGTAGAAAAGGAGATTGATCAATTTTCAGCCCGATATGAGACCATGATCGGGGAGAGGGGGGTGACACTCAGTGGTGGGCAAAAGCAAAGAATCTCTATTGCCCGGGCCCTGATCAAGGATCCCGGGATGGTGATCTTTGATGACTGCCTCAGCGCAGTGGATGCCAGTACTGAAAAAACCATTATCAACGGACTAAACGAATACCTGGAAGATAAAACGGCTATCATCATCACGCACCGGATTTTTTCCTTGTTTAATTTTGACCGGGTAGTAGTGCTGGAAGACGGAAAAATGACAGAGACGGGCACCCATGAGGAGTTGCTGGCTAAAAACGGGTATTATGCCTCCCTGTACCTGAAGCAACAACAGGACACCGATAACCGTCCGGCCGATTCATGATCCTTCCGGTCCGGCATGAAAAAAGACCCCGTTATCCTCTGAAACAAAGTTGCCGGCCGATTTGGCCGTTTCGAAAACATATCTATATTTGTAGCACCCAAAACCAAAGTAATTCATTAACTGCTAAAAACTTACACAGTGGCGTACGAGAACAATGACAAGAAAATGGAGAGCATCTACAGCAAACGTATCCGTGCTGGCAAAAGAAGAACCTATTTCTTCGATGTTAGAGCTACCCGTGGCAATGATTATTACCTCACTATTACAGAAAGCCGGAAACGATTTGACGATAATGGCTATGACCGTCACAAAGTATTTCTGTATAAAGAAGATTTCAATAAGTTTATTAAAGCCCTTGGAGAAGCCGTGGATTATGTCAAAACTGACCTGATGCCGGATTTCGACTTTGATGCTTTCAACCATGAAGATGCTGAAGAGTATAATAATGGAACCGATGGACCGGTGAATGAAGTTGTTCCGGTGACAGAGGAACCCCCCGTTCAGGACTCCGCCACACCGGTTGCAGATCCGGTTGCAGCATCCAATAATGACCAGGGGACTGCCGCTGAGGAAGTGGATAAATGGTAAGCTGTTCAGGAAGTTATATTTATAAGGTACCTGTGTGAGCAGGTATTTTTATTTGATGCCTTTGGTATTTTTTTCCCACTGCCATTTATTAAATCATTATTTTCTTAACTTTAAACTGCTGCTTATATTGGGTAAATACCCGAACACCTTAAAATCAGGACTATGCAATCAAAATTTACGCTTAAAAAACGTGGGGTTTTTTATTTGCTAACCCCATTACTTTCTCTTCTTTTTCTCATTCTTGCTGGAACGATCAACGCCCAGCAATACATCAACGGTAACCTGACTACTGGAGCTACTTCCAGTAATGGTTCTGCTGCTCCGGCCGGTTTTACCTGGAGTGAAGTTCAGGCAGGTAATGGCAGTGCTGGTTTCACCGCCAATATCACCGGTTTTACACTGGCTGATAATTTTACCATTTCCTGTGGTAACTGGGGTGTTACTAAAATGACATTCTTTGCTTACTCCACAGGTTTTGCTGGTGCATCTTCACCATTCAATGATGTACGGGTGCAGATTTTTAACACGGATCCTTCTGTAGGATCACCCGCACCTATTTTTGGTAATCTTACCACAAACAGGTTCCTGGCATCCTCAACAGCTTCTATGTACCGTATCTTCAATGCCACCCCGGGTACTACCCGCCAGGTATGGAAAATTGAAGCGAACGTAAACGTAACCCTCGGCCCAGGCACTTACTGGGTGGAGTGGGGTGTAAACAACACTACACCGCTGGGAAGTAACTTCACACCCGCGAGCACGGTTATTGGAACTACCACACAGCCCGGGGCCAACGGTAAACAGCACGCAAATGGTGGTGCATGGACCAACGTGCTGGATGGTGCAAATCCACAGGATTTTCATTTTATTATTGACTATACTGATGCAGCCTGTACAGGTACTCCGGTTCCCGGCAACACCCTGTCCACTGCTACCACAGTTTGTCCGGGTACCAACTTCTCCATGTCCCTGCAGAATTGTATCGCCGGTACTGGAGTAACCTACCAATGGCAGGTTTCCACTGACGGGGGTACCACCTGGACCAATATTGCCGGTGCCACTAACGCAACCCTGATCAGAACGCAAAGTGTAGCCTCTTCTTACCGTTGTAATGTAACCTGCTCCGGTAATACCGGAACATCCACTCCTGTTGCAGTGGCTTTAACCCCGCCTTCAGGTTGTTATTGTATTCCTGCTGCATCAGATTGTACGGATGATGATGTGATTACACGGGTACGTATCAGTACACTGGATAATGCATCTGCATGTAGTACTGGTCCGCCCGCAGGATATTCAAACTACACTACTACTGTTGCCGCACCGACTGTATATTCCGGTGCCAATAACCCGATCACGGTAAATGTTCCTACGAGCTGGACTGAACAGGTTGCTGTATGGATCGACTATAATCAGAATGGCCAGTTTGAAGCAACTGAATACACAAACCTGGGAAGTAATGTCGGCAACGGCGGTGTGCTTACAGGTAATATTGCAATTCCTGCCGGCCTGCCGAGTATCACCACACGTATGCGTGTACGGGTACGTTTCAGTACGGCATGGACAAGCGGACTGCCCTGTAGTACGGTTACATTCGGTGAAACCGAAGATTATAATGTTACGATTGCACCTTGCGTGCCGGTAACGATCAGCAGCAGCCCGGCCAGCGTTTCCGCAACCTGCGGAGGCAATGCCAGCTTTACAGTGGCTACTGCGGGTACACTGCCTGTATATGGATGGGAGTGGAGAGCAAACAGCTCTGCTGCCTGGCAAATGGTTGCTAATGGTGGTATCTATTCCGGAGCCAATACGGCTACCCTCACCCTGACTGGCGTAACTGCTGCAGTAAGCGGGTATCAGTATCGTGCCCTGGTGACCGGTGGTTGTTCTGCTGTTGACTTCTCTAATACAGCCACGCTGACGGTTAACCCGATTCAGGCAGTTGTTTCTCCAGCCTCGGCTTCTATTTGCCTGGGTAGTGTACAACAACTGTCCCTGACAAATACGGTATCTGCCCCGACCACGGTTACATTTAACGCAACTACAGGTTTACCTGCTGCTATTCCGGATGCAAACCTGGCTGGTATATCCAACAACATAACTGTATCTGGTATCCCGGCTGGTGCGCTCATTACAGAAATGAAAGTGAAACTGAGTGTTCCTGGGCATACCTGGATTGGTGACGTTTGTGCCGTGATTAAAGCACCGGGTGGCGCTATCCTGAACCTGGATTACTTTATTTCAGCTACAGGTGCTTCAGGAACGGGTATGGTTAATACGGCCTTTAGTTCACTGGGAGGACCATTACTGAGCTCAACAACCGCTCCGTATACGGGTACTTTCCGTGCTGATGCCGTTACCACACCTGCTTCCGGTAACCCGCCGAGCGGACCGACCGGTTTCACCCCGACAACAGCGACCTGGACTCCGATCACTACGGCTGTCAATCCGAACGGTACCTATACCCTCGCGGTTTATGATGCCTTTGGTGGTGATACAGGAAGCCTGACTGCCTGGTCAATTGAAGTAACTTATGTTGCCCCGATATTTGCACAAGGTACCTGGGCTGGTCCTGCGGGCACCATCTTTACTGATGCTGCTGCAACTACTGCTTATACCGGCACACCTGCAACAACAGTTTACGTGAAGCCGACCACAACAGGGGTTAATAATTACACGGTATTCTTTACCACTCCTGCACCTTGTACTTCTGCTACAACTACCGTTCCTGTAACAGTCAGTGCGCCGATTACTGCCACAACAGTAACTCCGGCCACCCGTTCTGGCTGCGTTGGTGGAAGCACCACGTTCAGTGCTACAGTTACCGGTGGTACCAATACAACCTACCAATGGCAGCGCAGTACTGATGCTGGTCTGACCTGGGCGAATATCACCGGAGCCACCGGTTCAACCCTTACCCTGAGTAACTTAACAACTGGTATGACCGGTTACCGTTACAGGGTGGTGGCTGGTAGCGGAGCATGTACCGCCTTTACGTCAACCAACTTTGGTACCCTGACCGTGAATAGCCTGCCGGTTGTAACGCTCGCTTCACCGGTGGTGAACGTGGTTCCGGGAACAACGACTACCGTAACAGGTAGCAGTACACCTGCAGCGGCTGCCACTAATAGCTGGAGCTGGACGCTGAATGGTGCACCGATTACAGGGAACACCAATACACAGGCTGCAACAGTAGATGCACTGGGTACTTACCAGGCGACCGTTACAGACGTGAATGGTTGCGTCAATACATCGAACCAACTGGTGATCGGTGCTGAAGCTTCAGATAAACTCTGGATCTATCCGAACCCGACACCGGGCGCCTTCCAGGTAAGACTGTACTATGGTGGCAACGTCACTGAAAAGCGTGTTGTGTCAGTTTACAATGCGAAAGGTCAGCTGATCACCAGCCGTACCTTTGACCTGAACTACCGGTCAGTACCTTACCTGAGCATGAACTTCGATCTGAGTGGTATGGCCCGTGGAACTTATGTGGTGAAAGTAGCCCATGAGTACAGCGGTAAGATCATCTCTGGTCTCGTGCTGGTTCATTAGTATTATATATATTAACTATATAATATTCAACATAATAAGGCTCCCCGCTCAAAGCGGGGAGCCTTATTTTTCAGGAACATCTATTTTATTCAGAAATACTAAAAAAAAACTAACTTAGTCCCGGATTATGGACTTTCTCCTTTCCCAAGGAGTGCTTATCAACATAAAATTGTTTCTATGCAACCAAAATTTACGCTTAAAAAACGTGGGGTTTTTTATTTGCTAACCCCATTACTTATTGCTCTTTTCTCCCTCTTTGCAGGGAAAACAAATGCCCAGACAGTATCTACTGCTTCTGGTACTAACTATCTCGGTAACTATTCTATTAACAATGCCGGTTCGCTGGTGCAGACTTTCGTCGTTGAAAATGCGAATCCGACAGCAAGGGTGCTCCAGGCTGTAAGT
>CAZYTV010000034.1:0-24586 GCA_964650455.1 uncultured Chitinophaga sp. | reverse complement strand
CTGCAACAACCGTCACACCTGTATACCACCCAGGGTATCTATAATGTACAACTTGCCGTACAAACCCAGGGAGGCTGCCGGGATACGATCATGAAACCCGCCGTTGTAAAAGTGATCAATCGTCCGCTGATTGATATAAGTGGTGATTCGGTCATCTGTATCAATAACACCATTCTGCATACCGGAGTATTCTTAAGAGCAGATACGTCCGTCGTCAGCTGGCAATGGACATTCCCCAATGGTGTAACCTATAATGTACAGAATCCGCCACTGCAGAACTACACCGTTGCGGGCAATTACACGATCACGGCTTATGCCACCAACAGCAGCGGATGTAAGGATACCACACAACAGACAATTGTGGTGAATCCATTACCGACTGTGAATATGCCAGGTTTGTTAACCATCAATGCAGGATTCCCCGTAACTATACCCGCCACCTATACACCGAATACGGTCAGCTGGATCTGGTCGCCGGCGATCGGACTCAGTTGTGCCAATTGTCCCACACCGGCCGCTGTGCCGAAGATCAATACGTTCTACCAGGTATATTTTACTGATGTCAATAACTGCAGCAATACCGGCAGTATACAGATCAATGTACTATGCGGCAAGGGCAACCTTTTTATCCCCAATACGTTTTCTCCCAATGGAGATGGCAGTAATGATTTCTTTTACCCGCGTGGCACCGGGCTGGAACGGGTGAAAATGTTACGCATCTTCAATCGCTGGGGTGAAGTGGTCTTTGAGAAAAAAGATTTCCCGGTTAATAATGCGGCTGCCGGCTGGGATGGAAAATTCAAAGGACAGAAGCCCAAAGCGGATGTCTATATTTTCCAGGCAGAGGTCTTTTGTGAAAATGGTGAACTGATCCGGTTAAATGGAAATATTGCATTGATCCTGTAAAAAATAAAATGCTGCGTAAAATAAAATATATACTGCTGATCGTTGTTGCCGGTTTTTGGCAGGTGACCCTTTGTGCGCAGGATATCCATTTTTCCCAGTTCTTCGAAGCCCCGCTCTGGCGCAATCCTTCACTGGCGGGTATCTTCACAGGTGATATCCGGGTACAGGCCGTTTACCGGGATCAGTGGAACAGTGTAACCGATGCCTATCGTACCGGTTCGGTGAATGCTGAATATAAAATGCCGGTTGGCAAACTGAATGATTTTGTAACCGTGGGGATGCAGGCCCTTTATGACCGGGCCGGAACGATTGGCTGGACCTCCACACATGTACTGCCTGCATTGAATTATCATAAATCACTCAGTGCCGAAAAGAACCGTTATTTATCGCTTGGGTTTATGGGCGGACTGGTGCAACGTCGTTTCGATCCTTCCAAGATGACTACCAACAGCCAGTATGATAACGGGGGCCTGGGTGAAACCCTGCTCAATACCAGTTACAGTTATGCAGATGGAAGTGTGGGGATGAGCTATAATTCGGATATTAATGAACAGCCGGCGAATAATTTTTACATCGGGGCCGCTTATCATCACTTCAACCGGCCGAGAAATTCTTTTTACCGGAATAACAATATTGAACTCCATCCCAAATGGGTATTCTCCGGCGGTATCCGTGTTGAAGTTACCGATTATGCATTTATTACATTGCAGGCCGACCATTCCAGGCAGGGTGGATTTAGTGAAACGATGGGAGGAGTGCTCTATGGCCTTAAACTGGGAGAAGATCCGGATAAACCCACTTATGTGATCCATGCCGGAGGATTCCTTCGCTGGAATGATGCCCTGGTACCGGTTGTCAAGCTGGATTATAACCCTTTCTCTGTCGCCCTGAGTTATGATGTCAATATTTCCAAACTCAAACCCTCCAGCTATGGAAGAGGAGGCGTTGAACTCTCCGTCTCTTATTCCGGTTTTGTCAAACGCAAAGAAGGTTATCTTCTTTGCCCCAGATTCTAAAAAACCGGGTAAACAGCGCGAACCTTCCGCCAACAGTTTTGTTGCTATTCCAACTTCAATCAATTTCAAAAAAATGACTATCTCAACCGGACAAATGGCTCCTGACTTTACTTTATTCGACAGTGAAAAAAAGCCGGTAACGCTTTCTGATTTAAAAGGAAAAAATGTGCTCCTTTTATTTTTTCCCCAGGCATTTACCCGTGTGTGTACCGCTGAACTTTGCGGGGTTAGGGATAATATTTCCCGTTACCAGTCTGTAAACGCGTCCGTTTTAGGTATTTCGGTGGATTCTGTGTTTACCCTGGCCAAATACAAGGAAGAGCAACAGTACAATTTCCCCCTGCTAAGTGATTTTAATAAAGAAGTGTCAGCGGCCTACGGGAGTCTTTACCAGGACTGGATCCTGAACATGCGTGGTGTATCAAAGAGATCCGCATTTGTGATCGATAAAGAGGGGGTTGTCCGTTATGCAGAAGTACTGGAAAGTGCCGGCGATGTTCCGGACTTTGAAAAGATCAATGCCGTACTGGACAACTTACCCTAAATATTAGTTAAAAATCGTTATTTACGCCTTGTAAGTCAATGATTTACAAGGCGTATTTTTGACTAGTAGTTTTACTATTCCTTTTCCAAAAAAAGGGGTTACATTTAGGATAATAAAAGTAATTTTGTTTCGTTGAGAAGACTTTTACCCATATTATTCTTATTGATACTCACCAGCCTCCAGTCCCAGGGACAGGTTGGAAGGACCAATCCGGGTGCTGATGGTGACCGTATTGTGAAACTGTACCCGAATCCGGCGACTTCTTATATCACATTTGATCTCCAGCAAAACTTTAAGAAGGGCCTGACCGTACAGATATATAATGGTGTATTAGGCAAGAAAATGTATGAGTCACAGATTAACCAGGAAAAGTTCACCGTGACCCTGACAGATTATACCCGCGGGATTTATATCTATCACCTCGTGGATGCCACCGGCAAAATCATTGAGTCTGGAAAGTTCCAGGTTTCCCGTTAATTTTACCCCCTTTATTATTGGATTATTGTACCTGTACCACCAGGAATTTCAGGTAATGTGTATTCTCCATACCCCATATAATCGGATGGTCGGAAGCCTGTGTCTGGAAAGTGACCTGCCTGATCCTGCGTCGGGCATCTTTAGCGGCCATATCAATAATCTGTAAAAACATTTCGGGATGAACCAGGTTGGTACAGGAAGATGTGACCAGGAATCCGCCCGGTCTGACCAGTTTCATTCCACGGAGATTTATTTCCTTATACCCGGTAATCGCTTTCTGAATCGTCTCCCTGCTTTTCGTAAAAGCAGGCGGATCCAGCATGACCACATCGTACTGTCTTCCGTCTTTACCCCATTGCTTCAGCACATCAAATGCATTTGCTGTTTCGAAGCGGCAGCGGTCCTGCACCCCGTTCAGTTCAGCATTCCGGTTGGCCTGTGCCACTGCATTGGCGGAGATATCAAGACCCAGTACCGATTTTGCTCCATAATGAGCTGCATGAATTTCAAAGGTTCCCGTATAAGTAAATGCACCCAGAACATCTGCATCTTTTGCAATATGCTGAATGGCACGTCGGTTATCCTGCTGATCTAAAAAATAACCGGTCTTCTGCCCGTTCTCAATATCCACGTGAAAACGAAGTCCATTTTCATTGATGATAATATTCGTATCAAAGGGGTCGGATAAAAAACCTTTCAGTTGGGTCAGTCCTTCCAGTTCCCGTACCGGCACATCATTCCGCTCATAAATTCCTTTTGGCCGGAAGATCGTATTGATCGCTTTTACAATCGCGGGTTTCCATACATCAATACCCAGGGCCAGTGTCTGGATCACAAAGTAGTCGTTGAACTTATCCACGATCAGTTGGGGCAGTGAATCGGCTTCTCCGAAAACCAGCCGGCAGTTTTCTGTATAGCCGATCTTTTTCCGGTATTCCCAGCACTGGCGGATTCTTTCAATAAAATATTCTTCATCGATATTATCGGACTTGTTCCGGGTGAGCAGGCGGACCAGGATCTGTGATTTCGGGTTAATATAGCCCTTGCCGATAAATTTTTTATCGTGACTGAAGAGCTCAACGATATCCCCACCCTGTACATCGCCGTCGATCTTTTCCACTTCATTGGCAAAAACCCAGGGATGTCCATTGGCCACCCGGGGAGAAATCTTTCGCTTGAGATATACGCTGCTCATAAGGCGGCGAAGATAACGGAAAGCCGGTTATGGCGGCAGGAAGCGCTGAGGCATTTCTGCCAGTATATCATCCGAACAAACTGATTTTCAGTAGCTGCGATTAAAGAATTCAGGTCATTTTGTCCCAAATACCGGGTTGGCAATATAATTGACAATCGTACCTTTGCACACAATTTGTAAAAAATGGCAGAAGACATCAAAAATCCCCAAACCACAGAACCGGATAACAATGGCGGTATGGATATAAATGCCGACGACACCCAGGGGGGCAGCACCCACCTGAATGAACCGGTAGCCCAGGAATCAGAACTGGAAAAAACAAAAGCAGATCTGGCAGAAGCCAATGACAAATACCTCCGTAAAGTGGCGGAGTTTGAAAATTTCAAGCGTCGCTCAGCCAAGGAAAGGATCGAACTGATCCAGACGGCAGGCAGGGATGTTATCACAGACCTGCTGGATGTACTCGATGATTGTGACCGGGCCCAGAAACAACTGGACAACAGTACGGATGCGGCTGCCCTGAAAGAAGGCGTTATGCTGGTATTCAACAAGCTCCGGAATTCTCTTCAATCAAAGGGATTGAAGCCCATGCAGACCATTCATACTGAATTTAATGCTGATCTGCACGAAGCTATTACCGAAATTCCTGCACCTGCCGGAGATTTAAAAGGTAAAGTGATCGACGAAGTGGTAAAAGGATATTACCTTAATGACAAAATCATCCGCCACGCGAAAGTGGTGGTGGGAAAATAAGCTAACTATTAACGGATCAAACACGCAAATGTCCAAAAGAGATTATTACGAAATATTAGGAGTCAGCAAAACTGCTTCTGCGGATGAAATCAAGAAAGCTTACCGTAAAGTAGCGATGCAGTTTCACCCGGACCGGAATCCCGGTGATAAAGCTGCTGAAGAAAAATTCAAGGAAGCCGCTGAAGCCTATGAAGTACTGAGTGATGCGGATAAGAAAGCCCAGTATGACCGTTATGGACATGCCGGAGTCAGTGGTAATGGTCGCGGAGGATTCAGTGGAAGTGGTGGCATGAACATGGATGATATCTTCAGCCAGTTCGGTGATATTTTTGGTGAAGACATGTTTGGTAATTTCTTTGGCGGTGGCGGACAACGGGGCGGTGCACGGGGCGGACAACGCGCTCGTGGTATACGGGGCAGCAATCTCCGGGTAAAGCTGAAGTTAACTTATGAAGAAATCGCTAAAGGCGTAACCAAAAATATTAAGGTAAAAAAACATGTACCCTGTGCCACCTGCAGCGGCAGTGGTGCCAAGGATAAGGGCAGTGTACAATCCTGCGGTACCTGTGGCGGAAGCGGGCAGGTTCGCCGGGTACAGAATACCTTCCTTGGACAAATGCAGACAGTGACCACCTGTCCTACCTGTAACGGAGAAGGCACAACAGTTACTGCCAAGTGTACTTCCTGTAAAGGAGAAGGTCGTGTGTACGGAGAAGAAACAGTGAGCATTGATATACCAGCCGGTGTACAGGAAGGCATGCAGATGAATGTAACCGGGAAAGGAAATGCCGGGGAGCGCGGAGGTATGCCGGGTGACCTGATCATCCTGATCGAAGAAGAACCACATAAGGAATTATACCGGGAGGGACTGAATGTGGCGTATGAGCTGCATCTTTCTTTTACAGATGCTGTATTTGGTACCCAGGTGGAAGTGCCCACAATTGATGGCCGTGCCAAAATTAAAATTCCTGCAGGCACCCAGGGCGGAAAAATATTCCGGCTAAAAGGGAAAGGATTCCCGGCTGTCAACTCCTATGAAAAAGGGGACCAACTGATCCAGGTGAGTGTCTGGACACCGCAGCAACTGAATACGGAAGAGAAAGCAGCTTTGGAAAAACTGAGCCACTCCCCTAATTTCAAACCGCATCCGGAGAAGAGTGATAAGAATTTTTTTGATAAGATCAAGGAAATGTTCTCTTAGGAAAAGCATCAAGAAGCCAAGATGCCAAGATCCAAAGAAGGATCAAATAACAATATTCAAATAAGCATCAAACTAAAAAAATCAAACCTCCTAAGAAGGTCTGGTTTTTTTTTTGCTGTTTACTCCTGACTCCCGACTCCCGATTTATCCTCCGTAGCTTCAGCGGAGGAGGGCTACTGACTCTTCTTCTTTTTCCCTTTCATGTACAGATTCCTCGCTTGAATAGTCAGATTCACAAATTCTTTCTGAAGCAGGTCATTCTCTCCAGCGGAAGCCTGTGCCATTGCCACCATATCATTCCATGTTCTTGTTTTCACAAAAGGAGAGTTACGTAACATGGATCCGAATTGTGCCACGGCTGCGGAAAAATGGTAACACTTGTCCAGTTTTTCAAAAGGCATATAATCGAAATGACTTTTGACATCAAAAAAACGATGGGCACTGTCGCCCGGATTCCGGTATTGCAGCCGCAGGTTGGCAAATTGCCCGGAATAAATACTGTCCCGAATTGCGCCGCGGTTGATCTCAGTGGGTTCAATTTCAAATAGGGCGATCATGGAAAATCCTGATCCGATCTCCCCTCCTTCTATCACTGAACTCGTGTCCCGGATGGCCCCGGCTTTATTATCAAAACCAATTAACCTGTATTCTTTCACATACTCCGGGTTGAATTCCACATTCAGGTATACATCATCAGCCACTGAATAAAGGGTTTGTGTAAATTCCTTGAGCAGTACTTTTTCAGCTTCCTTAAAATTATCGAGGTAGGCAAAATTTCCATTCCCTTTTTCGGCCAGCAACTGGATCTTGGAATCCTTATAATTGCCCATACCCACGCCGAGGCAGGTCAGGTACACTCCGGATTCCCGCTGGGCGCTGATCATTTCATCCAGTTCGGATTCGGTTTTCAATCCCACATTGAAATCACCATCTGTTGCCAGTATCACCCGGTTGTTGCCTCCCTGTATATAATGGCGGCGAGCCTGGGTATAGGCCAGTCGTATGCCTGCTTCACCCGGTGTGGAACCTCCGGGAGTTAGTTCGTCGATCGCTTTAATGATTCTTTCCTTTTCTGCTCCGCTGGTCGATTCAAGCATAACACCCGTCACCCCTCCATATACCACAATAGCCACTGAATCCTTGTCGCGTAAATTATTTACCAATAAGCGAAAGGCTGATTGCAGCAAGGGCAGCCGGTTGGGCATATCCATGGATCCCGACACATCGATCAGGAAAACCAGGTTGCAGGGAGGCAATGTATCCAGGTTCAGTTTCTTCGAAGAAAGATTGATATAATAAAGCTGATTATCGGGATTCCAGGGACAGGAAGTCAGGGTGGGTTTAATATGAAAAAGATCATTCCCCGCGGGTTTAAAATAATCCAGGCTGAAATAATTGAGCATTTCCTCAATCCGTACCGCATCGGGAGGTACAATAGAATTCATATTGATAAAACGCCGGATATTACTATAGGAAGCCCTGTCCACGTTGAGTGACATGCCTGTACTTGGAAACTGGCGGGCAACCAGGAAACGGTTTTCCAGCAGGCTGGCATAACTCTCATCCCCGGCAAACCACTTTTTTTGTTCATCCCGGCCCAGGTCCTTGGTAAAAGAAGAAAGCCGGTTTTTGAACCGGTTATTAGCAGATGACGGGGCCAGTTTTAATTTGACCCGCACGTAATTGTCTGCATTCACCTGTATTTTTTCAGGGCGATATCCTTCCAGGAAAAAACTGAATGTATCAAGCTGACTGTGTGCCAGTATACCAAATGTACCGGAGGCCCCGCTGCGGAAAACATAACCCGTTTTGAACTGCTTAATGATCACATTCTGCAGCACATTTCCGGCCTCGTCTTTTACTTCACCCCGCACATAAAATTGCTGGGCAAAGAGCGACTGGCTCAGGAAAAGAAGGATTAATATATGGCAAGTGGCCTTCAACCGGATACAATAACTGATAAATTACAAAAATTGCGGCAATACAAGCGGTAAATCATATTACCTGGTATATCTCTTTCAGATTACGGCCCAGTCCGTCATAATCGAGCCCATACCCTACTACAAATTTATCAGGGATAACAAACCCCACATAATCCGGTTTCAGCGGGAATACGGTGGCGTCCGACTTATGTAACAAGGTGGCGATGCGTAGTGATTTAGGTTGCTGGTGACCGAGTTTGGGCAGAAAATTATGCAGGGTCTTCCCGGTATCCACGATATCCTCCACGATAATGACTTCCTTACCGAACAAATCATCCTCCAGTCCGATCGACGTCACCACATTACCGGATGACTTCATGCCTTTATAAGAAGCCAGTTTAATAAAGCAGATTTCTGCCTCAATCGTCAGGTGCTTAAACAGGTCGGCAGCAAACATAAAAGATCCATTCAGGATGGCAATAAACAACGGTCGCTTGCCGGCATAATCTGTATTGATCTGGCTGGCCAGTTCCTTTACCCGTTGCTGGATCGTTTCTTCGGAAAGATAGATGTCGAAGGATTTATCGTGGACTTTTAGGAGGGACATAGCGTTAGAAAGGTTTAGGTGTATAGTCGTTTAGTCGTTTAGTCGTTTGGGGGTGTATTACCGGAGGAATAGAGTCTGTAGTTTTCACGGATGACGAGTTTGGGCATGGAACCTGCTTTTTTTCGCAAGCTCAGTTTTTCGCCGTGTGCTGGACGATCATCAGGTCCGAGGAAATTTAATTCCCGGAGGCTTTCCAGCCGTATGCCCTGCTTCTGGGCAATGTCATGAAGTGTTTCTCCAGGTATTACCTGGTAATATTCATCCTGCCCGGTCTTTCTTTTACGTTGCAAAAAAATCAACTGATCATTGACAGTGGCTTCGGCCTGGGACAATTCGTTGAAATCAAAAATTCTGGCCAGTGGTATATTATATTGCTGCGCCAGCGAAAGAAAGGAAACATCTTTCTTCACAAAAACAACTCTTGTCTCATTGATTTTAAATTCTCCTTTCGGATAATTCGTTGTGACCACGGGAACAACCGGTGTTTCCGTTTCTTTTTCAGGAACTTTTACTCTCCCACTTTCTGTTTCAAAAGTTTTCTCCTCTTCCGTATTATTGACCGGGGCTTTCCCCAGCGCCAGCAGGGTATAGTCCTGCAGGTTATAATCTTCAATCAGTTTTATCAGCACCAGCGGGTAACGCGGGTTAGTGGCATAACCTGCTTTTTTTAATCCATTGGCCCATCCTGCATAATCGGTTGGGTCGAGCTGAAACAAACCGGCATAGCGTGCACTGTTTTTTAAAAAATTGGAGTGATCACGGTAAGAATCTTCGGCCGTCGGGTATTTCCGGAAGCACTCTCCCCTTGCGTCATCATCATGGGAAACAGATTCGCCGGCCCAGCCGGTTTTACATTTGATACCGAAATGGTTATTTGATTTCAGGACGAGCGAACTGGTTCCTGCCATGGTTTCATGTATTCCCTGGGCGAGTTTAATAGAAGCAGGGACCCCGGTTCTTTTCATTTCCGCGATCGCCAGTTCTTTATAGGTACTGATATAATGGCGGACTGTTTCATTCTGCTGGGCATTGCTCCTTACTGTTAGTAATGAAATCGTCAAAAAGAGTATCGCTATATTCCGTAACATCATTCAGATTGATTATAATTTCCGGATCAGGTATAACCCGTCCCGGATGGTGATCATTGATTTTTCAATATCGGTTCGCTGCCGGATAAACTCATTGAAAGCCTGGATTCCTTTGGCAGTTTTCCCTTTTACCGGATCCTTCAGCACCTGGCCGTGGAACAGCACATTATCTGCTAAAATAAAGCCGTTTTTCCTCAACCGGGGAAAAACAAGGTTAAAATAATCGATATAAGCTGGTTTATCGGCATCTATAAAGATCAGGTCCCAGGTTTCAGAAAGGCCCGGAAGAATATCTAACGCATTACCTGTATGGGATATTATCTGGCCGGACCAGGGCGAACGGTCAAACCAGGTCCTGGCAAGGGTGGAATCAGCTTCCCTGAGTTCAATCGTGTGTAAACGGCCCCCGGGGGTTAGTCCCTTCGCCAGGCATAGGGCACTATAACCTGTAAAAGTGCCAATCTCTAGTACTGCAGTGGGACGCAGCATACAACTGATCATTTCCAGGAATTTCCCCTGGATCTTGCCACTGAGCATATGGGCTTCGGTGTGCCGGGTGCGTGTGAATTCGGCCAGCTCCTGCAGGAGGCTGTCCTCGGGCGAAGTATATGTTTCCGCATAGGCTTCCGCCAATGGGTTGATCAGATCCATCCTGCTGGTTTTTGGCAAAGATAAACTACTTATACTGCCAGCAGGCTCCCTTCCGATGGAGATCCTTTCCTGGAAATCATCCAGAGGCCACAAAAGGTGAAGATGCCGTTTATCAGGATCAGTTCATTTCCGATTTTATACCCGTTGAAAACAGAGGCTGACCATTCCGTCAACAGGGGCAGGGAAATATGCAGTTTGGCTTCATACCAGGCCGGGTTGCTGAGCATATCCAGCCCGAGAGCCAGCAGGGGTGCCGCAATACAGGCCACCCAGATCAGTTTGTCATTCAGTTTCCGCCTGGTGAGGATTCCGAAAGAGAATAAT
Organism: uncultured Chitinophaga sp.; assembly: GCA_964650455.1. Classification (GTDB taxonomy): domain Bacteria; phylum Bacteroidota; class Bacteroidia; order Chitinophagales; family Chitinophagaceae; genus JJ008. The sequence goes on along the minus strand of CAZYTV010000034.1, from coordinate 13,902 downwards.
CCAAGCAGCGGGCCATACGTAATACCGGCAAACTTCAGGATAAAATCGATGATCAGTTTATCATTGATCCATTTAAACAGCAGGACCATCATAAAGAAGATTGCCGCGAAAGTGAAATGCACTTTCAGCCTGGTTCTTTTCTTTTCCTTCTCCGTTCCTTCTCTTTTATTGATACCCAGTATGTCGATACAAAAACAGGAAGTCAGGGACGTGATGGCCCCGTCGACACTCGGGAATAAGGCCGATATGATCGCGATAATAAAGATCACCCCGATGACCCCGCTGAATGTATCACTCAGGGCAATGGTCGGGAATAAATCATCTGGCGGCACATTGATACCCTTTTGCGCGGCATACAGGTAAAGCACCCCTCCAAGTACCAGGAACAACAGGTTCACCAACATCAGCACGGCCGTGAATGTCATAATGTTTTTCTGTGAATCCTTCTGGGTCTTCACGCTGATATTTTTCTGCATCATCTCCTGGTCGAGCCCGGTCATGGCAATGGCAATAAACATACCTCCCACGATATGCTTGATGGCGAAAGATCCGGAGTTCACATCCCAGTTGAAGATTTTTGTATATCCTTTATCGGACATCAGGGTCAGGGCGCCCCCGAAATCAGTTCCCAGTGCTTTTACAATGACGATGATACAAACCACCAGTCCCACCAGCATACCGGTAGTCTGAAGTGTATCCGTATAGATGATGGTCTTCACCCCGCCTTCAAATGTATAAAGGAGGATCAGTACCAGTATCACCAGTGCTGTGGCGGCAAAAGGAATTCCCATTTTATTAAAAATGAAAATCTGCAGCACACTGATCACCAGGTAAAGCCTGGCGGTGGCCCCCACCGTACGGGAAAGGATGAAGAAGAAAGCGCCTGCTTTGTGTGCATTGATGCCGAATCGTTTTTCCAGGTAGGTGTAGATACTGGTCAGGTTCATCCGGTAATAGAGGGGTATCAGTACAAAAGCGATCACCATATAACCCAGCAGATAGCCCAGCACGATCTGGTAATAATAAAAATTACCGGTGCCTACCCCGCCGGGTACACTCACAAAAGTTACCCCGGAGAGCGATGTACCGATCATACCAAAAGCCACCAGCATCCAGTTACTGTTACGGTTTCCGATAAAGAAGGATTCATTATCGGAATTACGGGAGGTGTACCAGGCCACAGCAAGTAACAGGACAAAATAACCGATCACAAAGGAAAAGAGAACTACTGGAGACATAGCTGGTGATTTCTGTTAAGCAATATTAGCGTTGCAAAATAGGCAATAATGAATTTTGAAGATAATTAAAATTGTTATCCCTTTGTGGCAATTTATAAATATGGCAATACAATCACTTGCGGTTTTCTGCGGTTCAAAAAACGGAACGAATCCTGTATTCAGTCAGCATGCTGCTGAACTGGGACAACTCATGGCTTTACATAAAATCCGTCTTATCTATGGGGGTGGCAGTGCCGGCCTGATGGGCATTATTGCAGACAGTGTGATGCAACATGGTGGTGATGTGACCGGTATCATTCCTAAACTTTTACTGGAATGGGAAGTGCAGCACCGCGGGATTACTGAACTCATCATCAGTGATGACATGCATGAGCGGAAGCGTAAGATCTACAGCATCTCTGATGCAGCCCTTATTCTGCCTGGTGGTTTTGGTACCCTGGATGAATTATTTGAGATCATGACCTGGAACCAGTTGACCATTCACGACAAGCAGATCTATATCCTGAACTCAGGCGGATTTTATGATCACCTGATCAGCCATATTGAACAGATGAAAAAAGAAGGCTTCCTGTATGAAGAAGCCGTCAAACGGATACATATCATAGATACTCCCGGGGCATTGCTGCCTTATATACAATAGGAAATGCTTATTCCCCTTTACGTCCCAGGTAAAAACTGAAACCGGTCCGGAATACCGGCAGTATTCGTCCATACTGATCCCGATAGGGCGAATTGATATCCTTCATGGCATCGATCATGATGCTGGTATAAAATTGTGCCCGGCCGATGGTACGGGTGCCGTAACCCAGTCCCACGAGGAAGCTCGGCGCTGAAGCCTTTGCTTTATTAATAATACCTGCAGCTGTTTTTTCACTATAGGATATTTTATTATACTCAAACTGGGCTCCTGCAAATAGCTGCTGAATCGGCCATATCCGGAGAAAGGGGCCACCCCCGAGTGCGAGGTAACGGGCGGTGATATTGACATTCGGGTTTCGTTGGGTGACATACGTCAGGTTCAATGCGATCCCGACATCCAGCACCTGGTTGAGACTATAACCAAACTCCGGGTTCAACCCGATGATAAAGCCATTGGAAAAACCCAGGTTGAGTCCGGTGCCAATAAATACATGGTTGGCCTTAAACCCTTTTTTCTCTTCTTCTTCGTCTTGCGCTTTTACTGCTGTAAAAAGAAAAACACCGAATAATAAGGCGATGAATTTTTTGTTCATGAGTTTACGTATTCCGTTTATTTATTCAATTCTTCCTGTTCAGACCAACTGAGATTCAATTCCGCTTCCGGTTTTTTCAGAGCAATATACCTGGCCAGCATCAGTAAGAGCATTCCCGCTGTTACCAGCAACAGTCTGACCTCCCCGGACAGCATGAACGCGATGATACTAAAGAATGCCATTCCTTCACAAATGGCCAGGTAAAGGATAACGGCTTCCCGGAATTTATCAATTTTCCGATCCAGTGTATCATTCCCTTCCCGGATCGCCTTTAACCTTTGCTGATAAATATATTTCCCCAGTAATACAGCAACCAATGCAAGTCCGGTCATGGCAAGGAGGATTACTGAATGGTACTCTTTTGTTTCAGTAGCCAGTGGAGCTATATTAAACCGGTTAATCCCGGCAATGATGAGCAGGAATATAACCACGCCGGCAGTGAGCGCTGCTGTAAGGATTCTAAGGCCCCTGAGTTTTTCACGGGGAGTTCCTGTTAAGGGTGTTTTTGATTCCATAAAAAGGGGAAAGTGGGATTGATATACGGGATGCAATTTAACGGATGTCGTTTACATCCTGATCATTGATATGCTCAGTACTTGAATGAGGGGCACATGGATTCCCGTTTATTGCCCTTATAGCTACCCATTGATCCCTGTTTGATCAGCGAGAATTCAAAGGCGCCACGGGTATTATTAAAATTCTTCAGGCCTGACATCGTAGCATCGTACGTAAATGTAAAACTGATATCCTTGATGCCCAGTCCCAGCATCGGGATCACGGCATCTTTGTAGCGGTAATATACTCCGGCGGTCAGTGTTTTCTCGCCGTCACCTGATAGATTATACTGAGCATTCAACCCACCCACAATCTCATAGGATTTTGCCTGGACAGAAACATAGGCATTGGGATTCACGATCACCATATCATTTACTTTAAAGCTGCCGTTCAGGAACCCGTTGTAACGGACAGGAATCCGGTTATTGATACCGGTTTGCTCATTAAAAAATGATTCTCTTGGCTGGTTAATATGCATCGCTGAAAAACCGGCATTCACATAGGCCCGGTCATTGGGGAAATAGGCATAATTCATGCCCACCTGCATATCGAGGTAGTTGATGTTGTTATAGTCAAGTTTCGGTGCCACCGTTGTCTGGTGTGCATCAAAAAACTGCCCGTTCCACTGGCTGGGGAAACTCAGATTAGCGGTATTGATATTTTTGTTGGCCCATCCTACATTAAATCCCAGGCTCACCAGGCTTCCGGCATTGATCATCTGGTGATAGGCTACTGATCCGTATATTTTAGTAGAGGTAAGCACACTGGCACCCGCCACATCCCGGAGGATCATTCCTCCCACACCCAGCCATCCGTTATTATCGCTGTTCTGCAACACCTGTACATCTCCGAAGGCACTCATTGTTTTATAGGGAAAAGCCGTCAAGGAAGCCCATTGGTTCCGGTAATTGACACCCAACCGGTAATCACCGTCAGGCATAAAACCGGTATTGGCCGGATTGGTCAGCAGCGGGCTGTTCATGAATTGTGAAAAATGCAGATCCTGCGCATGGGCACTGAACCATCCGCAGCCGAAAAGAATCAGTATATATCGCTTCATGCCCTTCATTTTTCTACAATTATCTGATTAAGGTAATATCGCCCTTTTTCGTTGTCTTCACCCCATCAAAGAATTCCACGGACAAGGTATAGGCATACACATCCATGGGCTGCACGACTCCTTTCACTTTACCATCCCATCCAATATTACGGTCATTGGTTTCAAATACTTTTTGTCCCCAGCGGTTCCAGATGGTAAACTGCATTTTGGCAATACCAAATCCCCGTACCAGGACCACACTGTTCTGATCACCGCTTTGCGGGGTAAATGCGTTCGGCACATCCACCACCGGTATCACGGTTGCACTGACCGGTTTGCAAATCTGTGCGGGACAACCGATGAGGTTATAGGCTGTCAGGCAGGCATTAAAGGTACCGGTTGAGTTATACTGATGATCGATGTTGCCCCTTGAAGTGGTACGCAGGGTATCGCCATCCCCGAATTCCCATTTAAAACTCACTGCATCTGCGGAGGAAAGATTGCTGAATGTTACAGGCATATTGGGTGCCGGGGTTACCGGTGAAAAACTAAAGTCAGCGGTGGGCGCTCCAAAGACCTGGATCGTAAACCTGGCCGTATCAGTCAGGTTACAGGTATTCGGGTTATATGCCACCAGGGTGATCGTATAGGTACCCGGCAGTGTATAGGTATGACTGGGGTTGGCTGATGTGGAAGTAAAGCCGTCACCAAAATCCCAAAGGAAAGTCTGGGCGGCCAGTGAAGTATTATCAAAAACAGGTGTATAGGGTATACATCCTGAGGCCGGAGTGGTAAACTGCGCTTTCACATTATCCGCGACACTCAACGGAACAACGATTGAGTCCGGTGCATTACAATACACCGTATCCTGCAACAGCAGTTTTACATTATAAGTACCTGGTCCGGCATAGGTATGGAATACCGGTGCGGCTCCTGCCACCACTCTTGGAGATCCGTCCCCGAAGTCCCAGACAAAACTCTGATTGGTGAAAGGCCGTGTGGGTGGTGCTATCGTTATGTTGTCAAACCGGTAATTAAAGGAACCGCAGGGGGGCAGTTTAACCGGGGTAAATGCGGGAGTGGCCAGTAGATTACCTACCCTGATTCTGACATAAGAAGTGTCACGCACATTACAGGTGGCAGGATCAATGGCCACCAGCATAACGGTATATGTCCCGATATTGAGATAGAGATGTGAAGCATTGGGTACCGTGGTGGAAACCATTGGAGACCCATCCCCGAAATGCCATTCATAACTGACCCCTGTAGCCAATGTATCTGTAAAGTCAACGGTGAGTGGCTGACAGCCTGCTGTGTCTCTGGGCACACCGTTAATGGAAGATTGCACACCGGCCCGCACACCAGAAAGGTTCATGTCAATTTTAAGCATCGTAAGATTACACTCACCTCCACCCACTGCATTATTAACGGTTGACCAGGCACCGGGTGTGGTGGGATAGATTGGTCGGGAACCGATATTACAGTTACCACAAATAGCCTGGTAAATTTTTCCATTCCTGTCAAAGCGGCTGGTGCCCCCATCCACGTGATCGCAACCCGTACCGGGTGCGTTATTCTCGCCAAAGAAACTGCCAAAAAGCTGGGAGTCGGCATTCTTTTTTAATACAAAGAAATAAAGATCTTTCCCATCAGTTGTGCTTTTGAAAGCATCCGCGGTAACCGGTAAGCCGGTGGTACCCGCACTGTTAAAAGCATTGTCGGTACTGAAGAAACCACCCCATCCTGAAATGTATACGTTTTCGCACCGGTCAACCAGGAAGGCAATCGGCGAAATATTCGGTGTAAGGCCGCCAGAGCCAAAAGCGGTGGAGTAAACATATGCAGAAAGATCCGGCTGCAGTTTGCAGATAAATTGTTTGCCTGCTGCATTACTAAACAGGGCATTCTGTATCGGCCATGTACCGGTGGTCTGACCCATGATATACGGGAAACCAAGTGCATCAAACTGCACCCCAAACACCTGGTCAATACCCGGTGTACCGATATAAGAGGAACGGATTACATTGGTGCCTGTATTATTGATGACCGCCACAAACCCGTCAATGACACCGTGGTTGGCCGTGCCGAGGGTTCCGCCCTGTGTGCCCTGCAAGAGATTCTGACTTTCTGTACCACCGCCTACATAAATATTATTGGTGAGCGGACTGATAGAAAGCACATAAGCGGCATCATTCGCTGAACCACCCAGATAACTGGAAAAAAGAATGGTGCCCAGGTCCGGGGACAGTTTGAGCAACACCCCATCCTGGGAACCTCCGCCGAATGTCGGCTGGAAGAAACCGGCTGTGCCCGGGAAGTCAGATGATTGCGTGGAGGAAGCCACATATACATTGCCGGTCGCATCAAGGATCACTTCACTGCGGCCATCATCTCCATAATTGCGTTGCAGGGAACTTAATCCACGGGTGTCTGAAATATTGACGCCATCATTACCACTGCCACCGATACGACGTGAACCGATCAGGGCCGAGCCCGCTGCATTCAGCTTCGTTACGACGATATCAAATCCGGCACCGCCTGCAGTTCCGTTATTAATCGTTGGATAATCAGAAGAATTGGTCCGGCCGGCCAGGGTGAGATTGCCGGCAGCATCCACAATCAGTGAATGCGGTTGGTCCTTCCCGTTACCACCGATATAGGTGGCATAGATCCTGTTATTCCCGTTGGGGGATAATTTGATGATACCGATATCGAATTCTCCACCCTGGTAGGTGGTTTCGTAGGCACCGGTGGAAACCGGAAAACCACTGCCGGTACTGCCAAACACAATACCACCGCCAAAGAGACTTTCATCGGGACCATAGGTAGCGGTGAAACCCCAGTTGTCGGAGCGGCTGCCAGAAAAGGAACAGAATACGATACTGGGATCAATCACCAGTTGTTTGGTACGGTCATAGTCTTTTATATCAAAGCGCACCACATTCCCTGTCACCGTATACCTGCAATTCACTTCGGCACGGCCCGTAACAGAAGGCTGAAAAGTGAAAGGGGCTGATTCTTTAAATTCAGCGAGTGATGTGCCCACGACGAGTTCCTTGTTCTTCACCTGTATTTTATCCACCCCATCATATTTCAGGGCAATCCGTGAAGGATCGGCGCCGGGCTGAACAAGAATATCATATTTCAGGGTGCCGCGGTCAGTATAGTAACGGACATCCACACCCGGATAAACATTTTTAATCATGATCCCCTGGAAGATCTTACAATCAGCGGCCCATTTGGATGGATTATTACCGACAAAATAGTTGTTATAGGTGGGAATGGGTTTATCCGGTATGATCACAGCCCCGGAAGAAGCGCCCACAAAATCCACATTCCAGGCATGTGAGCGAACGGTTACTGGTCCGGGAGCACCAGCCATTTTTCCTTCGGCTGTAAGTCCGTGTTTAAACTGATTGAGTCGTTGCAGATCAGCGGGACTATGCTGAACCACTGTAAAACCTCCATTGCGGATAAAGAATGCCCCGTTACTCACATCGCCCTTATAACGTACACGCTCATCCCACTGACCTTTATTCTCGATAAATTCAATATTTCCCTGGGCTGATAGTGTACAGACAGCAAGCAGGGCTACGGTAATGGAAAAGAGTGTTTTCAGAGTCAACTTATTTACTTTAAATTAACGATTTTTTCCCAGAAAAGGATTTAAAACTTCTGTTAAGAATCGCCGTCTTTCCGTTTTTTCCTAATGAAAATTACGGGGGCATCAGGCAATTTTACTCCACTGAACAGGACCCTTCCGGTAATGCAGGAATTTCTTTAACTGCAAATTTTCGGCCGAAAGCAGGTCCGGATCTTTTTCCAGCAGGGCCGCGGCCATATTCCGGGCAATTTCCAGTAAATCACGATCTTGGACTATACTGGCCAGCCGGAAGTTTAATGCCCCGCTCTGCCTGGTTCCTTCAATTTCTCCGGGACCTCTCAATTCCAGGTCCTTTTCTGCTATTTCGAATCCGTTATTGGTCGATGTCATGATATTGATGCGCTCACGGGCATCATTACCTAATTTGGACCCGGTTAATAATACACAATAGCTTTTTTCGGCTCCCCGGCCTACCCGACCCCGCAACTGGTGGAGCTGTGACAGGCCGAATTTCTCCGCACTTTCAATGACCATCACCGAAGCGTTGGGTACATTTACGCCAACCTCTATCACGGTGGTCGAGACCATGATCTGAGTATCATGTTCAACAAACCGTTTCATATTTAGTTCTTTCTGCTCAGCCGGTTGTCGTCCATGCACCATACTGATCCAGAATTTGGGTTCCGGGAAATAAGCTTTTACATTTTCGTACCCTTTCATCAGGTTTTCATAATCCATTTTATCACTTTCCTCGATCAGGGGGAAAATGATATAGATCTGCCGGCCTTTATCGATCTCGGCCCTTATAAAGTCCATCACTTTACTCCGCTGTGATTCAAAACGGTGTACTGTGCTGATCGGTTGCCGGCCGGGAGGTAATTCGTCGATCACACTATAATCCAGATCACCGTAAGCAGTCATGGCCAATGTGCGGGGTATCGGGGTGGCCGTCATGACCAGCATGTGTGGAGGCACTTCGGCTTTCTTCCACAAACGGGCCCGCTGGGCCACGCCAAAACGGTGTTGCTCGTCAATGATGACCAATCCGAGTTTTTTAAACTCAACCACATCTTCAATTACGGCATGGGTACCCAATAAAATATGGAGCTCACCGCTGGCCAGCTGGGCCAGAATTTTTTTCCGTTCCGCCGCTTTTACAGAGCCTGTGAGTAAGCGAACTGATACCCCCAGTTTTTCCAGCAACTCACCAATACCCTGGTAATGTTGTTGTGCCAGTATCTCCGTAGGTGCCATCAGGCAGGCCTGGTAGCCATTATCCACCGCGAGCAGCATGCTGAGTACGGCCACAATGGTCTTTCCACTGCCCACATCCCCTTGCAGCAACCGGTTCATTTGCTTTCCGGTAGCCGTGTCGGCCCTGATCTCCCGGATCACCCTTTTCTGGGCTCCGGTTAATTCGAAGGGCAGGTGATTTTTATAGCAATCATTGAAATAATCCCCCACTTTTTCAAAGATCACGCCCTTTGAATAACGGTGACGCTGGCTGCGGAGCAGGTTCATCCGCAACTGTGCCATAAACAATTCTTCAAACTTGATCCGTTTTACCGCTTCCTGGTACTCCTGGTCTGATTGAGGAAAATGTATTTGCTGTAAGGCCTTATAACGCCCCGGGAGATTCAATTGTTTCAGGATGGTTTCAGGCAGGTTTTCCTCCACCTCTTTTTCCTTCACCTGCATCATCAGCAACTGGGTCAGTTTACCGATCTGCCTGCCTCCCAGTCCCCTTGCTTTTAATTTTTCGGTGGTGGAATAAACGGGTTCCAGGAAGTTTTTTGCCAGGGGCTGATCGGGTACCAGGACTTCCAGTTCGGGATGCACGATCTGCGGTTTGCCATTAAAAAAACCTACCCTTCCATAGACCAGGTAGGACTTACCGGGTTCAAGTAGTTTCTGTACCCAGTTGATTCCCTGGAACCAGGTCAGTTCGAGTATCCCGGTTTTATCTTTTAACTGGGCCACCAGTTGCTTCCCTGCACGCTGGCCGATGATATCGAAACTCAGCAATACCCCGGCGATCTGGGCAAATTCGGAGAGCGGTGTCAGTTCGCTTACCTGGTTCAGTTTGGTCCGGTCGATATGCCGGAACGGATAATGTTCCAACAAATCACCAAACGTGAAAATATTGAGTTCCTTTTTGAGCAGATCAGCACGTAAAGGGCCCACCCCTTTCAGGTACTCAATGGGATTGGCTAATATGGAAGCGGTTGTTGAAATAAAAATAGTTTCCGGCAAAAGTAAACAATGGCGGGTGCAATCAGTTGGACTGTCGCGCCGCTTTTTGCCAGAACACGGTTGGTTTACCCTTTCTATACAAGATGAATCCTTTGATCAGGCAGCTATTCATAAACAGGAAGTAATAAGGGATACTCAGGATACCCGCTTTTTTCCCTGAGCGTAACATCAGCCAGCCGGTCAGACAGAGTAAGTAATAAAATAACTGGGCGATCAGCATCCAGCGGAAAAAAAGCGAATCCGGATTTTGCAGGACTAACCCGGTATTGCTGATCAGGAGCAGTACCAGTGCCAGCGGACAAAAAAACCAACGGAGTATGCGCCGTGAAAAATATTGAAAAGCCAGGCGGGGATAACGAAATACATTCAGTGCCTTACCCAGACGGGCGGCGGCCTGGTAAGCACCGGCGGCAATCCGTACTTTTCGTTTTTGTTCTTCCGCGAGCGATACCGATGGAGCTTCCGTGGCAAAGGCTCCGGGCTCATAGGCCATTTTATAATCCTGCAGGCAGATCTGCATGGCCATCATAAAATCATCCAGTATCCATTCCTCATTTGCCGGGGTAAATAAGGCGGTGCGGATAGAGAACAACTCACCGGCGGCACCCACTACGGTATAGAACCGGGCATCCATTTTTTTCATAAAGGATTCATAGCGCCAGTAGATTCCTTCTGCCTGTCCCACGGCCGAATTCTGTGCATCCACCCGGATCTTTTTTTCACCTGCCACCCCACCAACCGCCGCATCCCCGTAATGGAATACCATCCGTTTAATACATTCCGGGTTCAGCAAGCTATTGGCATCTGTAAATACCACCAGTGGGGTATCCACCTGCTGCATGGCATTCCGGATCGCTGCGAATTTTCCTTTTCGTTCGGGATGATGAATCTGTCTTACAGACGGATAGCGGCTGACCACTGCAGCCGACTCATCAGTGGAGCCATCAGTAACTATAAGTATCTTAAACCGGTGAGCGGGATAATCGATGGATAAGGTGTTGCTGAGTTTCTGATCCAGAATGCTGGCTTCATTATAGGCAGCAATCACGATGGTGACCGCCGGCCACTGTTCATCAGTCGTCTTTTTCTTTTGTTGACCAGGGTTGCGGGTGATCAGCCAGATTATTCCACCATATCCCAGGTAGGAATAAAACAGGATCCCGAAAGAAGCATAGAAAAAGAAGTGGAATATGGTCATGAAATAATGTGAAAAATACGGTTCACTCTTCGCAAATATCCCAAATATGCCGCTAAATCCTGCACAGCGCCCCCTTAAAAGAGCAAATACCGATACTGCTGCATTAAAAGGCCTTGCAGGAATGGTAAAAGCTACCTACTTTACTTACGTAAATCCACCATTCAGGACAAACCATCACTGATGAAAAACCATTTCCACCTGTTACAGCTTGACCTGTATTTCACCGAATACAAGTTTGCGCTGCTTTGCCTGGTCTCCGCGTTTGTGGTAACGCTGATCAGTATCCCCCCCATCATCAGCCTGATCCGGAAGTATAAATTATATGATAAGCCCAATGCCCGGAAAGAACATACAACACCGATTCCTACCATGGGAGGCATTGCGATTATTGCCGGCATGGCCTGTTCCCTTTTCCTTTGGTTTCCGTTCAGTACAGAGCCAGCCCTGATCAGTTTCTTCTTTTCCGTCGTCATTCTTTTCGGTTTAGGCATCATGGATGACCTGAAAGACCTCTCTGCGAAATATAAATTTATCATACAGGTCGCCCTTGCATTACTGGTAGCCATTTCCGGTATCCGTATTACCAGTTTCGGCGGACTCTTTGGCATCGAAGAAATTCCGGTGCAGGCACAGTTCACCATCACGGTCCTGGCCATTGTAGGTATTACCAATGCCTTTAACCTGATTGATGGCATTGACGGACTGGCCGGCGGACTCGGATTTATGAGCCTGATCACGCTGGGTTTATTCCTGATCATGAACCGGGATGGGAATACAGCATTAATTGCTTTTGCCCTCGCTGGTGGCATCCTGGCCTTTCTTTATTTCAATTTCAATCCCGCTAAAATATTTATGGGCGATACCGGTTCGCTGGTATTGGGATTTGTGGTATCGGTACTGAGTATCCGCTTATTGCAGGTCAATGAATCAGCCCTGGTACCTGCACTGCCCAATGCACCTGTCTTTATTACCGGTGTGGCCCTGATTCCCGTATTCGACACCCTGCGTGTTTTTCTCGGTCGCATGTGGAAGGGTAACTCGCCCTTTGCCCCCGACAAAACCCATATTCATCACCTGCTCACCAACCAGGGATATACCCATGCATTTGCGTCCAAACTGATCTGCTTTATTCATGGATTTATCCTGATTGAAATCTATTTCCTGAGGAATATGCGGCTGGAGTACCAGCTACTATTGCTATTCGGGTTTATGTTTTTTGTGACGGTAATGCTGAAGAAACTGGGGAAATTGCTGGGAAGAAATGAGAAGGTGCATGAGGTGATTAAGGAATACCTGGGATAAAAATCCAAGAAACCAAGATTCCAAGACGCCAAAAAAGCATCAAGAAACAAGAGACCCCGCCTACGCTAAAGCTTCGGCGGGCAGGCAAGATCCAAAGAATGATCAAGAAGCAAGAAACAAATAAGGACCAAGGGTTCTCCGGAGTTAATAGTAATACATTGAAGTGGTTCAGTATTTAGTGCAAAAAAAAATGTTCCACTACTTGATTTTCGAGCGAAGCGAGAAAACTTGCTCCCCCTCCCCTCAACGCCCTGTCATTCCGAGCGAAGCGAGGAAACTTCTTCCAAGCAAATCGAAAATGATCATTCTGACAAAGGAGGGACCTTGTATTTTGCCAGTACCTATAAAAAACTAAGCTCACTGTCACTTCGAGCGCAGCGAGAAGTCTTGCCCTCCCCCCACCTCCAAAGCCACATCATTCCGAGCGAAGCGAGGAAACTTCTTCCAAGCAATTCGAAAATGATCTTCCGTCGAAGCGAGGAAACTTCTTCCAAGCAACCCGAAAATGATCTTCCGTCGAAGCGAGGAAACTATTTCCAAGCAAATCGCAAACGACCTTCCGTCGAAGCGAGGGACCTTGTATTTGATCAAAGCTCCTTTTGATCCGACCATGAGGCAACTTGCACTTGATTACTGCGCCTTTCGATTTCCTGAGTGGGGCAAACTACATTTAACCAAGCTCCTGCCGATGACCGTTGAGATAACTTGCTCGAAAATCCTGGCTTCCCATCTTTCTGCTAACTTACATGAACCTCAGAACCCCCGGGAGTAGTTTCCTCGCTTCGCTCGGAATGACAGGGACCGGGGAAAAAAGGGTAAGACTTCTCGCTGCGCTCGAAGTCTGAGTGCTAAAACCGTTTGGGCATGGATGTGGGTGGCCACTGGCCACATATCTTTTCGTTCATAAATTGCCAGTCGGGGTTTTGCAACTTAATAAGCGCTTCTTTCTTATCCCGGTTCCATTTTTTGATCTCGGTTTCACGGTCTATCGCTTTTTGAATAAACTCATAGGTCTCATAGTAGATCAAATTGAAACAAAAGTAACGTCCCGCAAATGATGCAAACCGCCCCCTGTTCTCCCAATGCTCCACAAGTCTGGCTTGTAAGTTATTCGTAACCCCGATATACAATGTAGTTCGATTCTTATTAGTAACAATGTATACATAATAGACTTTCGCAGCTACTTTCATGGCTTGTACATTTTTTACCATAAAAGTGCTTATCAGGAAAATCCTGTCAAAGTGTTTTTAACCACCAAACACTGGGAAAAAAACAGTCACATTCTGTGATTTCGAGCGAAGCGAGAAATCTTACTCCACTTTCCCCTCAAACCTTGTCATTCCGAGCGAAGCGAGGAAACTTCGCCCAGGGAATCAGAAAACTACCCTCCCAAGAAGCGAGGAAACTTCGCCCAGGGTTCAAACAAGCCAACCCGCGAAGAGAGGAAACTTCACCCAAGGAATCAGAAAACTACCCTCCCA
>CAZYTV010000033.1:6534-24595 GCA_964650455.1 uncultured Chitinophaga sp. | reverse complement strand
GAAAAAGACCACGAAGTTCCATGCGCATGATGACAAAAATGAGTGCAGCATTGGCGATGTGGTGAAGATCATGGAAACCCGTCCGCTGAGCAAGACAAAACGCTGGAGACTGGTGGAAGTGGTGGAAAAAGTGAAATAACTTTTATGCTGTAGTAGTCAGCTGCAGCCTCTGAGAAAAAAAAGTATTAACTGCCCGGATCGGAAATGAAAAGGGCTCAAAGCTTAAAAAGATGATTCAGCAAGAAAGCCGGTTAAATGTAGCGGACAACAGCGGTGCCAAAGAGGTGCTTTGTATCCGTGTACTCGGTAACAGCGGTCAGCGCTATGCCCGGATTGGCGACAAAATCGTAGTAACGGTAAAGGATGCGATCCCTCAGGGTGGCATCAAAAAAGGTACAGTTGCCAAAGCAGTGATTGTACGTACCACGAATAAGCTTCGTCGTAAAGACGGTTCTTATATCCGTTTTGATGACAACGCGGTGGTGATCCTGAACCAGTCTGATGAGCCCAGGGGTACCCGTATCTTCGGCCCGGTGGCCCGTGAGCTCCGTGATAAAGGTTATATGAAGATTATTTCACTGGCTCCCGAAGTATTATAATTGAAAAAAAGGGTAACACCCATTAACGTAAGATAAAATGAAAGCAAGATTTAAACCCAAGTATAACATCCGTAAAGGTGACAGCGTGGTGGTGATCACCGGCGATGATAAAGATTTATCTAAACCCCGTACGGTAAAAGAAGTGCTGGTGGAAAAAGGTAAATTGATCGTGGAAGGCGTGAATATCATTACCAAACACACCAAACCTTCTGCCCAGAATACAAAGGGTGGTATCGTGAAAAAAGAAGCACCTATTGCGATCAGCAATGTAATGCTCTGGGATGTCAAAGCCAAAGCACCTGCCCGTATTACCCGGAAACGGGAAGAAGGCAAAACAGTAAGAATTTCAAAAAAATCAGGAGAGAAAATCTAAATGCTCACCTGGCGTAATAAGTGAATTATATGAGTACAAAAACATATTCCCCGAGACTGGCAGACAAGTACAAAAAAGATGTTGTACCTGCCCTGGTAAAAAAGTTCAGCTATGCCACCGTTATGCAGGCTCCCAAACTGGAGAAGATCTGCCTGAACCGTGGTGTGAACGGAGCAGTGTCTGACAAGAAAATGGTGGATATTGCCATCGAAGAGCTGAGCACTATTTCCGGTCAGAAAGCCGTGGCTACCATGTCTAAGAAAGACATCTCCAACTTCAAACTCCGGAAGAACATGCCGATTGGCGCCCGGGTGACCCTGCGCGGTGACAAAATGTTTGAATTCCTGGATCGCCTGATCTCTGTAGCACTGCCCCGTGTACGTGACTTCAAAGGTGTCAATGAAAAAGCTTTTGACGGCCGCGGTAACTATACCCTGGGTGTAACAGAACAGATCATTTTCCCGGAAATCGATATCGATAAAGTAAACAAAATCACCGGTATGGATATCACTTTTGTGACAACGGCCACTACTGATGAAGAAGCATATGAGCTGCTGAAGGAACTCGGTATGCCTTTCAAAAACGCTAAAAATAATTCTAACTAAAAGAATAATCACTAATGGCAAAAACTTCGGTAAAAGCCAGGCAGCGGAAAAGGGAAAGAATGGTTGCACAATTTGCAGCCAAACGTGAAGAGCTGAAGAAAGCCGGCGACTGGAAAGCGCTGGACGAGATGCCGAAAAACTCTTCCAAAGTCCGCTTAAAAAACCGTTGCCAGCTGACTGGCCGTCCTAAAGGTTATGTACGTTACTTTGGAATTTCCAGGGTAGCTCTGCGTGACATGGCGCTGAATGGCAAGATTCCCGGTTTGAAAAAAGCAAGCTGGTAAACAAATCAATTAAATAAACTAAACTTTTCCAATTATTCCAACAGTAATGTTGGGACGTAGGAGGGCAATAAATATGGTAACAGATCCTATAGCAGATTTCCTGACAAGAATCCGGAACGCACAAATGGCAGGTCACCGTGTAGTGGATATCCCCGCATCGAACCTGAAAAAGCGTATGACCGAGATCCTGTACAACCAGGGCTATATCCTGAAATACAAATTCGAGGATGATAACAAACAAGGTGTGATCAAGATCGCCCTGAAGTATGACCCGGCCACCAAGCAACCCGCTATCCAGAGCATGGAGCGTGTAAGCCGTCCGGGCCTGCGCCAGTACTCTAAGCCTGCGGATTTCCGCCGGGTGAAGAATGGCCTGGGAGTGGCAATCCTGTCCACTTCAAAAGGAGTGATGACTGACAAAGACGCCAAAGTCCAGAACGTGGGTGGTGAAGTACTTTGCTACATCTACTAAAAACTGATGTTGCCGATACATTAAGCCGAACCTATATAGGCTGACCGGTTGGTAACGAAACAAATAGATAACACAATTAAATTTATTTTATGTCCCGTATAGGTAAAAAATCGATCACTATCCCGGAAGGTGTAAGCATCACCGTTGGTAAAGACAACGTGATTACTGTAAAAGGTAAGCAGGGAGAACTGAAACAAGCTATTGACCGCGATATCACGGTGGAAATAAAAGATGGCCATGTGCATTTTGTTCGCCCGACAGACCAGATCCGTCACCGTGCCATGCACGGTCTGTACCGCGCCCTGATCGCCAACCTGGTGAAAGGGGTTACCGATGGTTATGTAAGAAAGCTGGAACTGATCGGTGTGGGTTTTAAAGCCGCTAGCCAGGGTAATGTACTTGACCTGGCGCTGGGTTATTCTCACAATATCATTTTCGAAATTCCTAAGGAACTGAAAGTGGCTACTGCCCAGGAAAAAGGACAGAATCCCATCATCACCCTGGAAGGTATTGATAAGCAACTGATCGGCCAGGTTGCCGCTAAGCTACGCAGCCTGCGCAAACCTGAGCCATACAAGGGTAAAGGGGTGCGTTATGTGGGAGAAGTGGTACGTAAGAAAGCTGGTAAGGCCGCTGGTAAATAATTGAACTTTTAATTGCATCCTGGCAGCATCAGGATACTAAATACAACTGAGATGAATCCAAAAGTAAAATCACAAAGAAGAAAGAATATCCGTTACAGGATCCGCCGCAAAATCAGCGGAACGACTGCCAAACCCCGTTTATCGGTGTACCGCAGTAACGCGGAAATTTATGCACAGCTGATCGATGATACCAAAGGTCAGACACTGGCTGCCGCTTCGTCCAGGGATAAAGATATCGCCGCCCAGAAAGTAACAAAGAGTGAAAAAGGTAAACTGGTAGGTGCTGCTATTGCCCTCAAAGCAACTGAACTGGGTATTAAAGATGTAACTTTTGACCGTGGTGGATACCTCTATCATGGACGGGTGAAATCAGTAGCCGACGGAGCCCGTGAAGGCGGTCTTCTGTTCTAAACAATCCATTCAAACTTTTAATTACAAGTATAAATGTCAAAGTTTAACGTAAACAGGGTAAAAGCCGGTGACCTGGAACTGAAAGATAAAGTGGTTGCCATTAACCGTGTGGTAAAAACAACCAAAGGCGGACGTGCTTTCAGTTTCTCAGCCTTAGTGGTGGTAGGAAATGAAAACGGGGTAGTAGGCCACGGTCTGGGTAAAGCTAAAGAAGTACAGGAAGCGATTACCAAAGGAATTGAGGATGCCAAAAAGAACCTGATCAAGGTTCCCGTTATGAAAGGCACCATTCCTCATGACCAATGGGCTAAAGAAGGCGCTGCCAAAGTGCTGATCAAACCCGCTGCTCATGGTACAGGAGTGATCGCCGGAGGTTCAATGCGTGCTGTGCTGGAAGCCGCTGGTGTAACAGACGTACTGGCCAAATCGCTGGGTTCTGCTAATCCCCACAACGTGGTGAAAGCTACCTTTAAAGCGCTGGCTTTACTGCGTGAACCCATTCATGTGGCAAAGACCCGCACCATGGGATTAAAGAAAGTATTCAACGGTTAAATCATAAATTAAAAATTCCAGGTCCCGGCATCCGGTGGATTTTGGGATTTGAAAACAGGAATTTTATGAAGAAGATAAAAGTAACATTGGTGAAAAGCCCGATTGACAGACCTGAACGCCAGAAGCTTACGCTGCAGGCACTTGGACTGAACAAGACAAATTCTTCCCGCGAAATGGAAGCAACTCCTCAGATCCTGGGTATGGTTCATAAAGTGACCCACCTGGTGAAAGTCGAAGAAGTCAAATAACCTGACTTATTCAGGAGTCAACAGACAAAAAAATGCGAGCCCCGACGCTTTTGGGGCGATGAGTAAAAAATAAAAGCAATGAAATTACACGAATTAAGACCTGCAAAAGGCGCAACACACAAGACAAAGCGTATCGGCCGTGGTGACGGTTCAGGACATGGCGGAACCTCTACTAAAGGTACAAAAGGTGCCCAGTCACGTACCGGTTTCAAAAATAAAATGGCTCACGAAGGTGGCCAGATGCCAATCCAGCGCCGTATCCCCAAGCGCGGTTTCAAGAATCCCCATCGTATTGAATACAAAGTGATCAACCTCGGACAGGTTGAGCAACTGGCAGAAAAATATAATATCACTGAATTCAGCCTCGAGAACCTGTATATCAACGGACTGATCGCACAGACTGACCGCGTGAAAGTACTGGGCAATGGTGAACTGAAAGAAAAATTCACCTTCCGGGTAAATGCAGTGAGTGAAAAAGCCAAAGCGGCAATCGAAGCAGCCGGTGGTTCGGTGGAAATAGTAAAGTAATTTCACTAAATTACGACGCATTTAATGCGTCTTTTATGTTTTACGTGCTTTAAACTTTTATATCCCCGTGAAGAAATTTATACAGACACTCAAGAATATCTGGAGCATCGAAGAGTTGCGCGGCAAGATCCTGTTCACCATGATGATGATCGCGATTTATCGCCTGGGTGCACACATTGTATTACCGGGTATTGATCCGAATAAAATGGCGGAAACCGGCGACAGCAATACAGGTATCCTTGGCCTGATTGATGCCTTCTCCGGAGGTGCATTTAACCAGGCTTCTATTTTTGCCCTTGGAATCATGCCGTATATCTCAGCGTCTATCTTTATGCAGCTGATGACGGTATTGGTACCCCGTTTCCAGAAAATGCAGAAAGAAGGTGAGAGCGGACGCAAAAAAATCAATCAGTATACCCGTTACCTGACGGTCATTGTGACCATTTTACAGGCTTCTGCATACGTTACCTACCTGCAGGGAATGACCCAGCAGAACGGTGCTATTCTGGCCGGATATGCCGGATACTTCTGGTTATCCACGGTAGTTGTACTTACCGCCGGTACTATGTTTGTGATGTGGATGGGAGAGAAAATCACCGATAAAGGACTGGGTAACGGAACCTCGCTCATTATCATGATCGGAATCCTGGCCCGCCTTCCGCAATCATTCCTGCAGGAGCTGAGTGCCAAATCCATCCGCAATGGACAGATCCTCGTTTTCATCATTGAAATCGCCATCCTGATCGCGATCATTATGGGTTGTATCCTGCTGATTCAGGGTGTGCGTAAAGTGCCGGTGAACTATGCCAAGCAGATTGTTGGTAACCGCCAGTTTGGGGGTGCCCGCCAGTTTCTACCCCTGAAGGTCAACAGTGCAGGTGTGATGCCGATCATCTTTGCCCAGGCGATCATTTTTATTCCGACCATTTTTGCAAATTATAATACCCAGGCCAGCGGCTTCCTGCGGGCGATTACTGACCACAAAAGCTTCCTGTATATGCTGATCTATTCAGTTGTGGTCATCGGGTTCACTTTCCTGTACACGGCCCTGATCTTTAACCCCAAGCAGATCGCAGACAACCTGAAGCAAAACAATGGATTTATTCCAGGCGTTAAACCCGGTCAGCCCACCGCTGATTATATCGGTTCTATCATGGATAAAATCACTTTTCCCGGAGCGATTCTCCTGGCATTTGTGGGTATCCTGCCCGGTATAGCTGAGCGACTTGGAGTTACCCAGCAATTCTCGACCTTCTTCGGTGGTACATCACTGCTGATTATGGTGGGTGTAATTCTGGATACCCTTCAACAAATCGAAACGCAACTGCTGATGCGCCAATACGACGGACTGATGAAAAGTGGCCGTATCCAGGGCCGCCAGACAACTTCAGCCGTTCAGATGTAAAATTCAACAAAACGAATACAGACCCGGTAAGGCCACTTGCCGGGTTCTTTTTTTATAAGATATTTGCAGCATGATTTTGTATAAAACATATGAACAGGTGGAGATGATGCGCAAAAGCGCCCTGTTGGTGAGCAAAACCCTCACTGAAGTGGCTACAATGCTTCGGCCGGGGATGGATACCCTCTCCATTGATAACACGATCGGAACATTTATTGGTGATCATAAAGCTATTCCCTCCTTCCTGAATTATCATGGCTATCCGTTCAATTCCTGTATTTCTGTAAACGATGTGGTGGTCCATGGATTTCCTAATAAGCGCGAATTGAAAGAAGGCGATATTATCACAGTGGATGTGGGGGTGATACTGGATGGCTGGCATGGTGACCACGCCTATACATTTGCCATTGGGGATCCTGGTAAGGACGTGATGCAACTGATTCAGGTAACCAAGGAATCGCTTTATAAAGGCATTGAGAAAGCAGTGGCCGGTAACCGGGTGGGTGATATCGGTTTTGCCATCCAGGAATACACAGAGAAGAAACATGGATATGGGGTGGTGCGTGAACTGGTAGGGCATGGACTGGGTAAGGAATTACATGAAGATCCACAGGTACCCAATTATGGTAAAAGAGGAAGCGGAGCCAAACTGAAAGAAGGTATGGTGCTGGCGATAGAGCCGATGATCAATTTAGGAAAGAAAGAAGTGTATACCGAAGAAGATGGCTGGACGGTCCGTACAAAAGACGGAAAACCTTCCGTGCATTTTGAACACGATGTGTGTATACGGAAAAACAAGGCGGATGTACTTTCAGATTATACACATATTGAGGCAGCGGAGATGAAGAATGTGCATTTGTATACAGGAGGTTGAGCGTTGAATTTCTTAGTAGGCTACTGACAACTGACATCTGATTACTTGTCGGTTACAATAACCTGTATTTAAACTCCACCCGTTCATCTTTCCATATTTCCTGCGGGCTGATATAGGTGTCATTCATTTTGAAGAGCACTCCCGATTTGGCATAGGCGTCACGTACCAGTTCAGAACAGATATAGCTTTTATTGCGTTCCCTTTTACCTTTCCTGAACAGGATCCGTAACATGATACGGATGATTTCCCAGTTGTCATATGGCCGGGTGAGCTGGTCAAGGCCGAAGCTGATCGCCTTATTCAGTTGTTGATTTTCCAGCTCAGAATTCAGTCTGGCGATCACTACCTGTCCCTTATAGGGCCTTTTCTTTCCCTGGTAATTCCGATGATAATTGGAGAGTGGGATCATCCGGATTCCGACTTTAGGTTCCGCTTCAAGGATCAGTACTCTTCCCAGTTTTTCATCTTTATATACAATAGCCACATGACTCCAGACACTCCGGGTCAGCCGTTGAATAATACCCGAGAAAGTATAGCTGCCCGAACTGAAAAAGATATGGCCTGTTTGCAGGTAGTCCCTGATTTTTTCATAGGGCACCACCGGTAATTCCCGGAGTTCTTTTTTATTGAGCTGAACTGCCATCGGTTTCTTGTTTGGAGTTGAACGAACTTAAATAAAATTCATCGTTCTTTGCAAAAAATTACTTCTTGTCTAAAAAACTGGTGGTCATAGGCGGCGGAGCTGCCGGAATTTTCTGTGCGGTCAATGCGGCCCGGCTGAATCCGTTGCTGGAAGTAATCCTGCTGGAAAAATCCGGCAAATTGTTGTCGAAAGTCAGGATCAGTGGCGGCGGCCGCTGCAATCTTACCCATGCCTGTTTTGATATAGAAGAGATGAGCCGGCATTACCCGAGAGGCAGCCGCTTTGTACGAAAAGCGTTTCATCGTTTTTTTACCGTGGATACAATAAAATGGTTTGAGGAGCGGGGTGTGTCTTTAAAGACAGAATCCGACGGACGTATGTTTCCCGCTTCCGATAATTCCGAGAGTATTATCAGTTGTCTGCTGAAAGAGGTGAATCAATACCGGGTGGATATACGGATGAATGCAGAAGTGGTGCAGTTGAAAAATACTGCTGGTAAGTTTGATTTACTGCTGAATAACGGGAAAACAATGGAGGCGGAATATGTGTGTGTGGCCTGTGGTGGTTATCCAAAGACAGTTATGTTTGATTGGCTGCAGGATACAGGTCATACGATTGAGACACCCGTGCCTTCCCTTTTTACATTTAATATTCCTGGTCACCCGGTCACCGGGCTGATGGGAGTAAGTGTACCTGCCGCCACGATTAAGATCAATGGAACAAAGCTGGAAGAAACCGCCCCCTTACTGATCACCCACTGGGGACTCAGCGGACCGGCGGTTTTAAAACTCAGTGCCCGCGGGGCCCGCGAACTGGCCGGTAGAAATTACCATTTTCAGGTCAGTGTAAACTGGCTGCCGGGGCAGCAGGATCAGCAATTCGCTATACAGATGAGAAGTATACGGCAGGAATTGGCTGCACAGAAGATCAGTCTTCGTAACCCGTTTGGTTTGCCACAGCGTTTATGGGATTTATTGCTGGAACTTTCTGGTATTGATAAAGAGAAAAGATGGGCAGACCTGCCTTCCAAAGAAACAAATAAGTTAATTGCAAACCTGGTGCAGACCATTTTTGATGTAAAAGGAAAGACCACGTTTAAAGAGGAGTTTGTTACAGCAGGAGGAATCAGTCTGTCCGGCATTGATGTCAATACCATGCAGAGTAAAAAAGTAACCGGACTGTATTTCGCCGGAGAGATTATGGATGTGGATGGCATAACCGGCGGATTTAATTTTCAGCATGCATGGACCAGTGGATTTATAGCGGCCGGTTCGGTGGCAGCGGCAGCAGTAGCGAGTAGCTAAGGGATAGTGACTTTATGATAGAGACAGGTCGAATGGATACATGAGTAATGAGTAATCAGTAATCAGTAATGATTAGCTCGGGAAGAGACATTAATGGCAGAGGCCGGTTGAAAAATGAAATGAGAAATGAATTATAATTGAGAAATGACGAGTCATTATTGTCCTGGTACTTTCCCAATGCAGGGTGTGCAAAACTTTAGGTCGATGCGATCAGCTACTCATTATTCATCTGCGGCTTCACCTGCACATAAGCCCAGGCGGTAAATAGAGCCAGTATCGGGAAGGACAGGCTCCACCAGTTGTGGGTGATCAGCAGGAGGGCCAGTGTAAGCAGTACTATATACAACGGGTAGATCAGTAATAAAATACCCATGACAACAGAATCATAGTGACC
Organism: uncultured Chitinophaga sp.; assembly: GCA_964650455.1. GTDB lineage: Bacteria > Bacteroidota > Bacteroidia > Chitinophagales > Chitinophagaceae > JJ008. The sequence goes on along the minus strand of CAZYTV010000033.1, from coordinate 15,262 downwards.
AGGCTCTTTAAGCCGGCTGATCGCATTCCGGCGGGCAAATATGAACGGCGGGAGATTGATCAGCCATCCCAGCCATCCGGGTAGAAAGAGGATTGCCTTTTTAAAGGGAGAGAGAGGTACTGATAATTTCTCTTTCAGTTGCTGTTTATCACCGGGGGGTATTTCAAACACCCCTTTTTCCAGTTCAGCCCGTAAGCGGTTATTAAATTCAAGATTGCGCATGCCATCCGCAGCATGGTCAGCAATCACATCCGGGGTGATGATCTCACCGAAATTGATAAATATGTTTTTACCAAACCGGGTAAATGAACTGTAATTCAGGGCAACCGGTAAAACCCGAAGCGGTATATTTTCTTCCCATGCTTTGATCGCCAGCCTGGCTGTTCCTTTTTTCAGCGGCCGTAAATGCCATTCATTGATACATTTTCCCTCACTGTAAATAGTGATGATCCCATTTTGCCTGAACAGTCCGATACAGGCATCAAAGGTTTTATAATTTTCAGAAAGATTTTCCACGCCTTCGCTGGTCCGGTACACAGGTAATATTTTCACCGCGGTCAGCAGTTTGCGGAACAAAGGTTTTTTAAACACATCGCCACGGGCCAGCGACCAGACAGGCTGGTCAAAAATGGTATTGAGTAAAACGGAATCCAGGAATGAATTCGGGTGGTTGGACGCCAGCAACAGGGGCCCTTTTTCACGCAACCTTTCCGGATGATTGATGATGATTTTCCGGAAAAAAATACGGATGGCGATTCCGGCAATTAATTTAAGGTAATGATACAGCAATGTTTCGCAATTGTGGCCTGGGCCGTTTAAAAGTGAAAAATGAGAAATATTCCCCGAAAGCCACTCTCACAAGGCTTGCAAGGGTCGCTAAATCAGCATGTTACAGAGTGGAAGCTAATGAAAAAACTTCGTCCCCAAAAGCGTTTTTCCCCATTTATTTGAATTATCTTTGCTGCCCCGAAAATAAAACCCTTCGGGGATCATTTAACATGTTTGAAAACAGTATTCAAAAACAACTAAACGCTGATGCACAGGAGTCTGGTGCTGAAGATTCAGCAGCAGCTACAGCGACACCAACTGCACCTGTGGCCACGGCCCATGACGATTTCGACTGGAGCGTGGACAAACGTAATGTTACTTCTTATACCAAAGAAGAAAAAGAGAAGTACGACAAAGTGTATGAAAATACTTTTGTACAGCTGAATGATGGCGAACTGATGAAAGGCCTCGTTGTTGGTCTGACGAAGACTGATGTGGTGCTGAACATCGGGTTCAAAAGTGATGGCCTTATTTCACTCAACGAATTCCGGGACATCCCCAACCTGTCTATCGGCGATGAAGTGGAAGTTATGATTGTGGAGAAAGAAGACCGTGAAGGTCATCTGAACCTCAGCCGCCGCCAGGCACGTATTACCCGTGCATGGGAGCGTATCGTTGAAGTACACAAAACAGGTGAAGTGATCACCGGTACCGTGACTTCAAAAACCAAGGGTGGTCTGATCGTGGATGTTTTTGGAATGGAAACATTCTTACCCGGTTCACAGATCGACGTTAAACCGGTTACCGATTACGATCAGTTTGTAGGTAAAACAATGGAGTTTAAGGTGGTGAAGATCAACGAAACCATCAAGAACGCAGTTGTATCACACAAAGCCCTGATCGAAAGCGATATCGAAGCACAGCGTGCAGAGATTATGAGCAAACTGGAGAAAGGCCAGGTGCTCGAAGGAACCGTGAAGAATATCACCGACTTCGGTGCATTCATGGACCTGGGCGGACTCGATGGTCTGCTGTATATCACGGATATTTCATGGGGCCGTATTTCTCACCCGTCAGAAGTGCTGAAACTTGACCAGAAAGTCAATGTGGTGGTACTTGATTTCGATGATGAGAAGAAACGTATCAGCCTCGGTCTGAAACAACTGACCCCGCATCCCTGGGATGTACTGGGCGAGAACATTGTTGAAGGCAATGTAGTAAAAGGTAAAGTGGTGAACATTGAAGATTACGGTGCTTTCCTGGAAATTCAGCCTGGTGTTGAAGGACTGGTGCACGTAAGCGAAATCACCTGGGCTAATACCCCGATCAATGCAAAAGAGTTCTTCAAATTAGGTGATGAGCATGAAGCAAAGATCGTTACCCTGGACAAAGACAGCCGCAAGATGAGTCTCTCCATCAAGCAGCTTTCTGCTGATCCCTGGAATGATATCGAAACAAAATTTGCAGAAGGCAGCCGTCATACCGGCCTGGTGAAAAACATCACCAATTATGGTGTGTTTGTTGAACTGGCTCCTGGTATCGGTGGTATGATCCATATCAGCGACCTGAGCTGGCTGAAACGCTTTAATCACCCCAGTGAATACACGAAGGTGGCTACAAATATTGAAGTGATCATCCTGGGCATTGATAAGGACAACCGTAAACTGCAACTCGGGCACAAACAACTGGAAGAAGATCCCTGGAATACGCTGCAGGATACCTTTGCTATTGGCAGCATTCATGAGGGAACAGTAACCCGCCGCGATGATAAAGGGGCCACCGTACAACTGCCTTATGGCCTGGAAGGATTTGCCCCCAACCGTCACCTGAACAAGGAAGATGGTAAGAGCATCGGTGCTGATGAAACCAACCAGTTCATGGTCATCGAATTTGACCGCAATGAAAAACGCATTGTGGTATCTCATACACGCATCTGGGAACAAGGCAAGGTTGAAGAAGTGGAGTCCGCCAAGAAAGAGGCCAGGGCTGAAGCTGATAAAACCAAGAAAGCTGTGAAAACAATCCAGGGCAAGGTAGAGAAAGCAACCCTGGGTGACCTGGGTGTGCTGGCTGACCTGAAGAAGAAAATGGAAGGAAATACTGAAGAGGGTGGAGCAGAAGCAAAACCGGAGTAAGTAAAAATCCTTACTGATACAATTCAAGGCCGTCTTTTTATTAAAAAGACGGCCTTTTTTATGGGATAAATGCCGGTTTACGTATAATTACTATGAAACTTTTGCTGTATAAACTTGCATTTTCCACAAGCGATTATTTTCTTTGTTGTACCATCCTTTTGAATATGCCATCAAGATCATTCGGTGAGTTAATCACTTACTGATTTGTACTAAAAGCATCCTTTGTCCTGGAGAGCAAGATACCGTACCAAATTTTTGATTATGAACACTCTTAATTCCAGGATGTATACTGTCCGCTTAGATATCATCCGACCTTTTTGTTTATTACTTGCCTTTATTTTATCGGTTACACCGAAAGTACAGGGTACAGATTCCTATACAGTGAGTAAATCTGATGTTCCCGCTTTTACTATTCAGCCAGACCAGGAACAACAATTATTTAAAGTGGATACCGGGGGCGGAATTCTGCCGCTGCATAATTTTTCACTATCCGTGACCCTCAAGGAAAATACAGTGTTCCTGAAATGGGTAGCCGAGAATGAAATGAATACGGAGAAGTTTGTAATACAGCGGAGTCTTGATGGAAGTACATTTAAAAATATGGGGGATATACCTCCGTCAGGCCCCATCAATATTTTAACGGAGTATAACAGTGTTGATGATATACAGGCATTAAACACAGTAGTGGCGTACTATCGTATAAAAGCGGAAGATAACCGCGGGAATTTTGCCTATTCCAATGTGGTGCCGGTACGTTTATCCAAAGCGGAGGGTTTCAGTTTCTGGCCCAACCCATTTACTACAGCTTTGAATCTTACCTATAACGCGATTACTTCAGCTTCGATCAGGGTGGATATGTTTGACAATGGCGGCAGATGTGTTCTACAGCAGCAGTTCAGTGTAAACAGAGGGATGAACCAGCTTTCTTTAAACGGTGCAGCTGGCCTGTCACATGGTTTATACCATGTACGTATTATTGACCTGATGACCCATGAAGTTTCTTTCTCCAAAATGGCCAAATAAAAAGGGCCGGTAATTATTGTTTTCTTAATTTCTTTCTGTTTCTCTACATTTTCTTAATTTCAGCGGTGAAAGGTTTATCAAAACTGACACATGCCTGCTATACTAAACCGTCTGAAACATTTTAACCCGGTCAGGAAACTGGTCTATATGATTGTTGGCGCTGCTTCCTATCCCGGCCTGGCCATGATCAATAAGCTGAAGATTTCAGGAACAGAACACCTGAAAAACCTCCCCCGTGAGAAAGTGCTGTTTGTAAGTAATCATCAAACCTATTTTGCAGATGTGATCACCTTCCTGCAGATATTTTGTGCCGTAAAATGGGGTAAAATGAACCGGCTGGGTGTGCCCTATTACCTGCTGAATCCATTTACCCGGGTAAATTATGTTGCGGCAGAGGAAACGATGAAGGGCAGCCTGATCAGCCGATTATTTCTGCTGGCAGGGGGACTGACGGTCAAAAGAACCTGGAGGGCGGAAGGCAAGGAAGTGCGGAGAGGACTTGATCCGTCTGACACCCGAAAGATCACCCGAGCCCTGGAGAATAACTGGGTCATCACTTTTCCGCAGGGAACCACCAAGCCTTTTGCCCCGGGCAGAAAAGGAACGGCATTGATCATAAAACAGGTAAAACCGGTGGTGATCCCGGTCGTCATCAGTGGATTCTGGAGAGCCTTTAATAAAAAAGGACTGAAGTTTAAGAAAAAGGGAACCTTGTTATCGGTAACCTTTAAAGCTCCGCTGGAGATTGATTATGATGCACCCGCTGATGTGATACTTTCCCAGCTGATGGATGCCATTGAACAGAGTAAAAAGTTTATGCTGATGGGTAAACATCACTGGCAGACGACGGATAAATAATCAGTCTTTCATAAAGAAAGCCTTTAACTCCACCGCATCATCCGGTTTCATTTTTCCACCCAGGATCAGGCGAAGCTGCCTTCTGCGCAATGCACCGTCAAATAGTTTCTTTTCCTCATCATTCTCGGCAATCACCGCGGGCACAGCTCTTGGTTTCCGGTTGGGATCAAGGGCTACAAATGTATAATAAGCTTCATTGCTTTTATAGCGGAACTGCTGGGTCAGGTCTTCTCCCCATACTTTTATGTGAATTTCCATGGAGGTATTGAATGCCCGGGTCACTTTTGCCTCGATGTGAACCGCATTCCCCAGTTTAATGGGGTTTTCGAATGAAATATTATCTACAGAGGCGGTAACAACCGGCGCATTGCAGTGTTTTTGAGAAGCCAGCGCAGCTGCGATATCCATCCAGTACATCAGCCGTCCGCCCATCAGGTTACCAAATACATTGGTGTCGTTGGGTAGCACAATTTCTGTCATGATCGTAAGGCTGGCCGCTGCATTTCTTGCATCCATGTTTTCTTTTTTACAAATATAGGCAGGAATGTTGCAGTCCCTCAGGCTGTTTGCATCAGCGGGAATGGAATCCGGTTATTCCTGATCTGTTTTTCCTGTTGCCTCCAGAATTGAGAGAAGGAAGCCTGAAATTTACCAGGATCCTCGAAAAGCCAGTCCCGTTTTTCTTTTATTCCCGGGTAATATTTAAAGGCCGTATGTTCTTTTGCATAGATCAGGGGAAACTTATCTAAAGCAGGGATTTGCTGTACCTCCCCGGTGAATACCTGTATACCTGAAATATTCCGGCTCAGATCTATAATAAAACGGATTACTTTTTCACTTACAGGGAATTTCCTGAAATGGGAGGGTTCAAGTAATAAAATACGATTGGCCCTTAGGTCCTTTTTCCATTCAGGATCGAGGTTATAGGAATTATATATTAACAGGGGCAGGGTGGTATCCAGGTGAAGGGTTGTAGTGTCAGGAAGTATCGTCTCCGGTTGAAAGGAGATGTTTTTCCGGAGCACATCCGGTATTTCCATCCGCGGAAGTTGTTCATAGGAGGTATCCAGGAAACTGCCTTCCTGGTGACTCCCCGTGTATTTATTGATATTCGCCTGGTTGCAATAGTATTGCTTGGAGCTGAAGTGCCCGCTTACCCATTGCCAGCTACAGGTATTGCTGGCAAGATCGCCATCCAGCAGGTGATAGTACATCCAACTGGCCGGTTCAGGCCAGTGACTACGGGCGATGTTACAGGCAATGCTTGCCGTATACATCCGCAGATGATTATGCATATAGCCGGTTTCCTTCAGGTCGTGTATGCCTTTATCGAGGGCTTCAATACCGGTAGTACCATTTGCAATGGCTGCTGGCATTTGTTTTCGGCTGATGCCTTTGCGGTTGATTCTTATATCATCAAAAAGATCATCTTCCAGAACCTGCCAGGTTCGCTGGAAATATTCACGCCAGGCCAATTCTTTGATAAAAGCACTGATTTCCCTGGAATCATACCCGCGTGCCAGTACATGGTCGAGTACCTGTCTGACAGAAATCACTCCCCTGGAAATGTAGGGCGATAACCGGGTGACTTGGCCGTCGAGGTAATTACGGGTTTTCCCGTACTCAACCGGATCCAGTTGGTCTAATTTATTCAGAATGGCATCGTATTGAACAGGAAATTGCATGAGGCTATAACAGGAAACAGACAGAATGGTTGACCTGGCTTAACCTGTTGAATTAGTGGTCCTGTTTTTCCGGCACTTGTCACTACAGTATTTTACCTGGTTCCATTCCCGTTCCCATTTTTTCCGCCAGCTGAATGGCCTGCCACAGGATGGGCAGATTTTCTGAGGACGGTTTTCTTTTTTCAGTTGACTCATTGTTCCAGGTTTTTAAGAAACATCTCCGCGTTTGCCAGGTGGCGGTTTCTTTTTTCTGACGACATGTTATCCAGGGTTTTAAGCAACATGCCCAGGCGTGGATTGCTGTTGAAGAATGCCCGCTGCTGATGCATAAACCGCCAGAATAAGCCATCCCATACTTCCTGCCATGGGCCTTTATCCCAGTTACCCATTTTAAGGAGATAATTACTGCCGCTGATATAGGGCTTGGTGGTCATCAGGCCGCCGTCTGCAAATTGGGTCATACCATATACATTGGGAACCATCACCCAGTCATAACTGTCTGCGAATAATTCCATGAACCACCGGTAAACATCATCCGGATCAAATTCACAGAGCAGCATGAAGTTGCCCAGCACCATCAGCCGTTCTATATGATGGGCGTATCCGTATTTTAATACTCTTTTGATAACGTGATCAACCGGGTGAATCCCTGTTTCGCCGGTCCAGAAAGCCGGGGGGATCTTTCGCCGGAAACCCCAGAAATTCCGGGTACGCTGTACCGTTCCTTCCCGTTCGTACACAATCCGGATAAATTCGCGCCAGCCGGTCAGTTGCCGGATAAATCCTTCCAGGTCGTTCAGGGGAGTATCTGAAGCTAAAGCTTTATCCAATACCTTATCAAGCACCTGCTGTGGCTCCAGTAAGCCGCAGTTGAGCAGGGGACTCAGCAGTGAATGATACAGGAAGGGCTGGTCCTTTACCATGGCATCTTCATACGTGCCAAAATGTTTCAGGCGGTGGCTGATGAATTGATCCAGCCATTCATCCGCACCGGTAAATGTAACCGGGTATATAAACGTTGATGTATAACCGTAATTATCCGGGTAATATTTTTCTGTATAAACCCGGGCTTCCTGTATAAACGTGTTTTCGGTTAACGAAGGCAAAGGAGGAATTTTTTCATTACGCGGGAAGCGTTTCCGGTTATCCGAATCAAAGGTCCACCTGCCCCCCAATGGCTTTCCGGCTCCATCGAGCAGCCATTTTCTTTCTTTGCGTTGCCAGGTGTAGAAATCTGTCTGAAAATAGTTTTTCCGGTGATTAAAGTACTCTTCCATGGCGGGCATTTCGTTCAGAAAAGACGGGGAAGGGTAGCGATTGAAACTGATCCCCTCCCTGCGGCACCCGGAGGTCAGTCTTTTTTCCAGCCAGTTATCTGTTGTTTCCGCATACCGGATATGACGTGTGCCTTTCTGGTACAGCCAGGGGAGGAGTAACCGGATATCCGATTCAGGCTGCCGGGCTTCAACATATAAAACGGAATAGCCCTTTTGGAGTAGTACTTCCTCATAGGCTTTCATAGAAGCCCGGTGCAACATCAGTTTTTGTTTATGAAACCGGTATTGATTGAAGAATAGATTTTCTTCCACCAGGCAAACCGTGCTTTCCTGATCAAGTGCCGGGTGGTCCCTGAATAACTGGTGCGGAAAAATTAAACTGATCTGTCGCATTGTCCGGGAGAACAATTGGCTTTTGTTTTCGTTGACCTGTAAACAGTTTATATGGAATCATTAAAGGGAAAATCTGTCCTGGTAACGGGAGCCACCGGCGGCATTGGTGCCGCTACAGCCCGTTTACTCGCTGCCAGCGGTGCCATGGTATTTATCACGGGGCGCCATGAAGAACGGTTGCGGAACCTGCAGCAGGAATTACAATTACCATCAGACCGGTACTTTACCGCCGACCTGAGCCAACCAACAGATGTCGAGGTATTGAAAGAGAAATATTATTCGGTATTGCCTTCCATTGATATATTGATCAATGCGGCTGGTATCGGTATAATAAAGCCTATGGAGACATTATCCGGCGAAGAGTTTATGAAAACGCTGCAGGTAAACCTGTTCGCCCCGTTTCTTTTAATGAAGGCATTCCTGCCCGGTATGAAAGAGGCGAAAAAAGGCCTGATCATCAATATTCCTGGTGTGCTCGGAAAAGTACCTATGGCCGGCGCGGCGGCTTATAGCGCCAGTAAATACGGGCTTACCGGTATGATGCAAAGTATCCGGGAGGAATTAAAACGTACCGATATCCGGATTACCA
>CAZYTV010000033.1:0-6524 GCA_964650455.1 uncultured Chitinophaga sp. | reverse complement strand
GGGAGGGGTGGATTCCACCTTTTGGGACAATATCGATCTGCGGGTACAGCGTGATAAAATGATCCGGGCGGAGGACGCGGCCCGTTCGGTCTGGTTTCTCTGCCAGCAGCCTGTTAGCGGGGTGGTCAGTGAAATGGTCCTGCAGCCGTTTAATCATCAGGCCATCTGACAAAACTCATAAATGTTAGTAAGGGTCTTTGGATTAATTTTGAAGCCACTTATCTTCGTTTTATGGATAACAAATACCCCGACATTTCCTTTGACAATACGGAATTTGCATTTGAATACAAATCTGACAAGGAATTAAAAAAGGCCCATTTCCTGTTTAACATGATGGGAAAACCCTGGCTGGTGAAGATCGGAACCAGGCTGGCTCCCTGGGCCATCAATATGGGTTTGCCGGTTAAAGGCATTATCAGGAATACGATCTTCTCCCAGTTTTGCGGGGGCGAATCACTGGAAAAAACAGCGGATGTGGCCCGGATGCTGGCCAAATACAATGTAAAGGTCATCCTGGACTATGGGGTGGAGGGTAAGGAGGGGGAAGCCAATTTTGACCAAGCCAGTGATATGTTCATTAAAGTGATCGAATACGCAGCTTCGCAGCCCAATATTCCCTTTATGAGTGTGAAAGTGACAGGGTTTGCCCGTCAGGACCTGCTTGAAAAGATCGACAGCATGATGAAAGCCGCAGAAGGCAGCCTTAATAACCGGTTTGAAAAAGCGCTTTATGACCTCCGGCCGGAAGAAAGATCGGAGTGGGATCGTATTCATCAGCGGGTAAACCGGGTTTGTGCTGCGGCTGCAGAAAAGTCGATCGGCGTTTCCATTGATGCCGAAGAGACCTGGATACAGGATCCGGTGGATATGCTTACTATCCTGATGATGGAAAAATATAATAAGGAGAAGCCCATTGTGTATAATACGCTTCAGCACTACCGGCATGACAGGCTCAAATTTCTGGAAGACAGTTACCAGGCAGCTGTTGCCCGCAATTTTATTTTAGGATCTAAACTGGTTCGCGGGGCCTATATGGAAAGAGAGCGCAGAAGGGCTGTTGAAAAAGGATATCCCTCACCCATACAACCGGATAAGGAAAGTACTGACCGTGATTTCAATGCCGGTGTAAAATTCTGTATTGATCATATTGACCGGGTTGCCCTGGTAGTGGCTTCACACAATGAATACAGTAATTTTTATGCGGCAGAATTATTGAAAGAAAAAGGATTACCCCTGAGCCATCCGTATGTACATTGGAGCCAGTTATATGGCATGAGTGATAATATTACATTTAACCTGGCCCATGCCGGTTGCAGTGTCAGTAAATACCTGCCTTTCGGGCCTATCAAAGACGTGATTCCCTACCTGATGAGAAGGGCGCAGGAGAACACTTCTGTAAAGGGACAGACCGGCCGCGAGCTGGGATTGATCGACCGCGAACTGAAAAGACGTAAACTCTGATCAGAGCTTCATTAACGTTTTAAGCCGGACCAGGTAGTTCAGTTCTTCATGATTGATCTTGCGTACGCTTTCCGCAATATGCCTGGCACTGTTGAATATTTTTACCCGGCTGGCAGAGTCAATTTCATTTTCATGGTCCATGAAATAGCACTCAAACAGGTTGTAAGCATTTTCAGCTGTAACGGAGTCGTCTTCCAGTGTTTCAAACTCGAATTCAATCAGGTAGGCCCGGTCTGAACCAAAACGGTCCATACTGTTTTCATGATGTTTCCAGGCATATAGAATTTCATCGTGAAGCGTCTTTTTCTCTTCGGGTCTGATTATTTTATCAGCAGCGGCAATAGCGTAAAACAAGTTCCCCAATTCCTTATATAGTTGCCTTGGGTTTTGCATGAACTAAAGCTAATTTTTTTCCGGCATATTTTTAATGACCTTTATCATGCGGCCGGCTGAGCACAAAGCCCGGAGATAAATACCATGATAAGGGTATGAATAATTACAGCCAGGTTTGTAATTTTCAAAAAAAACAGATGCGGAAAATACTGCTCATTACAGCTTTAGTGTGGACGGCAATACTTTACGGACAAGGTGGTGGAAATGTGAATGCAGGGCTGGATCATTCGTTTATCGAGTCATTCAGGCAGGGTAAATTCAGCCTGCTGGCTAAACACTTACCCACCCGTGCATTATATAAATCCCTGGGGAAGGAAATGAGTTCCCGGTCCGATAAGGAAATAGATCTGATAGTCAGTAAAAACACAAAACGTGTACAGGAAAACTGGAACCGTATCCGGGAGAACCTGAAAAAAGGAACAGTGCGTCCTTCAGATATAAAAGTCCGTGAAAAGATCGTATATGAAATACAACCGGGCCAACCCATGCAGGGTATGATATTGGTATATGAATATAAAGGACGGTTATTTGATGATGTAAGCCTGATTATAACAGAGCAACCCGGCAAAACATATTTACTGGAGATTCCTAACCCGCTCCAGGTATTCACCATGCAGGATACGTTGCTCAGTGAGAGCAGACGGATTAAAATGGATAAACAACTGGCCAGTCCCGGTTTCGGTGAAAAAATACAGCACCTGGTAAAGGATATGATTCGCCTGGCAAGGGTGGATAGTCTGAATGGGTTTGGGCAATCGGTCGTATTCCATGGACCGGATGTAACCAGGGATTGGAAACAACCAGTGGATCTTACGAAGCCTGCTGAAGCGGAATTTGCTTCCGGCCTGATGCGGCAGGTAAAAGAGGCATTGAAAGATTGTCCCGGATACAAAATGGAAGCCTTACGGGTGGAAAATGAATCGGAGGGGTACTGGATCATTCAACCGGTCTCCTGTGAAGGAAGGAAAGTCTATTTTGCCTTTCTGATGCCAGGTGGGGTCCTGCTGCTGGGAGATATAGACAAAGAATAGTGTCCGGATCTATTTTCAATTCACAGTTTCCCCACAAGAAGGGCTGGGGTACCGCTGGCAAGCCGCAATATTCCTAACTTGCAGGCATGCAATCCTATCAGCAGTTATTACAACATATCCTGGAGCATGGAACGGATAAAACTGACCGTACCGGTACGGGAACCCGGAGTGTTTTTGGTTACCAGTTGCGGTTTGATTTACAAAAGGGGTTTCCGCTGGTGACCACGAAAAAAGTGCACCTCAAGAGTATTATTTATGAATTGCTCTGGTTTCTCCGTGGCGAAACCAATATTGCCTATCTGAAAGAACACGGGGTGTCTATCTGGAATGAATGGGCAGACGATAATGGTGAACTGGGACCTGTCTATGGAAAGCAATGGCGGAGTTGGGAAGGAAAAGATGGTAAAGTGATTGACCAGGTATCCGAACTGATTGCACAGATTAAAAAGAACCCGGACAGCCGCCGGCTGATCATCAATGCCTGGAATGTGGCTGACCTGCCGGAGATGGCCCTGATGCCCTGTCATACTATGTTTCAGTTTTATGTAGCCGACGGCAAACTCAGCTGCCAGTTGTACCAGCGCAGTGCGGATGTATTCCTTGGTGTACCATTTAATATTGCTTCGTATGCATTACTGACTATGATGGTGGCCCAGGTTTGTGACCTGCAGCCAGGTGATTTTGTACATACATTCGGGGATGTGCATATTTACAACAATCATCTGGAACAGGTGAATCTGCAACTGAGCAGGACTCCCTATCCCTTGCCGCAAATGAAAATCAACCCGGCCGTGAAAGATATTTTCGGGTTCCGGTTTGACGATTTCACCCTGGAGAATTACCAGTCACATCCCGGAATCAAAGCACCGGTAGCCGTTTAGTTTTTTAACCAATCAACCTTCAACTTATAGAGCCATGCGGGTCGGCAAACAGATCAACATCCTCCTTCGCAATACCTGCCTGTCCGGCAGGCAGGGCTACGGAGGATAAAAGAGAAAAGAGGACGTGATTTGTGCAATTACCTTCTAAACGACTAAACGTCTAAACAACTAAACGTCTAAACTCAAAACCTTCAACACTAATGATCATTTCCCTCGTAGTAGCCGCCGCCACCAATCATGCAATAGGCAAGGATGGCGTTATGCCCTGGCACCTGCCCAATGATATGAAGCATTTTAAAAATGTGACCTGGGGAATGCCGGTGATCATGGGTCGTAAGACATTTGAATCTTTGGGGAAAGCATTGCCCGGCAGGAAAAATATAGTGGTTACCCGCCAGGACGGCTGGTCTGCCGAAAATACCGTAGTGGTGAAAACGCTGGAAGATGCGTTGTTTGTGGCCAGTCAGACTGATGCAAAGGAAGTGATGGTCATTGGGGGTGGAGAAATATATAACGCTTATTTCGAAAAATCAAAACGGATCTACCTCACGAGGGTAGATGCCAGTCCTGAAGCGGATACTTTTTTTCCGGCTATTGATGGTAAACAATGGCAACTGATCAGTCAGCGTAATCACGAAGCGGATGAAAAAAATCCGTATAATTATTCTTTCCAGTTATGGGAAAGACCAGGTCAGTAATATCAATCAGCGGCTCATGTACAGTCTCCCCCAATTAGCCCTTCGCTACATTCAATACAGAATACGTGCATCCAATGGCAGGGGGCATGGGATGCATTCTCCTTTTGTATTTGATTTTATTACCCATGTTCTGAATGACCGGACAAAATATCCTGCTTATAGGCAAGTGGAAGACCTGCGTAACCGGTTAAAACAGGATAAACAGTTGATCCGGGTGGAGGACTATGGCGCAGGCTCCGTTTACCAGGCCGAGCGGCAACGCAGTATCCGTTCCATTGCCAGGCATGCGGCCAAACCAGCAAAATATGGTCAGTTGCTGCACCGAATGGTGAAGTATTATCAACCCGCAACGATCCTTGAGCTGGGCACATCACTGGGCATAACCAGTGCCTATATGGCCTCTGCTTCGCCTGCTTCCCGTTTTGTTACCATGGAAGGGGCGCAAGAGATTGCCGTTCGGGCAAGATCGAATTTTGACGGATTAGGATTGCAGCAGGTAACCCTGATCGAAGGAAATTTTGAAGAAACCCTTCCCGGATACCTGCGTACAGCCGGAACAGTTGACCTGGTTTTTGTGGATGGAAACCACCGGAAGGAGCCCACCCTCCATTATTTCAGGCAATTACTCCAGCATCATGGGAATGACAGTATTTTCATATTTGATGATATACACTGGAGTGCAGAAATGGAGGAGGCCTGGGAACAAATAAAGCAGGATCCGGCCGTACGCTGCAGTCTGGATCTTTTTTTTATCGGAATCGTGGTTTTCCGGAAGGAGTTCAGGGAAAAACAACATTTTGAAATCAGGTTCTGACTGACGAATAACATACCCGAAGATGAAGAAAATCAATGCAATTGGCTGTGCCTCTCCGTGGAAATTCAATATCTTCACACCTATAGAAAATTTCATTTTCCCGCTTAACAAGATCTATTTATGACGATCGGTTTATTGAAAGAACCTGCCTTCGAAACCAGGGTCTCCCTGTTGGCAGAAGCAGTGGCCACCCTTACTAAAAAAGGAATTACAGTTATCACAGAAACCGGTGCCGGAGAACGGGCCTTTTGCAGTGATGCCGATTATGTAAAAGCAGGTGCTGTGGTAAAAAGCCGTGCGGAGGTATTACAGACATCAGATTTGTTGCTGACTATTCATCAGCCTGCTGCTGAAGAAATCAACGGACTTTCAGGGAAAGTACTGATCGGGGTATTCCAGCCACTGTTCAATACGGACCAGATGAAAACCTGGGCAGGAGCAGGGCTCACTACCTTTTCATTGGACATGCTGCCCCGAACTACCAGGGCTCAGGCCATGGATGTACTGAGTTCACAGGCTAATATAGCCGGTTATAAAGCCGTACTTACTGCTGCGAATGCTTACGGCCGTTATTTTCCGATGTTCATGACAGCGGCTGGCAGTATTGCACCGGCCAAAATGCTGATTCTTGGAGCCGGGGTGGCAGGTTTACAGGCTATTGCCACTTCCCGCAGGTTGGGAGCCGTCGTGGAAGTATTTGACACCCGTCCTGCAGTAAAAGAAGAAGTAATGAGTCTTGGGGCAAAATTTATTGAAGTGGAGGGTGCTGCAGATGCAAGTAAAGCTGGTGGGTACGCGGTGGAGCAATCTGAAGATTTTATGAAGCGGCAGCAGGCAAAGATTGCGGAGTGTGCGGCCAAAGCAGATATCATCATCACCACGGCCCAGATTCCCGGGAAAAAAGCGCCGATCCTGATTACGGAGGAAATGATCAATGCGATGCGGAATGGTTCTGTAATTATAGACCTGGCCGCCGCAACCGGGGGAAATACTCCATTGTCAAAAAATAATGAAACAGTGGTACACCATGGCGTGTCCATCATTGGTAATTCTTCACTGCAGTCGACCATGCCTTCGGATGCCAGTAAACTGTACGGCAAGAATGTGCTGAATTTCCTTCAGTTGATTATTACCAAAGAAGCGGCACTTAACCTGAACTGGGAAGATGACCTGGTGAAAGGAAGCTGCATTACACATAACGGACAAATCACTCACGAAAGAATAAAATAAACGTATGGATTCAATA
>CAZYTV010000032.1:0-24864 GCA_964650455.1 uncultured Chitinophaga sp. | reverse complement strand
TTCATCGTTCCCGGTGATACGCGTACTGAATTTGCCTCCCAGAATCCGGTAACCCTCCTTCTTGCCAGTTGGTTTCACCTCCAGCAGAATATCATGCTTTTCGTTACTGAGTGTGGTGCTGAGAATATACTTAGTCAGTTTATCATAAGCATATTTCAACCGGGGACTGGTTGTTTCTCCCTTAATTTTTAACTGCCCGGTTGCATTTATACTCCCAAGAAAAATAATCAATATGATCAGAACACTTTTCATCCCTTACTTTATTACAACCAATTCATTAAAATAAATCTCCAGCATGGTATACCCGCTTTTATCCGTTTTGTTCCGGTCTTCCGGATCAGCAGGATTCAAGCCTTTGCTTTTCTCCCATTCATCCGGCATCCCATCATTATCTGTATCTGCAGGTGCGACAGCGGATTTATACTCAGGCCAGCCACCTACGGCTCCGGGACTATCAATAATACCCGGTTTCCCAAATACGCCCTGGCCAGTCGCTTTACCTGTTTTGGTTTCGCTGATCACCCGTGCATCCACTGCATCTCTTACCGGAAGAAAGGCGCCCACGTTTTGTAACACTTTTACATAGGTTTCTTCTGCAGTTTCCACCGGCAGCGGAACCGCTACCAGGAATGGACTTTCCGCAAGAGCTCCTTTTGGGAAACCAGCCTCTTCAAGATCTACCCCCCGTTCATTCTTTTTGGTCAGGGATTTATAGGTATCCATGATATTCCCTTCCACATACCACTGTCCGGTGCCTTTGGAATTTTCGGCCTGGTAGGAAGCATGGACAAACTTGAGCTGATCCGGGGTAGCCGGACCCGGTTTGTAAAAATTATTGATAATATTTACCTGCGAGATGCCCCCTTTAATATTTACTTCACCACCATAACAGGCATTGGCATTACCCCAGTTGTACACCACATTATTCCGGTAATCAATAAGCGCCGTGGTATCGTGGGCCCGGGCCCCGTTGAACCGGATGGCCCGGTTATTTAAATGCGCAAAGAGGTTGTGGTGATAACTGGCATATTGTCCTCCCCAAACCCCGCCAAAGGATCTTTTACCCTTCATGTGTCCGGCATTATATAATCCCTCACTCACGATGCACCACTGCACCGTTGTATTCTTTGTATCATACATGGCGGCACATTCCTCATTGGCCCAGCTGAAACTGCAATGGTCGATGATCACATCATGACAATTCTCCATATCAAATCCGTACAGTCCGGTTTTGAGTGTTCCACCAGGACGGGAACGGATAAAGCGTATAATAATATTACCATGATTGCCTTTGATACCAGCCCCGTTGAGAATGAGGGATTGATTTTTAAAACAGATCCCATCCCCAGGTGCGGTTTGCCCGGCAATAGTCAGATTGGAACGTTTGATCTGGATCTTACTCTGCAGTTCGATCAGTCCGCCTACCCGAAAGACAATGGTCAGCGGTTCTTCCGGAAATTGCTCCAGGGCCCAGCGGAAACTGCCTTCGCCGCTGTCATTAATATTGGTCACAGCCACTACCTGTCCGCCCCGGCCACCACTGGCATATTTTCCAAAGCCCTCGGCCCCTGGAAATGCGGTGAGTTGTGCAAACAGGGATGTCTGCAAAAACAGGATAATAACGGCAAGGGTTATACTTTTCTTCATATCAAACTTCCTCCTGAACAGGTCCTGCCTTACGTGGCAGCACCCAGTCTGTTTCCTTCGGTTAAGAGTATGACGGCGATGATCAATATTAAGATGGCAGTTGCCAGTAAACGAATCGTTTTACCACTGCTGTTTTTCCATTCCTTCATCAAAAGCCCGGTGAGGGCACTCAGCAAAACCAGCAGGATCATGTGAATGGCCCAACTGCTGAATTCATACTTGCCCATGCGCACATGTCCCAATCCGTAAAAAAAGAACTGCCCGTACCAGAGTATCCCGGTTAAAGCAGCTAAGAAATAATTCAGTCCCAGGCCGCTTTCACGAATGCTGATATATTCACCAAAGGTCTTTTCTTTACGATGCAAATAGAGACAATATAGCGCGGTACTGAGAAAAGCACCGGTATTGGAAAAAATATAGATCACATTGCCCTGGTAATTCCCGGCGCCGTATTTCGCAGCAACATCGGCAATGGGTTGTCCCTGGTTGAGCGAAAAACCATAGAGGGCGGATAAAATACCGGCAAGAAAACATAAAGGCAATCCTTTGGCGAGTGAAAAACCAGCGGCATTCGCGTGCCGTTTTTCAATATCTTTTTCTTTACTGCGTCCGGCCAGTCCGCATACCCCGATCCCAAAAGCGCCGAGGGCAACACCCGACATTAAAAAGCCTGCTCCGTTACCTGATAATGCTTCACTCAATGTACCGGCCACCAATGGTGGCAATAAAGTGCCGAGCACACAACTGATACCCACAGCTATGGCATAGGTGAGTGAAAACCCAACATATCGTATCGCGATGCCGAAAGCCGTACCACCGATCCCATAAGCCGCGCCCAGTATGAAAGAACGTTGCATCGCTCCCAAAGGGGCTTCACGTAACACAGCCCCGAGCTGAGGTATCGTGAGCCAGGCTATCAGCACCGGCAATATCAGCCAGCAAACCGCCGCCTGGGCCAGCCAGTACGTCTGCCAGCTCCAGCCTTTTACTTTTTTTTGTGGCGTATAGCAGAGCGAAGCACTGGAAGCACCTATGGCATGATACAAAACACCGTTTATTACTTCCATTTTTTCAGGCAGGTTATTTAAAAGGAATAAAAGCGGGCCGCATTCAAATAAAATACTTTGTCACGGCTTTCTTCATCCAGTAAATCCGTCAGTACAGTTGCATAATTTTTCCAGGTACCCTCATAAGTTCCTGCTAATAGGGAGACAGGCCAGTCACCACCGCAAAAACAACGATCCGTTCCAAAATGCGTTAGGGCAAAATCCACATAGGGTTCAATATCCGCTGCTGTCCATCCTGTCCCCTTTCCGGTGGTGTTACCCAATCCGGATATCTTCATATAAAAATCCGGGTGCCTTGCCGCTTCTTTCATCAGCGCTCCCCATTTCCCAAATCGCTCTCCACTGGCAATGGGTGGCTGATTCAAATGATCAAAGACCATCCGCAGTCCGGGTACTTTGACGGCCACTTCCAATGCAGTCTCGATATGCGCTGGTAACACTCCCACCACATCAAACGGAATATTATGTTCGGCCAGGATGCCCAGGCTTACGAGTACGGGTTCCTGCAGCAACCAGTCTGCATATGGCTCGTCATGAATCAGGTGGCGCACCCCTTTGAAATATTCTTCTTTACCATACTTATTCTGTAATGCTTTAACCGTTGCATCCGGATCCATCAGCGGCAACCAGCCCACCACGCCCCTGATCCAGTCGGTCTGGTTGGCGGTATGCAGCATCCAGTCCGTATCTTCAAAATTATTAGCGGCCTGTACCAGTATGCCCGCCGTGATTCCGCTTTCTTTCCGCTCCTTTTCAAGTTCATCTATACTGTACGTGCGGTTAAGCAAACTGGTATTCCCCTTCAGCCAGGCATAATCCGCCTTTTTGAAATCCCAGATATGAATATGTGTATCGGCAATCGGTTGTGACATCCCGGTATAACTTATTTACGAAGTCCCTGCAGTTGACTGGCAATGCCAAATTGTTGTTCGATCGCCTGGTTATGCTCGCCCAAACGGGGAGCGCCTTTATCAGATAACAATATTTCCCCATCCACTCTTACCGGGCAACGGGTCGTGGTGACGGAGATGCCCTTGCTGGTCTGCACGGTTACTTCCATCTCCAGTATTTTGTACCCCTCTTCTTTTACCAGGTCATCATAATCCATCACCGGGGCGCACCAGATATCCGCTTTCTCCAGGATCCCCAGCCAGTGGGCCGCCGCATTTGTTTTCAGATGATCGGCCAGTATTTTTTTGATCTCATCCCGCTTGGCAAACCAGTCATTGCTGTCAATAAAATCCTTTAATGGTTCGCAACCTAGCAAATTTGCCAGGGTGGGAATATTGGTCATTGCCAATGCAATGTAATTATCATTTGTCTTATAAAGTCCATAGGGTGCCGCGATATAGGCATGGGCACTGTTTACTGCACCTCTTACGGGCAACTGCCGGCCGTCATTATAATAACAGGTCAGCACTTCAAACTGAAAATCCAGGATACTCTCAAACATACTCACCTGCACCAGGGCTCCTTCGCCATGAGTCAGGCGACCGTATATAGCCGCCAGTATTCCCTGTGCAATATGGGTACCCGCGAGTATATCCACCACCGCCACACCCATGGGAGTAGGGTTTTCATTATTGTTATTACTCAGCCAGGTCAGTCCGGAAACGGATTGCAGCAACAGGTCCTGTCCCGGCAGGTCCTTCCAGGGGCCTTCCGCACCATAACCACTGATCTCCGCATACACGATATCGGGTTTAATCGCTTTCACGGCTGCATAGTCCAACCCGATCCGTTCCATCACCCCCGGACGGAAATTATGCATCACCACATCGGCTTTCGCGATCAGTAGTTTCACTTTCACCAGGTCATCCGGGTTCTTCAGATCGGCCACATAACTCTGCTTATTGCGGTTGATCGCATGAAAGATCGTGGACTCTCCCTCGATCATTACATCCGATACATAGAGTTCCCTGCATATGTCACCCGTGCCCGGTTTCTCGATCTTGATCACCTGTGCCCCCATGTCGGCCAGCCGTAAAGAAGCCGATGGACCGGAGAGGAACTGGGAGAAATCGAGAACGAGAATATCTTGTAATAAGTTCATTTTGTTAACTATTGCTTTCTTAGAAAGACAGGAGTAAGTACGAAGTACGAGGTACGAAGTACGAGGTACGAAGTACGAAGTACGAAAGCCTCCTGACGAGCTGATCTTTCTTCCCTGATCATTATCTTCTAATCAATTTTTATCATCCCGCTTTAAGTTCGTACTTCGTACTTCTAACTTCGTACTTTTCCTCATCTTTCACTCTCTTCCCGCTATAGGTTCGTACTTCGTACTTCTAACTTCGTACTTCAAAACAGTTCTTCTTTTATAAGATAATTGTGTTCCCCTACCCCGGGCGCCCTCTTCCCGTTCACCAGTCTTTTCCCGTTAATCCTGATCGGGCACCTTGTTGTTGTTATCTCCTTCTCTCCCACTTTTATCACCTGCTCCATGCCCAACGCCTGGTACGCTTCTTCATTCGTCATTTCCTCCCAGTTCAGTACATGCATGGACCAGAGGCCGGCGTCCTGTAAGAGACCGAGCCAGTAGTCGGTGGTTTGTTTGAGTAAATGCGCGGCTAAAACGGTTTTGATCTCATCACGGCGGGAGAATGCTTCTTCTTTGGAAAATTCTTTCAGTTCACAACAACCAATGGTATCTGCCAGCACATGGATGTCCATCATCGCGATGGCGATATGTCCGTCCGCTGTGTCATAAATACCATAGGGTGCGCTCAGCAGGGGCTGGCCATTGGCTACCTTACTGCGTTGTGGTTGTTGTTTAGTGGTATAATAAGTGGTCAGTAATTCAAATTGAAAATCGAGCAGGGATTCCATCAGGCTCACTTCGATCAGGGCACCCTGGCCGGTTTTATGGCAACGGATCAGTCCGCCCAGTATCCCCTGCACCAGTTGTGAACCTGCCATGATATCTGCAATGGATATCCCAAAGGGTACGGGACCATTGTTGCCATTGCCCGTGGTGTAGGCCAGCCCCGTCATGGATTGCAGCAACAGATCCTGCCCGGGTTTATCCTTCCAGGGGCCTTTCTTGCCATAGCCCGATACTTCAGCATAGATCATCCGCGGGTTGATCGCTTTTACCGCGGCGTAGTCCAGTCCGTTACGCCCCATCACTTCCGGACGGAAATTATGAATCAGCACATCGGCTTTTGCGATCAGTTTTTTGATCACTGCAAGGTCTGCTGCATCTTTCAGGTTAGCTGTAAAACTTTCTTTATTTCGGTTGATCGTATGAAAGAGTAAGGAGTTTTCATCCACCCAGAGATCTTTGATGGCCAGTTTACGTCCGGCCTCACCTACCCCGGGCCGTTCGATCTTGATCACCCTGGCACCCAGGTCAGCCAGCCTTAGTCCGGCTGAGGGACCCGCTAAATACTGGCAGAATTCAAGTACTACAATTCCTTTCAGGGGTAGTTCACTCATTATCGTACAGTTGACACTTGTGTTGAAATACTATCCCGGTAAAGCGCATTCATCGAATGAAGGGCTTTTATCGGGTCACCATCGGATTTCAGACATTCCTGCAGCGGATCACCCGCATGATCCTGGAAAAAAAGATAGCCATTATAACGGGGCCGCATATAACCATTATCCATAACGGGTAATACCTGTTTGAAATAATCATGCGTCAGCCGGTTCGCTTCCACATCTTCCCAGGCGCTACGATGTCCCGGCTGACCGCCATGCTGCACATACATCGTGCGCTGACATTCACCGGATACTATCATGGAAACAAAATCAATCGCTGCTTCTTTATGTGCACTAAAAGCTGACACCGATAAACCGGTACCACCAATCGTTGTTCTTAATTTATGACCGTTACATGTCACCACATCGCAATAATGCAGCAGGTGCTTTGCATATCCCGTTCTTGAATAATTCGAATATCCATAGGCAAAGGGACAATACCAGTAATCATCCGTCGAACTCATCAGTTCGGCTACTGCGATCGGGTTGCAGGTAAACATTTTCCGGTCCACCAGGCTATATAGTTGCTTCATCGTTTCTATGGCCCTGATGCCGGTGGTTTCATCAATCACTTCTGCCCGAGAAGCAAAAGGTTCTTTACCATGCGCGATACAAAAAGTATAGAAATTCATCAGCAGGTCGATGGGAATAGCGGGCACAGCCACCTTGCCTGCTTTCGCGAGCTCCAGTACTTCTTCCCATGAAGTGGGAATAGCTGGTAAAAGATCTTTCCGGTAACTCGCCGCGGGGGTGGCCGCATCAATGGCCAGGGCCCATTGTTTTCCTTCGTACAGATAACTGATATGCGAAAGACCGGTGGAGTGACTGGCCTGATCTTCTAAATAACCGGCTGATAAATATTCATTCAATGGCAGCACACAGTTCGTAGCCGCTGCGCAACCCACCCAGGGATGATCAATGATCAGCAGGTCGTAATCACGGGTCAGTTTTTCGATCGGGAAGTCCGCGAACTCCTGCAGGGTTCTTTTTTTCCAGCGAATCTCAACGCCAGGGTGCAACTCGTTGTATCGCTGGGACAAGGCCAGCAGGGGAGTAATACCCCTGCTATGTCCCCATGTGATACCGTTCAAAACGATTGCTGCCATATTAAACGCTCTTTTTAACTAATAACAGATGTTCACAGACCATCACCAGTTCATTATGCTGGTTAAAACATTCCACGGCTTCGGTGACCAGCCCGTAGTTTGGTTTTTTATGATCTTTCTTGTCTTTAATGGTGATGTTGACCCGGATCGTATCATTAATAAACACAGGTTTGATAAAACGGAGCCGCTCATAACCATAGGTCATGGATACTTCATTGATAAAATCAGCGGTCAGTCCGACTGCGACAGTAAAAATGAGGGTGCCATGGGCGATTCGTTTGCCGAATGGCTGTGTTTTGCACCATTCTTCGTCCATGTGATGGGGGAAAAAGTCGCCTGACTGACCTGCATGGATCACGATATCGGTTTCCGTGATCGTCCGGCCACGGGTCTGGCGGACTTGATTCAGTTCGAATTCCTCGAAATATTTCTTGATGAACATGGCGTGGCGAATCGTTGCGGTTAGGCAGGGAACCAGTCGGTCAGGGTTCCTTTGTAAGCGACGGGGGTCGTCTTACAAAGGGCTGGCCGTTTTCTGCTTGCTGCTATGCTTGAAATTCTCTTTAAAAGTACCCTGCAACGCCATGCCGTTAAATGGAAGGTTTTACTGATTTGATGGAATATTTTAGCACCTTTTTAGAAGAGCCCCCTCAGGAAACGGGGGGAATTTGGTTATATTTTAGCAAAATGCAGAAAGCGAGAAGCAAGAAGCTAGAGGCTAGAAGGACCTTCTCCGGAGTTGTGGTTGACTTCTAGTTTCTGATATCTCTTCTCTCGCTTCTCGCTTCTCGCTTCTCGCCTACCTCACCCGCTCGCTCTGCCTTACACATTTCTCCCACATCCTGGCAAAGTCTTCTGCGGAATTAAACAGCACCGACATATCCTTCGGTTTCATGCCCACATTTTTCAGGTCCTGGAAAAAATCCGCCATCATGCCGTAATGCGCCATGCCATCCACATTATAATCCCAGGTTTTGCCCAGGGTGGAGGAGGGAATCAGCGGTTCATTGCTGCCGGGTTTAGTCATGATCTTATAATACTCAAACGCTGCTTCCAGTAATTTATGGCGCCGGTACTTCTCCGGGTTAGAGGTCACATCACCGATCCGGCTGTCCACCGTGCGGTTATTGAATATTTTCTCACGACTTACTTTAAGGGAAATCTGTTGTTGTGTACCTACATCCCCGTTAAAAACATCCGTACCCACATTTTCCCCGTTACCTCCCTTGATCAGCCCTTTGACAAACTCCCTGATCCGGCCCTTATCGTAACTGCTGTGCACCACATGGTTCAGGTACCAGTCAATCCTGTTTTTAGTATCCCCGGATTCAGCCTCCCGCTTATAGCGCTCTTCCATGGAGTAGTAGATCTGCAGGGCCAGCATAAAATCACCCTGTTCTTCGGTAAACAGTTTACCTGCCTGTAAAAATTTATCCGGATTGTTTTTCAGCTCATCATAAGAACCGGTCAACTGACCCCGGAACCGGTTACCGGAAAGATCTGTAAAAGGGGTATAACGTACCTGGTTGGCCTGGCCATATACAAAATTGCGGCGGTTGTAGATATCATAACGGTCGTGTCCAGCCGCACTTGCACTGTTGGAGCCAAAGCGGGGACCCACCAGTCCGGCGAAGCCGTTAATATCTGTACCAAAACAAACCCCGCTTCCATTCATTTTCTCAATGGCATATAATAATAACTGGGCGGCTGATTTGCTGCTGCCCGGATTATCATTGGCCACCATTGATTCAGTATAGCGCCTGGAGGAGACCGGTATTACATTTCGCACGGCTTCCACATTCGCCCCGGCAATGCCCACGCCCATAATGCCGCCCAGTTGTTTAATCTTAACCAGTTCATCCGGTTTGCGGTCATTTTCATTGGCGATTTTTTCAGCAATATGATTGTAATGGTTCGTGTATAATTTCCTTCCTTCAGCCGTACCCAGATCATACGCTTCCGGTAGTAGCTGTGCTTCGGTCCAGCGGGTTTCGGTAAACTGGTTATGACCGCTGTTCAGCGGGTAGCCACCGGCGGGTACCGCAAAAGCCATTCTGAAATAATCATCCACGGTATTTCGCCCGGCATGATCAATATCGATCATGATTCCCAGGCGCATCATTTCATTCACCGCAATCTCCCCGGCCGTGGTTAATCCCTGCCGGTTGATATGTCCCGCATAGCGTTTCCAGGGATAGGCCGGATAATTATTCCCTACCGGGATTACATCCAGCGAAATACCCCATTCATTGGTCCACTTGTTCACCGCCACCCCGGCCAGTACCGGAATCAGCGGAGCGGCTATCCCTACAACGGTGGTTCCGGCGGTAGTAATCAGCGGAATAAAAGGTAAAATCAATGGGGCAGCGGCCGGTACTACAACCGGAGCGGCTGCTCCGGCAATACCTCCATAAGCAATTGCTTTATTATTCGCATCGATCATGCCCGCAGGCACATCACTCAGTACATCAAATTTTGCCTTGAGTTTATATTCTGAAAATCCATCTTTATAATCTTTCAGTTCCACATCAAAAGCACGACCTGTATTAAACTTAGTGGCCAGGTTGAAAATATCTGATTTGATCGCTGTACCGCCGAAGCCGTTGTTCAGTAAATGCACGGGAAACATATAACGCAGACCTTTATCATAAAGGCGGCGGATCTCTGCTCGTACTTCTGCTTCCGTAGGGGCTCTTTTCCCATCGAAGTTGCCGATATTGTCCAGCTCACTGCCCAGTACCACGGCCAGTTTATTATTCAGCATGATTCTCCGCATATCCGCCGGTGAATAAGCGATTTCCATCCAGTCGCGGCAGGCCGGGGCGATCACATTTTTTATATACTCAATTTGTTTATCGCCTACTGTTTTATCATCATCCGGTCTGGTGCCTTCGCTGATACGGGCAAAGACCTGGCTATGCACGGTCAGGGCCACGATCATCCGCAGTCCTCCATCATAAGCCCGTTTCAGCCAGTCCTTCCACATCTGCTGATGCAGTTTGGTGTTATAGAGTGGCCAGTAAGCGAGGGTTTGTTCATTCGATCCCCAGGTATTACCGGGATCCATTACACCCAGCCGGTGACCCGGGTCGAAAGCGCCGGCCACTGCATTTCGGATAATATTGCCACTGATGCGTTCACCGGATGGACTCGTGAGTGTGCGAAAAATATCCGCGCCATGATCGATCTCACAATCGGCCAATGCTTTCCCGATCGTACCCACCGGTTCGCCATGAAAGAGGCGGTTACCAAAACCAATATGCGCTGCCGGGTGTGTATGTGTGTCAATGCTGCCCCAGAGCGGAAAGTCCCAGTCATAATAACTGCCCTCTTTTTGAAAGACTTGTTTTACCGTAAGCCGGGTACCCAGTTTAATATCGGTTTGTTCCGGCGACTGGTCCTGAAACCAGATATCATCCACATTGATATAACCCGTGGCACTGTTATCCGTGATTTTAATCCTGGCTTTTTTCCCTTTAAGTGATTTTACATCCCACCACACACGACGCATCACACTGCTGCCCTTACCACTGGCTTTAAAAAATTTAGCGATAGCCAGGCTTGTCTGAACCGGATTCACCAGTATACCCTGATTCTTAGCCTTGCTTTTATCATCGCCGTCTGTTTCCGAGGGTTGTCCTTCATAGATCAGTTCCACTTTTTCATTCGCCATATCACTGCTTCCGCCCACCAGGAAACTGATATAATCCCGGGAGATGGTGAACTCCGGCGAAAGCAATGTACCCACCGGCGCATTGCCTTGTGTTCTTGAAAATGGTTGTGAACTATCACTCCGGTTTTCAAAACTGCCAATCCAGTATTTTCCTTTATGTCCGATAGGCAATGAAAGGTCCTTCCAGTAATCACCGCCCAGCGGAATTTTAATCCGGAACGGGTTCTGCGGATTATCCATTTCCCGCCGGATGATCACATTATGTCCGTAAGTCGGTTGATTGGCAAAAGCTGTTCCCTCACGGGTCCAGTCGGCCAGTGACTGTTTTCCATTTTCGAAATTAAATCCATTGATCGCAATCGTACCGATGGTTTGTTGTACCTGGTTGACGGCTTTGATCTCAAGTGGTTGGGTGGTTTGTTTTGTGGGGATCTGGGCGGCTACCGGAAAGCAAAATACGGCAGCGGCCATAAGGAAGGTTAGTTGTTTCATACGAGGTGTAATGGTTAGAAGAACAATATAGGGTTTTCTTTTTTCAAATGAAATAGCGGGGGGTCGTGAGTGGTCAGTGGCTGAAAATCGGGGGCCCTGTCGTCCGCCTTCGATACGCCGAGTAATATTGTCTACTACCCTGTAATTTATCTAAACGGCTACTCAGTCTGACAACGTCATTTCGTTTTTTAAGAAATTCAGTTTAATAGGTTTTTCTTAATTCACTTACACTCCATGCTTTTCATCCTACGAAGCGATATGATGTTGTCAGACTGAGTAGTCCCGCAAAAGAAATTCTACCGGGATTGTGAAAAACTACATGCGGGACGTATCGAAGGGTGACACAGGAACAAAAACCGGAGCTCCGCTTAAACCTGCCAACCCGTTCTACAGTCTCACCATTCACCCCCCCCTTTTTGGTCATCTCCCGATCCCTCACTAATTTCCCCCTATGAACGACCAAACCACCCTCGGTCCCGGCACCCGCCTCCAGCACACTCAATACGGTCCCGGCGTCATTGTAGGCATCCGGTATGCCACTTATCTTATTTCCTTTATCAATCATGGCATCAAGGAAATCGACAAGAACGATGAAAAACTAGAGGAAATCATTCCCGAAAATGTAAGCGCCGAAATCGAAACCCATTCCGAAGTGGAGAAATCCCTGCTGAAGATCCTGCGTCTCTGGGGTGGCATTACTGAAAACGTAGCTCTTGGTGAAAAATGGGCAAAGGGCACGCTCCTGCTACAGCCCTTTGATAAAACCCTTAAGCCCAAAGAAATTCCTGTTGAGGACTTTTTCCATAAGATCGTCATGCTCCGCGACCGCCTGCGGGTACTGGAACAGAATATCAACAGTCATAAAAAACTGACTGATGAGGATAAGGTAAACCTGCAGCAGTATATCACCAGGTGCTACGGTTCACTGACCACGTTTAATGTGTTGTTTAAGGAGAAGGAGGATTGGTTTGTGGGGGAGAAAAGCTAGAAGCGAGAAGCGAGAAACCAGAAGGGACATTCTCCGGAATTAATAATGATTTCTCGTTTCTGATATCACTTCTTTCCCTTCTCGCCTCTTGCTTCTCGCTTCTAGCCTCACTCCAATGGCACATGACTAAACGTCCCCGTCATTACAGTCCCCGTACCTGTACTCAGCACCACATTGAAACTGCCGCTTATCTCATCGGGTGAACTGGCAGTTATTGTCAGTGTACCGGATAATGAAAACAAACCCCCGGATGGAGATGCACCGGTCCAGGTGCCGATAATATTTGCGCCGGTGCCCATGGTATGCGTGCCTACGGGGAAATCGTTGGCACTGTGCAGGGCAACCTCTACATGTTTTATTTCAGCGCCAACCGTTTTGCTGGCCTCAATATCATTGGTAAATGCCGTTACATCATCGGCGGTGTAGGTTACGCCATCAACGGTCCAGGTAAAAGAAGCGGAATTTCTGTTGTTTTTTTTTGTGCAGGATGAGCCGGTTAACAATACAAGCAAGATCCCCGTTACCACCAGGTGGAAGAGTGTTGTCCTTTTCATATCGTAGGTTTTTGGTTAACCTAATATAACTTTTTCCAAAAAGAAAATCTATTTCCTTTATGCAGGACCGGCAATAACCAGGAGCAGTGGTCGGTTCTAACCGTTATTGACCGGTTACAAAAGGATCAGCAAGAAGCTGATTAATATTATCTTATTTGGCATCCCAGGTAGCCTGGTCAGGCCCATTCTCATGCTCCAGTCTGATTTCATCTATTTATTACTTATTGATAATTGTCAAAGGCAGTCATACTTATTTCTTCATTTTAGCCCAGATAAATTCAAGCTGTTCCACAGTCATAGCTGATTTAACAATAATGGTAACGGTCATTTTAGAGCAGTGTAAAAACAGGTATTTACCTGATTCCTGCACCTAAAGGAACAGGAAATAAGAAAAAGATTTACTTCTTCTCCTTGCTCCTTTTCGCCACTCCCCCCGCAGCTGCATCAATCTCCGTCTGAATCTGTCTCAGCTTACTTTCACAAATCGTTACCAGCTCATTGGCCTGTTTCACTTTAGCCGAAAGTTTATCCAGCGGAATGTTCCCGTCCTCGAGTTGTTCCACCAGTTCCTCCAGCTTCACATACGCTTCACTATAAGTCAAATTGCTTTTCATTTTTAGTCTTTTTGGTTACGGTACTATGAATGGTTTCATTCTTTAAAATGGTTTGCAGTAGCATGCCCTCCTTTATGGTGGCCGGATCGACCACAATTTTATTATTACTCATGATAATCGCAAATCCCCGGTTCAGGATGTCCTGCGGACTTGAGAGCCTGATAATCCGTCTGGCATGCTCCAGTTTTTCTTTAGCGCTCTCCAACTGATCAGCAATGGTATCCCCCAGCCTTCTTTTCAGATCGATCAGCGCATTCTCAAATTCAAAATTATGATCCACAAAAAGGGAAGCAACCTTGGTGGGTGTTTTTTGCTCTCTTGCCATTAAGTCCACAATACTCTGATTCCGGTCATGACCAATACCAGCATAAATTGGTACTGGAAATTTTGCCACAGAGGCCGATAACTCATAATCATCAAATGGTTTGAAGTCGGCCAGTGAACCACCACCACGGACAATCGCCACCACATCAAAGGACTCTTTGCTTTGCTCTATCAGCCGGAGTTGTTCCAGGATAAGTTTATGGGCATTATCCCCCTGGATCGTGGTTAAAAACTCAGTCACCTTAAAACTGTACTGGTGTTTATTCCGGCTTAATTCCTGCAGGAAATCCCGTTGCCCGTCTGAGTTGGGTGCTGTTATCAGCGCAATATGGCTGATAACCAGTGGAAGTCCCAGGCGGTTATTGTAGGTCCGGTAAACCCCGCCATACAATTGAATGGATTCCGGATTCTCCCTGACCAGTCTTTCAAGTGTCTGTTGCCGCTCCAGTTCCAGTGTCCCCAACGCATGGGCCACATCAATCTGCAGCACATCCAGGTTAAGTCCATACACTTTATGATACCTGACTTTGACCCGACAAGTGATTTCTGTGCCGTCTTTAAAAGGTTGCTTAAGTGCTTTTTCAAATTTTTCAATCTCACTGTACGCGTTGGACCAGAACACAGCCTTTATCTCGGTCGTCTTTGTCCCGTTCTCATATTCCTCTAATGTCAGGTAACACCTTCTGCTGGATTCATACTTCTTCACATTCATTATCCGGGCAGATACCCGGAATACCTCCCCTTCAAACCGGTCCTGGATGGTATCCTGGATCAGCTGGGTAAGGGTGGAGAGTTTTATGCTGTCTGTCATAATTGTCTTATAGAATAGGGTAATGCGATTTGACTTACATGGATCTGTTAACGGCTAAACACAAATTACACTATTCCCTATTAAGTCACATACCACTTTATGGTAATGCACCTCCTGATCAACCAATAAAAAAACCCCGCTTATTTGCAGGGTTTTATCTAAAATATTTTACCGCTTTTAATTTATCACCGCATTCAGTTTCCCCCACAATTCATTATCAAAACCCGACACAGCAAAATTGGGGTTGGCGGGATCGGAGGCATTGCCCATTCTTATCACCACCATTTTTTTGGAGGGGATCACGTAGATCCGCTGGTCTTCAGCACCCATGGCGGCATACATATCGGCCGGGGCATTGGGGACCAGGGTGCCCGGGTAAAAAGTCTGGCCACCCGGTATCATAGCGCCTGATTTACCATTCAGCCACCAGAGATAACCATAGGAAGGATTGATGGACTGGGAAGTATTGGTGGCTTCACTGAAGAAAGTAGTATTAATGATCTGCTCCCCGTTCCATTTTCCGTTATTCAATGCCATTAAACCAAAGCGGGCCATACTCCGGGTATTGCTGTGATAGATTTTAAAGATCACGCCATTATTCCAGAATCCGTCCATCCCCAGTTTATTCTTGAGTTTATTATTGTAATAAGTCTCGAAGTCCTGGCCACTGGCCCCGGCCACCACATCCATCAGTTTCTGAAACACATTATGGTAGGACCAGCGGGTACCGGCATCTGCCATATACTTCAGATTGGCCCGGATGACCAATTCGCTGGAATCATTAAGACCGGAACTCATCGTGAGTAAATGCCGGACCGTGATCAGGTCTTCCTTGGCTTGCGGGGCAATGGTCCAGCCCGTACCGATATACTGAGAGACTTTATTATTGATATTCAGCAGTCCTTCCTGCTGGGCAATTCCTGTAGTAGTAGACACCAGGGTCTTGCCGGCACTGTTCCATTGCCAGGTGGCCGTGGCCGTATGCCCGTTAAAATATTCCTCCATTACGATACGGCCGTTGACCAGCACCATAAACGATTTGGAAAATTTCTGGCTGAGATAATCTTTCAGGGGTTGTACAGCGGCAGTATTCCAGCCCAGACTGCTCATGGACTTCCGCTCCCAACTGGTATCGGTATTAGAGGGAAAATACATGGTTTCTGCAGCGGGCGGGTCCGTGGTATCTTTACCACAGGCCGCAAAAGCGGTTAAGACAACGAATAAAAAGAATCTGGATAGTCGCATAGGTCGGTTTTAGGTGGTTAAGACCGGGGAAGGACAAAAAAGTTAAACCGGAAAGCCATCATTTTTTAAAAATTCAGAAAAAATCCGGCTTTATGGCAAAACGCAGGCCAACGGGGAAGAGCAGCCGATACCGGGCCAGTGTTTAATAGCACCGATAAATATATTCAACGGTTTGAATCACTGATCTCCCTGAGTTCACCTGGCGGTATACCAAGATTTTGTAATGCGGAAATGATAAACTCCGTTTTCTGCCGGGTATACTCCTCTCTGGTCTTTCCCTGCCGGCCCACTAAACGCATTTTTAAATCCGCATATTGCGCAGAGAGCTGTTTATCCCGCAACAGGGCATCGCGGAACAACAAGTGATTCCTGAGCGCCAGGCTATCATCATAACAAACATAGAGGTGGTGCTCCATCCATTTTTGCTGTTCCGGGCTGTTCGGAGTATACACAGATTGCTGCCGGAAGGCAAAGCGTCCGGGAATACCCTGCTCTCCCCTGTTAATATAACCGGCCTGCTCCAAACCTGCCGTTATCCCGGCCAGCAGTAACTTATCCTTAATGATAATATCAATATCCAGAATGGGTTTTGCAGTCAATCCGGGTACTGATGTGCTGCCGACATGTTGGATATCGATGTCAAAATCCCGGAGCCTGGAATGAAGTACTTGCTTTATCCGGTCAAATTCGGCTTTCCAGTCGGGGTTGTATGGTTGGATAAAATTATTCATCGTTAAGAGGAATTTCGTGTTCGGTCAACACGAGTTGCCTATGATAAAAAAGCCCGCTGTTAGCTGCCGCCTTTATATTCTTCTATAAATACTTTGTCCGTGTTAGCGAGAATAAAATCCATGCTTCTTTTATAGTCTGATTTTATGTTAGGGGTCAGAAACTTTAGCCAGTCAGGGTTTTCCTCCTGTCTGAAAAAGGCGTATAAAGCCAAAGCATATCCCCACTCTCTTTGTTTTAAGTAGCCAATGCTATTGTGACCGTAACTGTCAAATGATTTATGTTCTTTAAATGAAGAGTTTGCATTGAATATTCCGAATCCAAAAATAACAGGTGTTAAATCTGTTAATTGTTCATCATTAAATTCAAGTCGCTTTTCGCCCAAAATTTTGATATGCGAAAATTCATGGGCAAGTGTCGCGACAAGATTTTCACCATCGTATAAATTCTTTTTCTCAATAAAAATGTCATACCTGCCCTGGTCGTTTTTGTCAAAATACAAACCAGCCGCAAGTTTTTCCTCGCTGTCTTTGTCAACCTCTGTCCAGATTCTATGTCCAAAGTCACCACTAAACTCCTGAATATTTTGCTCATAAATATCAAGGTTTACTTCGCTAATGTCAATCTCCATTTGCCGGGCTATAATTTCAGCAGTCTTTGTCAGAGATTCTTTTGACCCGTCATAGCGAATAGGGAAGTGTTCCGGTGTTGGAAGAAGCATTGGTTTTTTCGAAATATTATCATGCCCGAACTGAGTGGCCAACCACATAAAAGAGTTTTCCATCCAGAGTCGCATCTCAGGGTCTATCGGACATTCATTATTATTTTTCTTTGAAAATAGTCCAAACATAGTAAAGTGTTACTGGTGGTAACCAACGAACAGGGCTTGCTGCTGTGCTGGTATTTATAACGTCCAGCCCGGAACTAAAGCCCAATAAGATTACTGATGATGAAGTTAACAACTAATAGCTGATTTAAAAAAACGTCAAGTTGGTACTGAAGCCGAGCAGCGAACAAAAAACTGATGTTCATTCCTTCTCCCCAAATACCACCAGCAATGTTGGCTGTTAGTTTTCATCACCTAAGGATTTCTTTTATCGAAGCAATGTAGTCTGAATTATCGGTCATGCCGTTATGCCCTTGTCCTTTTAAAGTGATTAACGTGTCACCAGGTTTCATTTGCTCTTTCAGTTTTAATGAGGAGCCATAATAAATTACCTCGTCTCGGTTTCCGTGGAAAATAAAAACAGGCATTTTGCAATCTTTCAGGTATTCATTCGTCTGAAACTTGTATTTCAAAAGAAAAGTTGGAATAATCGGGTAAGTGTGCCGCATCATGTCTGTCAGGCTGTAATAAGGAGCTTGTAAAATGAGCAATTTTGGATGATTGGTTGCGGCTAAATGTGCTGCTGGTCCTGTCCCGATAGAGTAGCCTAAAACTAAGATGCTGTCCTCGAGGAAATGTTTCTTCATTTCGTCGTAAGCAATTTGAATTGCATCAAACAACTGTCTCTTGCTTTCAATAGCACCTTCACTCTTGCCGTAGCCGGGATAATCCAGAACGAATACGTTATAATGCAATTCTGTGTAACGTTTTGCCACTTCGCCCCAACTGTCTAAAGAGCCAGCATTACCATGAAGATAAAATACCAGACCTTTTGCACTGTCTGTTTTGAATAGTAAGCCGTTCATTAACTTACCGTCTTTCATTTTAATGTTAACCTCATCAAATTGTTGATTAAATGAGAATTTATAGTTTTTGTCCAACTTCTCGGGAAAGAAGAGGAGTTTTTCCTGAAAAAAATATAGTCCTATGCAAATGAGAATATAAAAAATGAGCAACAGTTTCAGTGTCCGGAAAAATACTTTTTTAACAGTGAGCATGTTCTTTTTAAAATGACAGCCAACTCTTGATTTTATGAAATATCAATTAGGCTTATTTGTTACTAATAATATTATTAATCAGATTTTAATACACTTCACAATTTACACCTCTTCCCCACCCCGCCCTTACCATTTTTATGGTATGCCTGGAGGCTTTGTCTGCTCTGCAATAACCCACAGTCCCTCACTACTTCCCCTTCTGCCTGTACTTCTCCGGCCTCGTCCCCGTCCGCTCAATCAACCCCCTGGCTTCCAGGTCCAGTTTGACCGTCTCCCCATACCATTGTACACCTCCTTCAAAACGGTCTTTTACCTGCTGATACAAGGTTTCCATCAGTTCGGTATGGGTCAGTTCCTGCTTCTTCAGTATGGCGAGCAGGGTATTTTTTATAAACGTATACTTATCCAGCGAAATGCGCTTATTCGTCTTCGTTTTATCCGGATGCAGGGTCTGAATCATTTCTGCCTTTGCTTTACGGACAGCCGCTTTCTTCACTGGTGCAACTGTTTCATAGGCTTTCTTTAATGCCTCCCGCATTACCGGTGCCGGCACTTTTGTGAGATCAAACCGGGTCCAGCCCTGTTTGCCCCAGGCACCGGTGGCCGGACTGGCAAAGGCCGGTTTCATCAGCAGGTAAACCGTCTGCTCATTGGACGGGAGTTTCAGGGAAACCTGCTTATTGGCAATATCCATTGTGGCAAAAATTTTCCCTTTGATCCGGAAAGAGGTCTTTTCAAAATGGGGCTGCTCCACGACATCAGTGAAAGACAGGGCGGCTTTGCGGAAGGAGGTTGGGGATACCATAATGCAATTTATACATGAAGATGAAAATCAGGGTATTTTTCGCCTGAATTAAAATCACTCAGAGAATTTCAACAATACGGTTTTGCTGATTGAGCACCTGTTTTCCAATACCTTATTTCCTGACTCGGACAGTCAACAATTCTTAGATTTCAAAACTGTATTTCCTGGAACTTAATATTATAAATCATCACCGGCAGCACACCCCCATTCCCCATTGAAAAAACAAAAGCAGCCCCGGGATCTGTGGCAGCAGCCGTAAAAACAAAACTGTAAGATTTATCTGTTGCAGAAATACTAAAATCTGCATACCCATACAAGGACCAGGGAGAGGAGTTGAGCATCAGCGAGGCAGATAAACTGCGGCTGCCCGTGGAGTAGGCATTAAAAACGATACGATAGGTTTTGCCGGACTGTATGGCAATACCTGGCCGGATCAACTGGATATGCCAGTTCTGATTACCCGGACTGGTAATGGAGACTTGTACCCTGTTTGAAACAATGCTTACTGCGGAAGCGGCCGAAGCATCATTGTTATACAGGTTCCAGCCATCCTGTGACGAATTAAAATTACTGCTGTACAAATCGATCAGGGTAACCGGGATGGGGTTGGTCATGGCATCCGTGGTGAGGGCATTGAGCAGGCCGGTGCGGTATTGCCCGCTGAGCGGATCGTAGATACCAAAACCGGAATTGAATTCCCAGTAAGCCCAACTAAACCCGTTTTGCTCAAACCAGCGGGATAAATAACGGGTCCATTTTATCCGCGAGTCCATATCAGCTTTACTGTAAGCGCCAAACTCGCCGACATGAACGGGAATATTCTTTTCCTGCTGAAAGCGGATGACGGCCTGAAAGTCATCAGTCATCGCCTGGCGGTCATATTCGGTATCATTCCACTTAGTCCCGAGCCATGGGTTGGAACCACTGACCCATTCAGCTCCCTGGTGGGTAAACGTAAATGGATTATAGTAATGAACGGTTAGTATTATATGTGCATCGGAGGGTAAAACAAGTTTACTCAATGCAGATACCCCACCCCATTCGGCCAGGCCGAGGAGAACCGTTCTTTTTGGGTTCGTTTTCCGGATCTCCGTCAACGCGTCTGCAAAAAATACGTTCCATTTGACTGCATCCAGCTGATCGTGCGGCTCATTCAGTACTTCAAACAACAGGCTGTCTGAATATTGCTTAAAATAAGCGGCAATCTGCTTCCACTGCGCCAGGAACATGGGCTTCAGTCCCTCCGGATTGGCAAACAAACTATCGTGGTGATGCATGTTGATGATGACATGCAGTTTGTTTTTCAGAGCGGCATCCACCGCTTTCTTTACGGACAACAGGAAGGCGGGCTGTATCATGTATGGAGCCGTGTATTGGCTGCGGGTAGCCATTTCCCAGCGGATGGGCAAACGGACATGCTTAAATCCACAGGCGGCGATCCGTTGAAAATCGGCCGGATCAGCTGAAATATCGGCCCAGCTGGCTTCGTAAGTATTGCCAAGGTTAATGCCACGGCCAAGGCGTTGATTAATGAGGGAAGCAGCAGCAAATGAGGATTGATCGGGCTCTGCTGCAGGATCAGGGGTGATTTTCTTTTTGCAGCCGGCGAGTAAAAAACTGAATGTCAGCGACAGGAGTAGAGCAACCGCTTTCATTCCATAAAGTTAGCTTATATTCTATGGAAATTTTACAATTAATACAAGGCCAGAAACTTCAAAGATGTAAAATTTTCCCACAGATGGGCACAGATCAGTACACAGCGTCCCGCTTGCACCGAAACGATCGGGTTGAAGTTGCAAGCCGTTTCTCTTGTAAACGACTTGCATTAAATAAAGCTTTTCCCGTTTTCTACTCATTACTCATCACTCATTCCCTCTTTCACCTGCTCTTATGCGCCTCCATATCAATCTCAATCAACTGCCCGCTGACGGCCAGTCCTTTTACTTCCAGCCAGGTACCGGTGGGGAACTGCTTTGTATAAATGGAATTGCGGAAACCGGATACTTTTATAAACCCGGCCATATTGGTGGTGTACACATTCTCCACCACCACATCTTCATAGGTGAAGCCATAATGCTTTAATATTTTCTCCAGGTCGCTGTAACAGTTTTTCATCTGCTGTTCCATATTACCCGGTGCCACAATAACGCCATTGTCGTCCATACTGACCGCCCCAGAAATTTTAAGGTCATCCCCAATTCTGACGGCATGCGTGTAGCCATATTCCTTTTCCAGTTTGGGCCGTAAATTAAAATACTCAGCCGTGTCAATGGCTGTGGGTTTACTTTCCTTTTCTGCGGCGGCTTTGGAATTATCTGAATTGATACAACCATTAAAGATAAATAAGCCAACCAGAAGACCAGTAGCGGTTAAAACTGATTTAGTCATAGTTTTTGTTTTTATGGTATTATATTAATAAACGTCGTTGGACGTGCTCCGGGTTGCAGCCTGTGTCAGGGACTATCTGCTGCCCTTATCCGCGCTTTACCACTGTTGAATGGAGTAACTGAACTTTCCATTCCTTCCCCTCTTTCACCAATACCGCACTTTCCAGCCATTGCGCAAATCCCTTTTTCCCGTTTCGGGTTACATCAGCCCGGTTATGGTAGCTCACCCAGGCCACTTTCCCTTTAATTCTTGTATCTGTAAAACTGATCGTATTGATCCGCAGAAAGTCGGGGATTTCTTTAGTAAGATTGATTTTCTGCTGCAACGTATCCAGGTTCCAGATCACCCCATGCTCCAACACTGTAAAATCAGCAGTACAGTTTGCTTTCATTTTATCAAAATCCTGTTCCGACAATGAGTGGAATAGAGCTATTATAGTCTCTTGGACTTTCAACTCTTTCGATGTCACCTTGCTTTGGGATACCGCAGAAAAAATCTGAAACAAAAGAATAAAAGTCAGAAATATATTTTTAATCATAGGACGATATACTTTTAATTTAAACTTACTTTCTCAGGATGGGCTGTTGGCTCCCGACTCCCGACTCCCGACTCCCGACTCCCGACTCCTGACTCCCGACTCACTTTACCCTCCCCCACTTCCTCAGCAACTCCATCACTTTCTGCTGTGGCAGCGCATAGGCTTTATTCCCGTTGATGCCTTCCATGGTTTCTGCCGCGACCATGGCATTGATAATAGCTTCTTCCGTGGCCTGTACCGTGGCGTTGAACAGGGGATTGATCATATCATTGGGCAGTTCATCCACTTCGGTGAATTTTTCCCGCTGAAAAGCTGTTGGATTCGCTGTGGAGAAAGCAATAAAGATATCGCCCGAGCCATTCTCTCCCCTGCCCCCTACAATGCCTATGCCGAGCGGTATCCGGGCGGCTATCCGTTTCAACTGGTGCGGAAGCAAGGGCGCATCAGTGGCCAGTACCACAATGATGGAACCATCCCCGGGATTATAAGCGGGCGGTGCTTTCAGTTCATAATTCAGTGTATCCTTTAATTCCCGTCCAACAGGCACACCGGCAATGGTCAAGTTGGCCTTAGCCCCAAAGTTGGCTTGCACCAATACACCCACGGTATAAGTGGAATCTTTTATTTTAAACACCCTGGATGAAGTACCGGTACCACCTTTAAAACCAAGACACATCATACCGGTTCCACCGCCAACATTGCCTTCTTTGAGTGGACCACTCTTCGCACTGTCCAGCGCCTCCCAGGCATTTTCCTCTTTTACATGAAAGCCATAAATATCATTGAGAAAACCATCATAGGTTTCGGCCACTACCGGATAAGTGTACCAGAAATCCTCCTTGTACCAACCTGTTTTGACAAACCACTTCAGCACCGCATCCCTGACCACCCCCACACTATTCGTATTGGTGATCATGATGGGCGTTTCCAGGAAACCGGATTCGGTGATCCAGGTGGTACCGGTCATTTCTCCATTACCATTCAGTGTATACCAGTTGGCGTAAACCGGGTTATTATTCCGGCCCCTGGGTAATATTGCCGTCACACCAGTCCGCACCGGACCCTTACTCCTGATATTTTTCCCCTGCCCGGAAATGATTGTACTATAACCTACTTCCACACCCCTTACATCCGTAATGGCATTATACTTTCCTGTATTGCCATAAAAGGGAATACCTATATCCCTGGCACGGGGCTTCTGGGCGAATAGAATTGACTGGAGCAATAGTAGAATGCAAATGGAAGTGAAAGGTTTCACGTTAGTTGGTTTTTAGTCGTTTTGGTGAAGCGGCTGACAGGTCATCTTAAATTATATCTTGCTGCCCCGCATTATGAATACAATCTAAACTTTATTGTTCAGTTTATGAAACATTCAGCGCAGCAATTCATCCCGCAGATCAGCACAGATCTGTTCGCAGATTTTCGCAAATATATCCTGTGAAGGATTTATGTATTTGATGAAATTGCTTTTTGGCCACGAAATCACACGCCTGTCCCGCCTCATGCGGGGAATGGACACGAAAAATACATTTAATATTATTTTCGTGTCCTATGGTGAGCTGCCTTTCTGTATTCATTTCCCGCATTAGGCGGGACAGGCGTGGCCTTTCGTAAATTATCCCACATGAAGCGGGACAGACCTGACCAAAAAATCCCCGCTTGTGGCGGGGATTCAAGAGTATCTCCTGCATGGCAGGCAGACTATATAGTTTTAGTTTAACGGAAACAAATACTTATCAGTCACCAGCTTCAGTATACTATTCGTTTCAGTCATCAAAGCTGATTTGCGAAATGTGATCGTTTTGTTGCCATACTGAGGATGCAGGCTACCATCCGCTTTTTTGAATTCAACGGTAAGCTCTACTTTATCGATTTTCCAGGCGTCTGTAAAAAACCGGGGACTGTACGTGATAATTACACTCAGTCCGTTCTTATTAAAGGTGGTTAATGATATTTCACCCGGACGATAATCAGGAGAATAGGTAATCATATCCCAGGCGACCTCAGCGATCTGCAAAGGCATGCTGGTCTTAGAGTTTATGGCATATTCACGGGTAGCATTCGGATCGCAGGGAAACCCGCCTACGTAGTTGATATTGGAGGTATCACCGGCCATCCGGTAATAGGAAGCCGTATTTGTCAACAGGTTAACGGTTACACAGGCGGGTGCTTCCTTGTTGTCATTCCCGGTCCAGATATTCACTGTTGCTTTTTTCAGGTAATACTCATTCAGATCGGTACTGGAGTTATACATGGTTGTTCCGTAATTCGATCCCGTGGATTGAGGAGCCGGTGGAGTTGTTGCCGGCGGAGTGACGCCAACTGTTTTAATGCCTGGCTTTATTGTTGAGCTGATATTGGTATTGAGGTTGTTATTACTGATGGCCACCACCTGACCCCCCACCCTGCTTACAGTGATTTTCCCCTGGCCGGTAACAGCCATA
Organism: uncultured Chitinophaga sp.; assembly: GCA_964650455.1. GTDB lineage: Bacteria > Bacteroidota > Bacteroidia > Chitinophagales > Chitinophagaceae > JJ008. The sequence goes on along the minus strand of CAZYTV010000032.1, from coordinate 72 downwards.
CCACTGCCCTGTGTACAGGTCAGTTTCTGCGTGCCCGCATCATAGGTTCCGGTCATTGAAAAAGTTTCACTG
>CAZYTV010000031.1:7047-25167 GCA_964650455.1 uncultured Chitinophaga sp. | reverse complement strand
CGGAAGATAAAAATCGAAAGAAAAGTGGTTCTGCCACCGTTTTTAAAGGCACCGCCCGTGATTTTTCGTTGATGGAAATGAGAGCACAGCAGCTGGCAACCGGGAAAAAAATCACATATAGTATCCCGGAAAATGAAGAGTTGCTGCTCATTGTCACTTCAGGATTATTATCCCTTCAACTTAAAGATTCCCAGTATCACCTCCCTCCCGGCAGCATTGCTTTACTGATGCCCGGCGAAAAAATCCGGATCAGCCGTGCTGATACCGCGGCCATTTCTTATTATACGATGCAGTATCGCAGTAAGTTGCCAGTGGACCGGCACCGGGGAGATACGGCTGGTGGCAGTTTTGTCATCAACTGGAACCAGGTACCTGTTAAAACAAATGCCCGGGGTTTCCGGCGTGATTATTTTGACCGGGCTACTGCTTTATGCAGGCGCTTTGAAATGCATATCACTACCCTGAAAGAGGATTTTGCCAGCCATGACCCACACCGGCATCCGCATGAGGAGATCATTCTTAACCTGGATAATTATTCTGAAATGCTGATCGGAGATAAAAAATACAAGGGAGCCCCTGGTGATTTCTATTACCTGACTTCAGGTATATTCCATGGAATAAAGAATGACGGGAAAGGTCTTTGCTCCTATTTCGCTTTCAGGTTTGAATAAAAACAGCAGTATGAAAAAATCGGGTGTTGCCTTATTAGGTTTAGGTTATTACGCTACTGAACAACTGGCCCCCGCTTTCCAGGAAACGAAGCACTGTTACCTGGCCGGAGTCATTACCGGTAATCTTTCTAAAACAAATCTCTTCAAAGAAAAATATGGATTAAATGATCACCAGGTTTATACCTATGATCAGTTTGATAAGATTAAGAATGATTCGTCAATCGATATTATTTACGTGGTACTCCCCCACCATCTGCACGCTGAATATACCATCAAAGCACTGGAAGCCGGCAAACATGTGATCTGTGAGAAACCGATGGCCTCTTCCGTGGAGGAAGCGGAAAAAATGATGGAGGCGGCTGAAAGAACCGGCAAAACCATTTCCATCGGCTACCGGCTGCATTTTGACCCTTACCATCTTGAAATGATCCGGATGGCGAGGGAGCAACCGTTCGGTAAGATTACCGGTATTGACTGTTCTTTTTCATTCATTCCTCCAAGAGCCGTCTGGAGATTAAGTAAAGAACAATCCGGGGGAGGTCCGCTGGTGGATGTGGGTATCTATTGCATTCAGGCGGTTTGTTATCTTACCGGAAATGTACCGGTATCGGTTACCGCACAATCTTTACCATTAACCGACCAGGAAAAATTCAATGGCATTGAAGAAACCCTCGTTTTCCAACTTGAAATGCCGGGTGGCCTGGTTGCCGGTTGCCGGACCAGTTTCAGTGAAACCAACAGTCTATTACGCCTGACGGCTGAAAACGGCTGGGTGGAGTTGAACCCGGCTTTTGATTATAAAGGATTGGTCATGACAAGATCGGATGGTATAAAAACGGAATTCCCTCCTTGCCCGCAACAGGCGCTGCAGATGGATGCCATCTCCTTTGCCATACAAACGGGCACTTCATCACCCGTACCTGCTGCTATGGGACTACGCGATATGAAGATTATCAGGGCTGTGTATAAAGCCATGGAATCAGGGAAACGGATATCCGTTGATTATCATTAATAAAGCAATATTAAAAAAAGAACCATGCCACAAAAACTCCGCAGTCACGACTGGTTTGGCCGAAAAGACAAGGACGGGATCATTTACCGCAGTTGGATGAAAAATCAGGGTATGCCTCCGGACTGGTTTGATGGCCGACCGGTGATTGGCATCTGCAATACTTATAGCGAACTCACTCCCTGCAATGCGCATTTCAGGGATTTTGCAGAAAGTATAAAAAAAGGAATCATAGAAGCCGGAGGTTTTCCGGTAGAGTTTCCTATTATGAGCCTTGGCGAAACCTTACTCAAACCCACGGCTATGTTATTTCGCAACCTCGCCAGTATGGATGCGGAAGAATCCATCCGGGGCAACCCGATCGATGGCGTGGTGTTAATGACCGGCTGTGACAAAACCACACCATCAACAGTGATGGGTGCGGCGAGTGTGGGTTTACCAACCATTGTGGTTCCTGGCGGCCCGATGCTGAATGGCAGGTATAAAGGACAAACCATTGGCAGTGGTACGCATGTCTGGAAGTTTGATGAAGACATGAAGACGGGAAAAATGACCCAGGAGGAGTGTGAGTTTGCCGAAAGCTGTATGAGCCGCAGTATCGGCCATTGTATGACCATGGGCACCGCCTCCACCATGGCCTGTATGGTGGAATCACTGGGACTGACCCTCAGTGGTGCATCAGCCATACCGGCTGCTGATTCACGTAAAAAAGTAATGGCACAACTCAGCGGCCGTCGTATTGTGGAAATGGTCAGGGAAAATCTGACGATTGATAAGATTCTGACCCGGGAAGCATTTGAAAATGCCATTAAAGTCAATGCGGCAGTAGGCGGCTCTTCCAATTTTATCATTCACCTGCTGGCCATTGCCGGCCGGATCGGGATCGATCTCAGGCTGGAAGACTTTGATACCCTGGGCAGCCATATCCCCTTACTGGTAAACCTGATGCCATCCGGCAAATACCTCATGGAAGATTTCTACTATGCAGGCGGATTACCCGTTGTATTGCATGAACTGAAAGACCAGTTGCATAAAAATGTAATAACGGTAACCGGCAAAAATCATCACGACAATATACTGGGAAATACAGATTGTTATAACCGCGACGTCATTGCTCCCTACCATCAACCCCTGATTCCGGAAGCTGGTTGTGTGATCGTGAAAGGCAATCTTGCTGAAAACGGTGCGGTGATAAAACCATCCGCTGCCAACCCGGCCCTGATGCAACATACGGGACGGGCAGTGGTATTTGAAAGTATTGAAGATTATCACCACCGCATTGATGATCCTGAACTGGATATCGATGAAAACTGTGTCATGGTACTGAAATATGTGGGGCCTGTAGGCTACCCCGGCATGCCGGAAGTAGGCAACATGGCCCTGCCCAAAAAAATACTGGAGAAAGGGATCCGCGATATGGTGCGGATCAGTGATGGCCGGATGAGCGGTACGGCCTATGGCACGGCGGTATTGCATGTATCCCCGGAAAGCGCCATTGGCGGCACACTGGCACTGGTGCAAAACGGGGATATGATCGAACTGAATGTGCCGGAACGAAAATTGCACTTACACGTAAGTGATGAAGAACTGGCAAAACGAAAGGCCGGGTGGACTGCACCAATTGCAGCTGCGAACAGGGGTTATGTAAGTCTTTATATAAAACATGTACAAGGTGCTGATAAAGGAGCGGACCTTGACTTTCTGCAGGGACATTCAGGGTCGGCAGTAACCCGTGATTCCCATTAATTAACCGATTGAATCAGCCAATATGAAAAAAATTATCCCTTTTATGATTTGCCTGGCTATAACAGCCGGTTGTCAACTTGCAAAAAAAGAAAAGCCGGCATACCCCTTCACCGGTTATATCGAGCGGATTGATCCTGCGCTCGACAGTTTTATCATGAAAGAAGCAAAAATAGAAATAATTGCTTCAGGACTGGAATGGAGCGAGGGTCCTTTATGGATTGAAAAGGAAAAAATGTTATTGTTTTCTGATGTACCTCGTGATACCATTTTTAAATGGACAGAAAGCAAGGGAAAAGAAGTTTATCTCACTCCTTCCGGTTACACCGACACTATAAAAAGAGGGGGAGAAATGGGATCGAATGGACTCTTGCTGGATCCCCAGGGAAAACTTGTACTCTGCCAGTGCGGCAACCGGCAGATGGCCAGGATGGAATCGCCCCTTACTGATCCGAAACCTTTGTACACACCTTTAGCTGCCCGTTACGCGGGCAAACGATTCAGCAGCCCGAATGATGCCACTTATAACGGAGCGGGTGAATTATTTTTCACTGACCCGCCTTACGGACTGGAGTCACAGGGAGATGATGACCCCAAAAAAGAACTGAAATGGAACGGAGTGTATAAAGTAAAAACAAACGGGGAAGTTATCCTGCTCACGGACAGTATTCCCCGGCCCAATGGCATTGCCCTGCTCCCCGGTGACCGCCAACTGATCATTGCCTGTTCTGATCCGTCAAAGCCCAACTGGTATATTTATGACTTAGCCGGTGACTCACTAAAGAATGGACGCATATTCCATAGCACCCTCCATGAATTAACCGGTGTAAAAGGTTTACCTGACGGACTGAAAGTGGGGAAGAACGGAATGATTTATGCCAGCGGTCCCGGTGGCATCTGGATATTTACCCGGGAAGGGAAATTGCTGGGGAGAATCCGGGTGGAAGATCCGGCCAGCAACTGTGCCCTGAGTGCTGATGAAAAAACATTGTATATCACCAATGATATGAATATTCTCCGGGTAAAGCTGAGGAACTAATTTCAGGTTGAAATGCGCATTCAAACTCCGGCTATTCATTATTACCGGCCATTCATATGACAATTCTGATCATACTTTTTGCCATCGGTTTGCAGGTATTTCTTACCTTAAAAAAGCTAAGCCCTTTTTTGTCACTCCTGATTGTGGCGATTGTTGCCGGTTTGTTGCTGGGGATGTCACCGGCTACTCTCGTTAAATCAATTGAAAAAGGGGTGGGCAGTACCCTGGGTGGACTTGCCCTGATTCTTTGCCTGGGTGCGGTACTGGGAAAAATCCTGGAAGTCAGCGGGGCTGCTGAAAAAATCGCGGTTACCCTGATTCATTTCTTTGGAGAAAAATATATCCAATGGGCCATACTACTCACCGGTTTCCTGATCGGCATCCCGCTTTATTATAATGCGGGCTTTGTAATACTGGTACCGCTCGTCTTTATGCTGGCCCGTAAAACCGGCCTGCCCCTGCTATACATCGCCATTCCGATGGCCGCCTCTTTAAGTACCACCCATTGTTTCCTGCCACCCCATCCAGGGCCGGTAGTCCTGGTCAACGCTTTTCAGGCAAATACAGGAGTGGTATTATTATACGGGATCATGATTGCAATTCCAGCTGTCATCCTGGCCGGCCCTATACTTGGTAACTGGTTCAGGCAGGGAAAAAAACTACAGGCAGACCATAGTGCAGTGGCCGTAAATGCTGGCACTGAATTACCCGCGGCTATACCCTCTTTTTCCATTGCACTATTGCCGGTATTATTAATCACTCTTTCAGTAACCGGACAGCATTTTCTTGGAGAAGGGGTTCTGAGAACAACCTTACAATTTTTTGGTGACTCCAATATTGCCTTGCTGCTGGCTGTACTATCAGCCCTGTTCCTGTTTGGGTATCGTAAAAAGGTCAGTATGGCCACACAGATGAAATGGGTCAGTGATGGTATTTCCGGAATTGCCCTGATCTTACTGATCATTACCGCGGGTGGTGTTTTCAAACAGGTGCTGCAGGATAGTGGTACAGGTGATTATATAGCCTCTTTCAGCAGCCGCTGGAATATGCCACCACTATTATTTGCCTGGGTAATCACCGCGCTCCTGCGGGTAACCATTGGGTCAGCCACCGTAGCCGGCATTACGGCTGCCGGCATCGTTTCACCCCTGCTGGCACCTGGTAATGTTTCACCCGAACTGATGGTACTGGCTGTAGGCAGTGGCAGTGTATTCGGGTCTCATATTAATGATTCCGGCTTCTGGATGTTTAAAGAGTTCTTCGGACTAACCCTTAAAGAAACTTTTTTATCCTGGACGTTAATGGAAACAATAATTTCGCTTGCCGGACTTGCCGGAGTATTGATTCTAAACCAGCTTATATAAACAATAATATAGTATAATGACATCCGTAAAAGCATTTGCTGCCCAGGACAAATCAAGTCCCTTAACTCCCTGGCAATTTGAACGCCGCAACCCGGGTCCTCATGACGTACAGATCGATATCCATTTTTGTGGTGTCTGCCACAGCGACCTGCACCAGGTGCGGGATGAATGGGGCGGATCTGTTTACCCGATGGTACCCGGACATGAGATCGTCGGGAAAGTAGCCGCAATCGGTGATGCCGTAACTAAATTTAAAGTGGGAGATACTGCGGCAGTTGGTGTCATGGTAGATAGCTGCCGCACTTGCAAGAACTGTGAAAAAAAGATGGAACAATACTGTGTGGAAGGCATGACCGGCACGTATAATGGTTATGAAAGAGATAAGAAGACCCTGGCACAGGGAGGGTATTCATCTGCTATTGTAACGGATGAACGCTGGGTTTATCATGTATCTGATCAACTGGATATGGCCGCTACAGCTCCCCTGCTTTGTGCCGGCATCACCACGTATTCACCACTGCGGTTTGCGGGGGTTACCAAAGGGACAAAAGTTGGTATAATCGGTCTTGGGGGATTAGGTCATATGGGGGTGAAATTTGCCGTTTCATTCGGCGCTGAAGTAACCCTGATCAGCACATCACCCTCCAAACAGAAAGATGCAGAAAGACTGGGAGCCCATCAATTCCTCTTAAGTACAGACAAAGTGGCCATGAAGAAATTCCAGGGTTATTTTGATGTGCTGCTGGATTGTGTTTCCGCCAATCATGATTACAGCATGTATTTAAACCTGCTGGACCTTGAAGGTAAACTGATGTCTGTAGGGTTACCTTCAGAAAATCCGGAAGTTAGTCCCTTTGCCCTGATCACCAATCGCCGCAGCATTACCGGCTCCATGATCGGCGGCACCGTGGAGACCCAGGAAATGCTGGACTACTGTGCGGAACATCATATTGTTTCCGATGTGGAAGTGATCCCGGTACAGCAGGTAAATGAAGCGTATGAGCGGATGCTGAAAAATGATGTCCGGTACCGGTTTGTACTGGATATGAAAACGCTGTAACATAAAATGATAAGACGACTCCTATTATCCGTTACGGATTTAAACAAACAGTAGCATGAAAAAAACGTTTTCCTTACTTTCTCTCTGTTTTTTATTTTTTATCGGGAGGGCCCAGCTGACCAAATACAATAATCCTATACTTGGCGGGTTCTATCCCGATCCGAGTATTTGCAAAGTGGAAGCTGATTATTATCTGACCACTTCCAGTTTTGCCTATTTTCCGGGTTTACCTGTTTTTCATAGCAGGGACCTTGTCAGCTGGAAACAAATAGGTCATGCCTTGAACCGCCCGGAGCAACTGAATCTCGATAGTGCCGGTGTATCCAGGGGCTTATTTGCCCCTACGATCCGTTATCATAAAGGGGTGTTTTATATCATATGTACGTTGGTGGACAAGCTGGGTAATTTCATCATAACGGCAACCAATCCCGCAGGCCCCTGGAGCAATCCGGTGGCATTTCCAGCCATCAATGGCATTGATCCTTCTGTTTTCTTTGATGAGGATGATAAAGCGTATATCGTCTACAACAGTATTCCTCCTGACAATATACCCTTTTACAATGGTCATCGCACAATCCGTATGTATGAATTTGACTGGAAAAATTTAAAGCTGACCGGGGATGAAAAAATACTGGTGAATGGCGGAACAGATATCAACAAAAAACCAATCTGGATTGAAGCCCCGCACCAGTTTAAAAAAGATAGCTGGTATTATCTTATTTGTGCGGAAGGCGGTACATCCTATGATCACTCAGAAGTGGTATTTCGCAGCAAGTCTTTGGAGGGGCCTTATATTCCCTGGGATAAAAACCCTATTCTCACGCAGCGTCACCTGGATCCAACGCGCCGCAATCCCATAACCAGTACCGGGCATGCCGATTTTACGCAGGCACCTGATGGTTCCTGGTGGGCGGTTTTTCTGGGTTGCCGTCCTTATATCGGTGAACATTATAATACGGGCCGTGAAACTTTTATGGCACCCGTTCAATGGAAAGATGGCTGGCCGGTGATACTGCAGGCAAATGAAACAGTTGGATTAAGCTATCCTGTTCCGGTCAGTACTACCAAACAGGTCAACAATCTTTTCAGTGGTAATTTTACATTTAAGGATGACTTTAACAGTCTCCGGCTGAATGATCGCTGGATATTCCTCCGTACTATCCGGGAAAGCTGGTATAGTCTTACTGAAAAGAAAGGTGCACTTATACTTCGTCTTCGTCCTGAAACCCTGGAAGGAAAAGGAAATCCGTCTTTTGTGGCCCATCGTCAGCAGCATCTGAGTGGTGAAGCCAGTACCTCCATTTCATGTATTCCGTTATCCTCAGATGAAAAAGCAGGGTTAACTGTATTCCAGAATGAAAAGCATTACTATTATCTCTGCAAATCACTGAAAGAAAACAAACCGGTGGTTGAACTTTTTGAGGGCCCCGGTATGCAGGGTACAGCGCCTGTTTTATTGGCCAGTTATGCATTAAAATCAAATCAGTCAGTCATTCAGCTCAAGATCAGTTTCGATAAAGAAGACTACCAGTTTTGGTACAAGGAAGATAAAGCAGACTGGACGCAGTTGATGGAAGAACCCTCAAGCGGCAAATTCCTGAGTACCTCCAGCGCTGGTGGGTTTGTTGGATGTGTATTTGCATTATATGGCACATCATCCGGCAGCAGAAGTCAAACTAAAGCAGTATTTGATTGGTTTGAATATAAAGGAGCTGATAAACGGATTCCATGATGTTTTACCTTTTCCTGATACAGGTAGTATCTTTTACCACGCTCATCCCACCGGCCAGGTTGATGACTTTTGTAAACCCGTTTTGGGACAGTATGTAGGCGGCCCGCGGACTCCGGTGACTATGAGAGCAATAGACCAGTATCTCCCTGTCTTTATACCCGTTCAGCTCCCCCATTCTGGCTTCCAATGACTGCACGGGAATGTTGATAGCATGATTCAAGGAACCGAAATCAGGGTCTGCTTTGCCGGTAAATTCATCTGGAGTACGCACATCCAGTATAATCAGCCCGGGGTGCTGGTTAATAAAATCGCAGATAAGCTCCGGAGCCTGGTTTTTTATCTTAACGGTGGATTGCTTCACCAGGATCATCTGGCAATGCGGACAAGTGCCGGGTCCGTCAAATATCTCCTGATCGCAATCATAGCCACAGGGAATACATTGGTATTTTTTGGCCGCCTGCGTACCGGCACCGGCAGTCCTGCTGTTCTTACATCCACTGAATACAAGGATGCTGCATACAATGAAAGAGGCGGACAGCAATAACCGATTTATGTTCATACGATTTTCAAATAAAAATAAAAGTACACCTTCCGGGCTGAAAAGCCCGGATACAGGTCATCTACTTCAAAATCCGGTTATTTAAAGTGAATAGGCTCAATCCAGGTGAAAGCCACCAATATTCCTGCGTTTATGGACAATGCGGGATAAGGTATAAAACAAAAAAACCAGGGTAATGGCAATGGTTCCCAGCAACAACTGGACATCAAAGATCAGTTCACGGTCAAAGTTGGCAACTAAAATCACAAACTGAATAAAAAGAAGTACGCCAAATAAATGAACAAAACGGGGATGGTTCAGAAATTTCCTTTTCATAAAATAATTTTTGAGGTAAAAAAATACTGCTAAACCAGCCTTAACGCAGGACTAATTCAAATACCCTGGAAATCCGGGGAAGGTTACAAATTGAAGCAAAAAATTCAGTCACCCAACAGATAGAAAATAATATCATTCAGAAAAACGAAGAAAAGAACAAAGATCAGCATCAGCAAAACAAGCACAACCATCAACGTGTAAACTTTTCGCATAGCCAGCCAGGTAATGTGACTATTTCAATTTACAGTAAAATTTACAAGGAGCCCTGAATAGAAATTAACATAGTGGATAAATGCAATATATAAAACAAGAGAATTCATGACAACTACTATCCGGCGATGATCACTGCCGGAATATTAATGATTAATTAATCATCTTATACATCCCCGGTATATTCGCTGCAGTACATAAATAAAAGCCCTTCAGGAATAATATCCTGAAGGGCGAACCCTGCTTCGCTTTCATCCACCGTAGCTTTAGCGAAGGTGGCAAAGCTATGTAGGGTGAATCCCAATTTGTTAAAGCTACGGGGGATAAAGGTGTGGACAGCGTCCACCGCAGCCCGCCAACAAAAAGCCCTTCAGGAGTAATATCCTGAAGGGCGAACCCTCCTACGCCAAGGCTTCGGAGGGCGAAGGTGGAGGCGACCGGACTCGAACCGGTGTCCAAACATATTCTCCAAAAGCTTTCTACATGTTTATTTCATTTTGATTTGTCGGGTATAAACTGGAAATGAACAACCGATTTATACCGTAGCTGGATAGTCTTAAGTAACCGGCACAGCCTGGGGTTACAGCAACCTGTTTTGTTTTTGAGTCGGCGGCGGGGCATGGTAACAGATCAACCGGCCCGGCGGCCCTAATGACTACTTAATCACTGATTAGGCAGCCATGGCATACTGTGTATTGCCATTTGAGTTTTTCGTATTCAGATTAAACTGCTAATTACGCAACGCAGTACATGCTTACACTTCCAAAGAGCTACGCTGTCAATACCAAAGCGCCCCCAACGGGAGAGTAAAGTTAGTTGTTTTATAGGAAATTATTGGGCATTGATGCTTAGATATCCGGTTTCAGTCGGGAGTCGGGAGTTAGTAGTCGGATTTTCAGAAGAAAAAGGGTAGTATGCAGTTGGCAGTTGGCAGACGAGGTAATAATCAATAATAACCTGAACCAATTCTGTTACTAATAAAAATACGCTTTCCGCTTTTAAATTTTTCTTATTGAATTTTGACTTTTCATAGTTTTACTTCATGAACCACCCGCCCCCCGCTGAATACTACGTCCAACGGCTGAATGATTTAAATGACACCCTTAGGTCATTAAAGAAAAAAGCTGGCTTATTGTCCTGGCTACGCCTCTTCAGCTTCCTGGCTACCATTGCAACCGGCTGGTTACTCTGGCCTGAAGGATTGATTCCTGCATTGGCAGGTATTATTGCGGGACTGGTCTTCTTTTTCATTTTTGTCACGCGCGACCTGGATAATAAAGCCGCATTAGAAAATAATACCCGCTTACTGGAAATTTGTAAGAATGAACAATTGGCCCTGAATCATCAATACTATCAGTTTCCGGATGGTGTGACTTACATGGATCCGCAGCATCCTTATGCAAATGACCTGGACCTGTTTGGACACGCTTCCCTCTATCAATACATTAACCGTACCCAATCTGAACAAGCCGGACAGGTATTGGCAAACTGGCTACTTGAACCGTCTTCACCGGATACCATCACGGAACGACAAAAAGCCGTTGAAGCCTTATCGGTAATGCCGGCATGGAATGAGCAACTCCAGTCATACGGAGCTGCGAAAAAAATCACGTTTGCAGCGGAACGAAATATCAGTCAATGGATGGATGAAAAAAATATTCTGCTCTCCCATACCGGCTGGGCCCTCACCCGTTTTCTTTTCCCGGCCGCCAGTCTCAGCTTTCTCCTGCTCTATCTCTTTGATGTGATTCATCAATCATTATTCCTACCGGGGCTAATCATTTTCTTAGCGATCGCACTGGCCATTACCAAAAAACTGATGTCGTCCTGGATAAAACTGGGCAAGATCAGTGAAGAGCTGGAAAGCTTTGCTGACAGCATCCGGCATATAGAAACGGCTGAATTTAAAAATGAACTGCTGAATAAACACAAAGCATCATACAGCAACAGCATCGGTAAAAAGGCATCTGAGCAAATAAAGGCATTAAAGAAAATCATGGACCGGCTGGATTACCGGCTCAATCCCGTGGTATTTATTCCCCTCAGTATTTTTCTATGCTGGGATCTGCAACAGGTCTTTGCCCTGGAAAAATGGAAGTCCGCAAACAAAGCGGGAATACAACATTGGTTCGCTTCCCTCGCAGAACTGGAATCCATTGCCTCCCTGGGCCGATTACGATTCAATCACCCTGAATGGGTATTCCCTTCAATTGAAACTTCCACTACATTTATTGGTAATTCACTTGGACACCCGCTGATACCTGCTGGTAAAAGAGTGAATAACAGCTTCAGCACACATGGTGACGGGATTATCAACCTGGTGACCGGCTCCAATATGGCCGGCAAAAGCACTTTCCTTCGTTGTTGTGGTATCAATATCGTACTGGCTATGGCCGGCGCGCCGGTATGTGCCACTTCACTCCGGCTCTCCCCTATACGGGTAATGAGCAGCATGCGGATCAGCGACAACCTGGAAGAAAGCACATCCACATTCTATGCTGAACTGAAAAAACTAAAAGCGATCATTGACGCCGTCAATAAAAAAGAAAAAGTATTCCTCCTGCTGGACGAAATCCTCCGTGGTACCAATTCAGGTGACCGCCATACCGGTTCCAAAGCACTGATCAAACAACTGATTGCCCGGCAAGCCACCGGCATTGTCGCCACCCATGACCTCGAACTGGCAAAGATGAAAGATGAATACCCGCAGCAATTATTCAACTACCACTTTGATGTTCAGATCGCCAATGAAGAATTGTATTTTGATTATACCCTCAAGGAAGGGGTTTGTCAAAGTATGAACGCATCGTTGCTGATGAAGAAAATCGGGATCAACATCTAAGTACGAAGTTAGAAGTACGAAGTTAGAAGTACGAAGTACGAAAGGAATTCGTAAAAGTGATTGAGCAGGTTATAATAGATTGAACATGGTAGGGAGGTCATGGTAAACTATTTAAGGTCGGGGTAATCCCCGATCTTTTCTTATTAAATACTGTTACCATCAGTAAATCTTTTCGCATACCACGCCATTCGTACTTCGTACTTCTAACCTCGTACTTACATCTTGTACTTTATCTGCCCCATCCAAAAATATCATTCCCGTTCGCATACAGCATCAGTCCCAGCAGCAGGATCATTCCTGCAATCTGTGCATATTCGAGGAACTTTTCGTTGGGTTTGCGGCGGGTGATCATTTCGTATAGGGTAAACATCACGTGTCCGCCATCGAGTGCCGGTATCGGGAGAATATTCATGAAAGCCAGGATTACGGAAAGCATGGCTGTCAAACGCCAGAAAGATTCCCAATCCCAGGTGGGAGCGAAAATGGAGCCCATGGATTTGAAGCCACCGATGCCCTTGATCCCACCGGTACCCGGCGTGAATATGGTTTTGAATTGGTCCACATATTCTGTCAGTTCGGTATAGGTCATTTTAACACCAGCCGGGAAAGCAGGTAAGAAATTGTACTTGGTGATTTCAAACTTCAGCCAGCCGAGACTATCCAGTTGCTCGTAACTCCTGTATGGATTGAAACCGATCTGTCCTTCTCCGTTAATATGAGTTATAAAACTGGTGTCTGCTCCGCCACGATTGACGGTCAGCAATACATCTTTATTCTTTTTGGTATCCAGTATATCTGATAACTGGTCAAAGAACTGAAAACGGGAAGAGTCGAGTCCGACGATCAGGTCATTCTTCCTTAAACCTGCTTTATAGGCGATGGACGTATCGCTCACCATATACACAATGGCCGGAAACCGGGGCTCGATAAATCCTTTTCTTTTCTGGTTCTTGTTTTCAATCAGCTGACCCACGAAATCAGTGGGTAGCGGTAATACAATTTTTTGCCCGTCTCTTTCGATCTGTACATTTTCAGCGGTGATCAGTTTCTTCTTAAATTTATTCAGGTCATACACTTCTTTACCGTCCACCCCCAGGATACGATCCCCGTTTTTCAACCCGATCTTCATGAGGGTACTGTCACCCACATGTACCCCAAATTTCATGGAGCTGGAAGGTACTTTCTTATCGCCCCAGATCATCAGGATAAAGGCATAGATCACAAAGGCGGTCAGGATATTCATGATCACCCCACCCAGCATCACGATCAGCCGCTGCCAGGCCGGTTTGCTGCGGAATTCCCATTCCTGCGGAGGCTGCTTCATCGCTTCTTTATCCATACTCTCATCAATCATCCCGGCAATTTTTACATAACCACCCAGGGGAAGCCAGCCGATACCGTAAACCGTATCGCCCACTTTCCTTTTTACCAGGGAAAACCAGGGATCAAAAAACAGGAAGAATTTTTCCACACGGCATTTAAACCAGCGGGCAGTTATATAGTGTCCAAACTCGTGCAGGATGACCAGGATCGATAAGGAGAGAATTAATTGTCCGGCCTTGATACCAACCACTGCCCAGTTTATCGCTAAAAGACTCATCATGGAATTAAAAATAAAATCCCGAACACGATCGGGAATAAATAATAGGTTGAATTATAATTTTATAATATCCGCTGCAAAATTACGGGCCTCCCCGTCGCTTTCAAAATATTCCTCCAGCGTGGGTTTTTCAATAAAAGGCAGGTGCAGCATGGTTTTTTCAATGACTTCGGTCATATCCAGGAAGTTAATCCGGTTACGTAAGAATGCAAATACCGCAATTTCGTTGGCCGCATTCATGATACAGGGCAGATTTCCTCCTTTGGCCAGGGCGTCCTGTGCCAGGGCCAGGTTCCGGAAGGTTTTCAGATCCGGATCCTCAAACGTAAGGGTACTTACCTTTTTAAAATCATATCGGGGGAAATTATTCGGAATCCGTTTCGGGAAAGCCAATGCGTACTGGATCGGGAGTTTCATATCCGGTAACCCCATCTGCGCCTTGATACTACCATCCTCAAACTGCACCATGCTATGAATAATACTCTGCGGATGGATCACCACCTGTATCTGTTCCGGTTTCAGGTTAAATAACCATTTGGCTTCGATCATTTCCAGCCCCTTATTCATCAGTGTGGCGGAATCGATGGTGATCTTTGCCCCCATACTCCAGTTGGGATGCTGCAAGGCATGTTCCCTTTTTACATTCACCAGGTAATTGGGCTTGCGGCCGATAAAGGGACCACCTGAAGCTGTAAGAATAACTTTATCAATTTTATTGCGGGTTTCTCCTACCAGGCATTGGAAAATAGCGGAATGTTCCGAATCCACCGGGATGATTGGTACCCGGTACTCCACCGCCTTTTGCATGATGATATCCCCGGCCACCACCAGCGTTTCTTTGTTCGCCAGGGCAATGGTTTTACCGGCATAGATGGCATTCATGGTCGGTTTCAAACCGGCATATCCCACGATCGCCGCCAGCATCAGGTCATAACAATCCATGGAAGCGACTTCTTCCAGGGCTTTTTCACCGGCAAATACTTTGATATCGGTGGCAGCCAGGGCTTCCTTCACCCGGGCATATTTTTTTTCATCACCGATCACGACCACATTGGGGTTAAACTGAAGGGCCTGCCGGATCAGCAGGTCATCGTTATTCTGTGCCGTGAGCACTTCCGCGGAAAATTTATCGGTATTGGCCGCAATCACATCCAGTGCCTGGGTACCAATGGAACCGGTGGAACCAAAAATGGCAATCCGCTTGAGAGGTATTTCTTTGTTCATTAAAGACTTAATGGTTTTCTGTCCATTTAATTAATTCGTCCGCAATCTTCCGGTCATTGCTGAGCCGGGGTACTTTATTCTGGCCACCCAATTTACCGATTGATTTCATGTAATCAATGAAGCCGTTCTTATTGACCGGGGTCAGCTTCAGCGGCGTTAAGATCGATCCGCCAATCAGGTCGTCATAATACACATTTTTCCGCCGCAAGGCAAGATCAAGCCGGGCTGCAAACTCAGTCAGATTGGCCGGAGGCTGTTCAAACTCCACAAACCATTCGTGATAGGATTTACCCTGGTCACTGCTGACAAAGGGAGCCACGGTAAATTCCGTGATCTGTACATTCATCTCCTCCGACACTTTCAGCATACTGTACTCTACTTCCTCCCCGATCACATGTTCGCCAAAGGCGGAAATAAAATGTTTGGTCCGTCCGGATACGATCAGCCTGTAAGGATCCACGGAAAGGAACTTCACTGTATCACCAATATTATACCCCCACAGACCTGCATTATTATTAATGATAAGGGCATAATTCTCGCCCACTTTCACCTCCTTCAAAGACAAACGGGTCGGATTTTCATTAAAGATCTCTCCGGCCGGTACAAATTCAAAAAAGATGCCGCTATTGGTATTCAGCAATAATCCTTCCGCTTCCTGTGAATCCTGGAAAGCAAAAAAACCTTCGCTGGCCGGGAATAATTCGATGGTATCAATTTTCCGGCCGATGCTTTCTATCAGCTTTGCTTTATAGGGTTCAAAATTCACCCCGCCCTGCACCATTACACTAAAGTTGGGAAAGAGTTCACCTACTTTCTTGCCACTTCTTTTTACCAGTTCATCAAAATACATCTGCATCCATGGCGGAATGCCACTGATCAGGGTCATATTCTGATGAATGGTTTCATCCACAATTTTTCCCAGTTTGGTCTCCCAGTCTTCTATACAATTGGTCTCATAACTGGGCATCTGGTTCGACCTCAGGTACTGGGGCACGTGGTGATTAACAATACCGCTCAGCCGTCCGGTAGGGATCCCACCCACCCGGTCCAGCACCGGAGAACCTGATAAAAAGATCAATTTCCCGTCCGCAAACCGGGTATTTCCGGTTTCGGCCATATAACAAAGCAGGGCATTCCGGGCCGTATTAATGTGATTGGGGATGGAATCCTTGGTAATTGGAATGTATTTGGTTCCGCTGGTGGTTCCGGAGGTTTTGGCAAAATAGATTGGCTTGCCTTTCCACAGTACATTATGTTTTCCCTCCTTGATCTTTTCGATCCAGGGTTTCAGTTGTTCATAATCGCGTATGGGTACTGTTTGCTTAAATCCTTCGTAATCAGACACTTGATCCAATCCGGCTGCTTTCCCAAACTCGGTCAGCCGTCCAACTTTAATTAAATGCTTAAAAATAGCGTCCTGGTCAGCCAGGGCGGTGGCCATCCCTTTCCGGATACCTTTATATATGTAGGCGGCAAAGGGTTTTGCCAGAAAAGACTTGATTTTCATACTTTCACGATATGGTCCGCCTTGGCGGGCTACAAATATAACAGATGCCCCGGCAAAACGGGGGGACTAAATGTTCGTAAAACTTTGATTTCCCGTTTGCCACTTCAATATTTCCCCTTACCTTTGCCGTCCTAATTTTAAGCGTATGATAGCTGTAGTAAAAGTAGCCGGACAACAATACAAAGTGGAAAAAGATCAGACTTTGTACGTTCCCCATGTAGAAGGAAACGCCGGTGATAAACTGGACCTCGAAGTATTACTGGTAGATGCCGATGGCAAACTGTCTGTTGGCGGTGCTGTGGGTACTAAAGTACAGGCAGAGATCCTGGATCAGGTAAAAGGTGATACCGTAATCGCCTACAAACAAAAACGCCGTAAAGGTTTCCACAAAAAGAAAGGTCACCGTACTGCGTATACAAAAATTAAAGTAACCAGTATTGCTTAATCAGTAAAACCGTTACCCTTTGACCAGGATAACAGTAAACTGATCAGCTAATCAACTCAAAACTTATAAACCTAATACAATGGCACATAAGAAAGGTGAAGGTAGTGTAAAGAATGGCCGTGACTCACACAGCAAACGTCTTGGTGTAAAGATCTTTGGTGGTCAGGCAGCGATTTCAGGCAACATCATCGTTCGTCAGCGCGGTACAGTATATCATCCCGGTAAGAATGTAGGAGTAGGCAAAGACTTCACATTATTCGCACTTACTGATGGTGTGGTGGAGTTCCGGAAAGCAAAAAACAACAAGACTGTTGTATCTGTTGCACTAGCTGAAGCTTAAGCCGCTTGGGAGCCTCTTTTGAATTTTGTGGAAAAAAAATTTGGGTAGTATAAAATAATTGTTATTTTTACTATCGTTAACCCATTTTTACTAACATTAAATTCTATCAAAATGGCAACTAAGAAAAAAGCAGCTAAGAAAAAAGCCGCTCCCAAAAAGAAAGCAGCTAAGAAAAAAGCAGCTAAGAAAAAGAAATAAGTTTGAAATTTCTTAAATGAAATAAGTAAAGTCCCGATTCTTCGGGACTTTTTTTTATGCGGCGACCCTGGCCCGGGGAGAAAATCGGAAATCGGAAGGCGAAAGGCGAAAATGGACAGACCCTGCTTGTGGAAGGCATTTTTTGGGAAAAGCGAAAATCGAAAGGCGAAAAGCGAAAATGGAGAGACTCTTCCTGTTGAAGGCGTTTTCGATTTCCGATTTTCACCTTCCGCTTTCCGATTTCCCAAGACCCTTACTTTTG
>CAZYTV010000031.1:0-7037 GCA_964650455.1 uncultured Chitinophaga sp. | reverse complement strand
TAAAAAAGCTGCAAAGAAAGCTGCTCCTAAAAAGAAAGCTGCTCCGAAGAAAAAAGCTGCTAAGAAGAAAAAATAAGTTAGCTTATTTCTTTAAAGAAATAGAAAGTCCTTCGAAATTCGAAGGACTTTTTTTTATCCCTATAAAAGTCAAAATTCAAAAGTTAAAAGTAAAAATACCTACAGCGGGTATAGTCTTATATCAAATGGCCCTATTGGGGAGGGAAGACAAAGCGCCTCTCCGTTTCCTTTGGGAAAAATCCTGCTAGCGGACTTTTGGCTTTTGATTTTTGACTTTTGACTCCCCCCTCTGTTGTTTCAGTCCCGTGAAGGCCAGAAACAACGGGGAAATCCTAAATTCGTCCTATGGATAATGCCGCTATTGCTGACAACTTCAGCTTGCTTGCCAAACTCATGGATATCCATGGAGAGAACTCCTTTAAATCAAAAACCTACGGGGCTGCCGGTTTCAATATTGAGAAAATGCCGGTTTCGCTGAAAGATACTCCCCGTGAAAAACTTTCCGGGATCAAAGGGATCGGGCCCAGTGTGGGTGAAAAAGTGGTTGAAATGCTGGATACCGGTAAGCTGGATATCCTGGAAGAATACATCGCCAATACCCCACCCGGGGTGATTGAAATGCTGAACATAAAAGGGATCGGGCCGAAAAAGATTCATACTATCTGGAAAGAAATGGGGATCGAGTCGATCGGTGAACTGCTTTATGCGTGCAATGAAAACCGGCTGACGCTCTTTAAAGGGTTTGGCGAAAAGACCCAGCAGAATGTGCAGGCCGCCATTGAATTCTATTTCCAGAACCAGGGACATTTTCTTTATGCACAACTGGAAGAAATATTCCCGCAGATCGATCAGTACCTGAAAAAAATATTCGGAACCGATCATGTACATATTACCGGGCGCTATCGCCGGCAGGAACTCACCATTGAAGAACTGGAATTTGTGGTATTGCTCAGCCATGAAAAGATCAAACCTGCTTTCCAGACCGCCCAGCCACCTGAATTACTCGAGGAGAAACCGGACAGTCTTTTGTATCAGCTGAAGAACGGACTTAAACTCCGCTTGTATACCGGCGGAGTTACATTCGCTGAATCCTTATTTAAAACCACGGCCAGTCCGGAATTCCTGGATGCCTTTGAAAAAACTTTTCCCGCCATCGATTATCAAAAAGCCGGCTCCGATGAAGAGGCCATTTTCAGTCAGGCCGGTATACCTCCTGTGCCTCCCTGCCTGAGAGAAACCGCGGATATAATCCTGACCGCCCGCCAGCAGGGAATACCAAAACTGATACAGGCCAGTGATATCCGATCACTGATTCATAGTCATAGTAACTGGAGTGATGGCAGTAATACGCTTGAAGAAATGGCCGCGGAGTGTATCCAACGCGGATGGGAATACATGGTGATATCGGATCACTCACAAACCGCTTTTTATGCCAACGGACTCAAAGAAGACCGGATCCGTGAACAGCATCGCCAGATCAACCAGTTGAACGGCCAGCTTTCACCCTTCAGAATATTCAAGAGTATTGAAAGCGATATCCTGAATGATGGCAGTCTCGATTACCCGGAGGATGTACTGAAATCATTTGACCTCGTGATCGCTTCTGTACATAGCAATCTTGGCATGAGCGAGGATAAGGCCAATACGCGGCTGATTAAGGCGATAGAGAATCCGTACACCCGGATACTCGGTCATATGACCGGACGTCTCCTGTTGAGCCGCAATGGCTTCCCGGTGGATCACCGGCTGATCATTGATGCCTGTGCGGCAAATAATGTGGTGATTGAATTGAATGCCCACCCGCGCCGGCTGGATATCGACTGGAAATGGATTCCCTATGCCCTGGAAAAAAATGTACTGCTGTCCATCAACCCGGATGCACACGCCCTGGAGGGTTTTGATGATGTGAAATATGGTGTACTCGCGGCACAAAAGGGCGGACTGACAAAAAAAAGCAACCTGAGCAGTTATAGCCTCGCCGAATTTGAAGCCTTTCTGCAAAAAAAGTAAACAGGTCACCAAACAGAACTATTGTTAGCTAATTCATAATTTCATCGAATGAAACAAATAACCCTGCTGCTGTCCCTGAGCGGATTGCTGTTTGCCTGTACCCATAAACAAAAGGCAGACCTGCTCGTCTATAATGCTACAATTTACACCGTTGACTCCACTTTCAGTACGGCCGAAGCAATGGTACTGAAAGAAGGTAAAATTCTGGCTACGGGAAAAACATCAGAACTGGAAAAGACCTTTGATGTGACCAGTAAACTGGATGCAGGCGGTAAATTCATTTATCCGGGTTTCATAGATGCCCATGCCCATTTTGTGGGTTATGGACTGAGTTTACAAACCGTTGATCTCAGCGGCACCAAAAGCTGGGAGGAATGCCTGGATCGGGTAAAAACATTTGCCGCTGTAAATAAAGAAGGCTGGATCACCGGACGAGGCTGGGACCAGAATGACTGGGAGATGAAAGAATTCCCTAATAATGAATCATTGGATACCCTGTTCCCCGACAGACCGGTACTGCTGACCCGTATAGACGGGCATGCCGCTGTGGCGAATCAGACAGCCCTTGACCTGGCTGGTGTAAAAGCCGGCGATACACTGACCGGTGGTGAAGTGGAAGAAATGGAAGGCTCTCTGACCGGTGTGCTGATCGATAATGCGGTGGACCTGGTGAGTACTAAAATTCCGGCAACCAGTGCTGAGCAATTTAAAAAAGCCCTGCAGGCTGCGCAGGAAAATTGTTTTGCCATGGGCCTGACCACCATCGATGACTGCGGGCTGAGTTATACCTCCGTGGAACAGATCAAAGCATTGCAGGCCGCCGGTGATCTTAAAATGCGATTATACGTGATGCTGAGTGATGAAAAAGCCAATTATGACTATGCAAAGAAAAACGGGCCTATAAAAACAGACCGGCTGAATGTCCGGAGTTTTAAAGTGTATGGTGATGGTGCCCTTGGTTCAAGAGGTGCCTGCTTGCTGGAACCCTACCATGATAAACCGGGGCATTATGGATTTCTGCTGAGTCATCCGGCGCATTTTGATTCAGTCGCCAACTGGCTGAACGAACAGCGCTGGCAGATGTGCACCCATGCTATCGGCGATAGTGGCAACCGGATCATACTGAATACCTACGCCAGGTACCTGAAAGGAAAGAATGATCTGCGCTGGAGAATCGAACATGCGCAGGTGGTGAATCAGAAGGATTTTGCTTTATTCGGACAATACTCCATCATCCCGTCCGTACAACCCACCCATGCCACGAGTGATATGTACTGGGCCGGTGACCGCCTGGGAGCAGAGCGAGTGAAAGGTGCTTATGCTTATCAGCAGCTATTACAACAAAATGGCTGGCTGCCGCTGGGCACCGATTTCCCGGTGGAAGATATCTCCACTTTCAAAACCTTCTATGCGGCCGTAGTCAGAAAAGATGCCAAGGGATGGCCCGCATCCGGCTACCAATTGGAAAATGCCTTATCCAGAGAACAGGCATTGCGGGGCATGACGATCTGGGCCGCCCGTTCCAACTTTGAAGAAAATGAAAAAGGAAGTCTTGAAAAAGGAAAACTCGCCGACTTCGTGATCCTTGATGCCGACCTGATGAAAGAAGCACCGGAGAAGTTATTGTCGGTGAAGGTGAAGATGACGTATGTGGGGGGAGAGAAAGTATTTGAAGGAAAATAAAAAATGGCAGCGTTGATACGGTTTATATGGTTTATAGAGTTTATAAAGTTTATACATTACTAAGGAATATACTATAAACCATATAAACCGTATCAACGCTATAAACTTTTCCTCCCCTGTGGACAAACCCGCAACCGTTTGCTTCCATCTTCCGGCAAAAAATTCTTAACTTTGTACTCATGAGCTGGACCGATAAACGGGTGGTAAAAGTAGCCGTCCTCGATCTCTATGAAGGCGCCGCCAACCAGGGCATGCGTTGTATCCGTAACATCCTTATTGAGTGGGCTGAAAAAAATGACCTGCTCCTGTATGCCAAGGAATATGATGTCCGCCTGAAGAACGAACTCCCCGACACTTCTTACGATTTGTATATTTCGAGTGGTGGTCCTGGTGACCCACTCACCAGCCGCTATGATGACTGGGATATTGCCTGGTGCCGCTGGCTCGATAAAATGATCCGTTGGAATGACAACCCGGATCATAGTGTCAAAAAACATATTTTCTTTATCTGTCATTCCTTTCAGCTCGCCAGCCGCTTTTTCAATGCCGGTGTGGTCTGCAAACGCAAATCCACTTCTTTTGGTGTATTCCCGATTCATATGCTTCACTCCGGGATGGAAGAACGGGTATTTGACGGATTAAAAGATCCGTTTTACGCGGTGGACAGCCGCGATTACCAGGTGATTCAGCCACATCACGGTCTGCTGAATGAAATGGGTGCTTCCATTTTATGTATCGAAAAAAGCCGTCCCCATGTACCGTATGAAAGAGCGATCATGGGTATCCGCTTCAATGACTATATGATCGGCACGCAGTTTCACCCGGAAGCTGATGCTTCGGGTATGAGCATGTACCTGCAACGCGAAGACAAGAAAACTACGGTGATCGAAAATCATGGTGAAGAAAAATGGCAAAACATGCTGGAGCACCTGGATGATCCGGATAAAATTGTCTGGACGTATTCCCATATCCTTCCCAATTTCCTGAATCACGCGATCGGGCAACTCTTAGCTGTGCCTGCATAGAAAGCCGGGACATAATTTTGCCGCCCCGTGTGCAATCCTTAACTTCCGTATGTAAACTATTCACTATGGTGCCATCTGTCCGGAAGGCGTATAATGCCGCTTTTACTTCAGAAAAATATGAAGGATTTCTTAAGGACCTGCACAGTGCCTGGCCTGGCCAGATCGATTTCAGGGTAGCAGAAACCGCCATTTTTGTTCCAAAGGATTTTACCACTAAAATGCTGGATGCCTGCGAAAAAATTGTGGATATTATCGCTGCCCCTGAATTTCATGAGCTGACAAAAAACGCCATCCCGGAGAATGTGGTCGTTCCCGGGGAAAACAAACACTCCCATTTCATCGCTTTTGATTTTGGCATCTGCATCAACGAAGCGGGCGAATATGAACCCCAGCTAATCGAAATGCAGGGATTTCCCACTCTCTTCGGGTATGAAGTATTACTGGATGATGTATACCGCCGTCATTTTGATGTTCCCGCCGGATATGAAAGTTACCTCGGCGGGCTGAACAGGGAAAGCTATCTGAAACTCCTGAAAGAAATTATCGTAAAAGATCATGCACCTGA
Organism: uncultured Chitinophaga sp.; assembly: GCA_964650455.1. GTDB lineage: Bacteria > Bacteroidota > Bacteroidia > Chitinophagales > Chitinophagaceae > JJ008. The sequence continues at coordinate 1,736 of CAZYTV010000031.1, read as the reverse complement.
GCATGTAATCCTGCTCGAAATATTTCCCCGTAAACAAAAAACTAGAATCGACTTTTACTGTACGGAGGAATATACAGGAATCAAAATGGTCTGCCTGACCGAACTGATCAGGGAAGGAAAGAAATTATACTATCTGAATGATGGTGAAAAAACAGAAATAAAGCGCATCTACAACCGGGTCATCTTTGACGACCTGCAGCAACAACCTGCGGAAGTACAGGAAAAAGGAAAAATATTCTTTGAAGAACTGGAAGTGGAATGGTGCCCCCATCCCAACTGGTTTTACCGGATCAGCAAATACACATTGCCCCTGATCCGACATCCCTATGTACCGCCCACATTTTTCCTGAATGAAATCAAACAGATCCCCGCTGACCTGGAGAACTACGTATTGAAACCTCTTTTCTCATTTGCCGGACAAGGTGTTATCATTGATGTTACACCTGCTGATATTGAAAAGGTAAAAGATCCGGAAAACTGGATCCTCCAGAAAAAAGTGAAATATGCGGATGTGATCATCACCCCCGACATACCCGCCAAAGCGGAGATCAGGATATTCTATTTCTGGAAAGACGGAGCACTCAGGCCTGTACCGACCAACAACCTGGCAAGATTGAGTAAAGGTAAGATGGTCGGGGTCCGCTATAATAAAGACAAAGAATGGGTGGGCGGTTCATTCTGCCTCTTTGAACACTGATCCACTTCCATTTAAAATTCATATTTACATGCAACAACTGAAAGACTGTAAACCGAAAGACCTGGCTCCCGGACTGACCGGTTATTATGCGCACGGCACGAAAATGACACTGGGCCTGGTGGAAATCAAAAAAGGCAGTGACCTGCCGCAACATCAGCACCCGCACGAACAGATCACGTATATTCTCGAAGGACAACTGGACATGACGATTGGCGGCAAACTCTGTCAGCTCACTGCCGGCATGTACTATGTGATCCCTTCTAATGTATGGCATGGTGCGGTGGCGGTAACAGATTGCAAAGTCATAGATGTTTTCAATCCGGTAAGAGAGGATTACAGATAACGGGGTTGAGGGTTTAGAGTTTAGAGAGTTTTATAGTAGAAAGAGTTTGAAAGAAGGGTTTATAGGATTTATAAGGTTTATACGAAACTTCTAAGAAAGGGCTGTTGACTGCCCACTACCGACTGCTGACTGGTTATTATTCCTTGAAATTTTTCTTCAACTCCATCAGCTTCGCCTGAAAGGGATTCAAGGGCTGCGGTTTACTGTTTCCTGATCTGTTATCACGGTTTCTGTCGCCTGCCTGGCCCCCGGATTTTCTTTCAGGCTGTCCGTCACCCTTACCATCCTTTAATGATAAGGCAATCCGTTTACGCGATGTATCCACTTCCAGTACAGTGGCCATAACTTTTTGTCCCAACTTGACTGCTTCATTAGGATCGCTGATATACCGGTTGGATAAATGAGAAATATGTACGAGTCCGTCCTGTTTGACCCCCACATCCACAAAGGCGCCGAAATTGGTGATATTGGTAACAATACCCGGCACTTTCATACCCGGCTTCAGGTCGGAAATTTCATTTACCCCTTCCGTAAAACTAAACACCTCGAACTGTTCACGCGGATCTCTCCCTGGCTTAGCCAATTCGCTCATGATGTCGTTCAGGGTTGGTAAGCCAATATCGTCACTTACATATTGCTGTAGCTTAATCTGCTGCTGTAAAGACGGATCTTTTACCAGCTGATTAATGCTGCAGT
>CAZYTV010000030.1:16938-25383 GCA_964650455.1 uncultured Chitinophaga sp. | reverse complement strand
CCTCAATGACAACAACTAGATCTGAGAGATAACATATACAAATGGGCGGTCCGGTTTCCGGGAAAGCCCGTTTTTTTTTTTCCTTTCTGATCATGGTTTCAATCGTTTTTCGATCGCCACTCCTTCGTTTCACTACGGAGCGCAAGGAGCGAGAAATCTGAGTTTCTTCCCGTTTTCAGTCTCGTAGCTCATACCTCGTTGCTTTCCCTGGCAGCAAAAAAAAAAGCTGCTTCGTTCAGGCGAAACAGCTTTATAATATTTTACTACGTTCCTTTACTTTTGGGGTTCCAGTAATTTGAAGAACTGATCCAGTTCCGGTAAAATCACGATTCTGGTACGACGGTTGGCGGCTCTTCCTTCTTTGGTGGCGTTATCAGCCACCGGCTTATATTCGGCACGGCCGGCAGCAGCCATTTTTGCCGGTTCAAGACCATATTCATTTTGCAAGAGACGTACTATTGTGGTGGCCCTTTTCACACTCAGGTCCCAGTTATCCAGCAGGGCTCCTCCTTTATACGGTACATTATCTGTATGTCCTTCGACCATAAATTCTATATCGGGCTGGTTTTTCAGCACCTGGGCCACTTTACCTAAAACAGATCTGGCTTTATCGGTCACTACATAACTGCCGCTTTTAAAAAGCAGTTTATCAGAGATATCAATATACACCACCCCTTTATCTACTTTAATATTTACATCCTCATCTTCGAGATTACCAATGGCTCCTTTCAGGTTCATCACCAGGGCCATGTTCAGTGAATCCTTATAGGCCATCTGCTGCTGCAGGGTCTGAATGTACGCATCCTTGGCACCGATATTCTCCATTGATTTCCGGATACTCTCTGCCTGCTGACCGGAAATAACAGAAAGACTTTCCAGTTGCTTCAATGCCTGGTTATTATTGGATTTCAGAAAATCCACCTGGGAAACCAGGTCGTCCACCCGTGTGTTCAACAAGGCTTTCTCTCTTTCAAGGGCTTCTTTCTGACGGGCAAGTGTGGCTTTTTCTGTAGTGCATTCAGCCAGGTCAGATTCGGCTAACGTGTACTTTGCCTCGAGCTTAGCATAATCAGCCTGAGCGGTTTTAAATTTTTTACTGCTCACACAGGAAAAAAGCAGCAGGGAAGTGGTGGTCACCAGGACCAGCTGTCGGACTTTCATAAAAATAAATTTGAAGTAAATAAAAAAACTACGGACCTGACGATGTGGTCCTGCCTTAACCCTGCAAAGATAAATGCATCGATGACATCTGTTATTGAAGGTTTGTTAATATAAGTATAGCACCAAAATTTCATCAGTTGCGGACAATGACAGATATTGCAGATACATTGAAACAAGATGAAAGATAAACGCCAGGCAGCCGTGGGTTTTATCTTCATTACATTAATAATAGATGTAATGGGATGGGGATTGATTATTCCGGTCATGCCTAAACTGATCTCGGAACTAAAAGGCATTGCCATCAACCAGGCCAGTGCTGAAGGCGCTTTACTGATCTCCGCTTATGCTATTACCCAGTTTATATTTGCCCCTGTTGTGGGCAACCTGAGTGATAAATATGGCCGACGACCGATATTACTGGCTTCCCTGATCGGATTCGGAATAGACTATATTATACTGGCCCTGGCACCCGATTATTCCTGGCTTTTTGCGGGCCGTATCATTGCCGGTATTACCGGTGCCAGTTTTACCACTGCTTCCGCTTATATCGCAGATATCAGTACCACCGAAACCCGGGCAAAAAATTTTGGCCTCATCGGGGCCGCTTTTGGTATTGGCTTCGTCATAGGACCCGCCCTGGGTGGTTTGCTGGCCGGATTGGGCCTGCGGGCACCCTTTTACGCAGCCTCCATTTTGTGCCTCCTCAATGCACTTTACGGCTACTTCGTGCTACCCGAATCCCTGGCAAAAGAAAACCGCCGGCCCTTTGACTGGAAGAGAGCCAACCCACTGGGTGCCCTGCGCTTATTAAAAAAATACCCGGGTATCGATGGACTGGCTTTCTGCTTTTTCCTGATCTACCTGGCGGCACAGTCAGTACAGGGTAACTGGAATTTTTTCACCATGTACCGGTTTCACTGGAATGAAAGCACCGTGGGTCTGTCCCTGGCTGCTGTTGGATTACTGGTAGGTTTGGTGCAGGCCGGACTTACCCGGGTCATCAATCCCCGTATTGGAAATGAAAAATCAGTCTATACAGGACTGTTATTATATACACTCGGCCTGGTTTTATTCGCATTTGCCACCCAGGGGTGGATGATGTTTCTTTTCCTGGTGCCTTATTGCCTGGGCGGAATTGCCGGACCGGCCCTGCAATCCATCCTGGCAGGGCATGTACCGGCCAATGAACAAGGCGCCCTCCAGGGTACGCTGACCAGCCTCATGAGCCTGACAACGATCATAGGACCCCTGATCATGAACAACCTGTTTGAGTACTTCACCACGGGGGCGGCACCCTTTTACTTTCCGGGGGTGTCATTCTTGCTGGGCGCGGTTTTCATGCTGTTCAGTGCCCTGATCGCCTGGTCTGTTTTGACCCGTGAAAAGCGGGTAAAAACAAGGGCAGCGGCCAGACCTAATTAAACTCATAATGAAATATGATGAAACGCATTAAACGGTAAACGGGTAATTCTCATTTTTACAGGACTGAAATACATACTTCGTTTCAGTGCCACGATTGCCCGCCTTTTTTATAATTCCCTTTTAAACACTCATTTATGTCACAACAATCCAATTTTTTTGCAATGGAAACTGCACCGGCGCGTGCAGAACTGGAAACATGGGTTAAGCAAATGGCGAACTTTTGTGAAGCATCCTCTATTCACTGGTGTGATGGTTCTAAAGAAGAATACGATAATCTTTGCCAGTTGCTGGTATCCAAAGGCACATTCATCAGACTGAACCCGGAAAAGCGTCCGAACAGCTTTGCCTGTTTCAGTGATCCGAGTGATGTGGCTCGTGTGGAAGACAAAACATTTATCTGCAGCCTTCGTAAAGAAGATGCCGGCCCTACCAATAACTGGATGGAACCGGTGGCTATGAAAAAGAAATTGCAGGATCTGATGCAGGGCTGTATGAAAGGCCGCACCTTATATGTGATTCCCTTTTGTATGGGGCCGTTAGGTTCTCCCCTTTCAAAATATGGTGTACAGATCACCGACTCTGAATATGTAGTGGTCAATACACGGATCATGACCCGTATGGGCAGTGAGGTTTTACCTTACCTGCAAAAGAAAAGCTATGTAAAATGTATGCATACCGTGGGTGCCCCGCTGGAAGGTGCCCAGGCTGATGTAAGCTGGCCCTGCAACCCGGATGTAAAATATATCTCCCACTTCCCGGAAGAAAGACTGATCATATCTTATGGTAGTGGTTATGGTGGTAATGCACTGATGGGCAAAAAATGTTTCGCCCTGCGTATTGCCTCCGTCATGGGACGTGAAGAAGGATGGCTGGCCGAACACATGCTGATCATGGGCGTGGAATCTCCCGATAAGAAAAAAACCTATGTGGCCGCCGCCTTCCCCAGTGCCTGCGGTAAAACCAACTTTGCGATGCTGATTCCGCCAAAAGAATTTGATGGCTGGAAAGTAACAACGGTAGGGGATGATATTGCCTGGATCCATAAAGGAAATGATGGCGGACTTTATGCCATCAACCCTGAAGCCGGATATTTTGGTGTGGCTCCGGGTACCAACTATAAGACCAACCCGAATGCGATGGAAAGCATTAAAGCCAATACTATCTTTACCAACGTGGCTGTGACTGCGGACAAAGATGTATGGTGGGAAGGACTGACCAAGGAAGTACCGGAAGGCATGACTGACTGGAATGGTAAACCCTACAATCCCGCCAGTGGCAAACCCGCCGCACACCCCAACTCCCGTTTCACTGCACCCGCCTACCAGAACCCCGCTATTGATTCCGAATGGGATAACCCCAATGGAGTACATATCGAAGGCTTCATCTTCGGCGGACGCAGAAGTACCGGTGTACCCCTGGTATATCAGTCATTCAACTGGAACTTTGGTGTATACCTGGCCACAACCATGGGTAGCGAAATGACTGCTGCTGCCTTTGGTGAAATTGGTAAAGTACGCCGCGACCCATTTGCCATGCTTCCCTTCATGGGCTATCATATCGGGGACTATGTAAATCACTGGTTACAGTTTGGCCGCGACCTGCCGAATGCGCCGAGGATCTTCGGGGTGAACTGGTTCCGTAAAGACGACAACGGGCAGTTTATATGGCCTGGTTTTGGCGACAATATCCGCCCGCTGAAATGGATCGTGGATCGTATCCGTGGAAACAGCTCTTCTGTGGAAAGTCCCATTGGCTGGATGCCCCGTTACGAAGACATTGACTGGACCGGACTTGATTTCAGCAAAGAAGACTTTGCAAGAATTATGACCGTGGACCGTGAGCCCGGCAAGCAGGAACTGCTTTCACACGAAGAGTTATTTGAACGTATGTATGATAAACTGCCTAAAGAATTTTTCTTTATGCGTGAATTGCTTCTCTCCGCTTTATGGCGTTCCCCCGAACATTGGGGATTGCAACCGGAGTGAACCTGACCTCTGGCTGATTGCTTGTAATTAACGGGTCTGAACAGGTGACTGGAGGTTCCAGTCATCCTGTTCAGTACTTTCATCTTTGAATCTACTACTATGCCAGCATGGTTAGCTGATTTGTTTACCAAGACCTCTATTGCCCAGTCTGTCATCATTTATGGACTGGTCATCGCCTCCGGTATCTGGCTGGGGCGAATAAAAATTGCCGGCATTTCCCTCGGAATTACCTGGGTGCTTTTTGCAGGTTTAATTTTTTCTTATTCCGGTGTGCAGATCGATCCTTCCACTGAACACTTCGTGAAGGAATTTGGTCTGATCCTTTTTGTTTACTCCATCGGTCTGCAGGTAGGTCCCGGTTTCTGGGCTTCCCTGAAGAAGAATGCCATGACCAACAATCTGCTGGCCCTGGCCATTGTAACTATCGGTGTGATCATTACCGTTATCCTTTACCTGCTCAGCAACAACAGTATCGCAGTGATGGCGGGAGTGATGAGTGGTGCGGTAACCAATACACCCGGACTGGCTGCCGCGCAGGCTGCGGTGAGTGATATGCATGCCGTGGGAACCGATAAGACACTGATCACACTTGCCTATGCGGTTGCCTACCCCCTCGGTGTGTTTGGCATCATTGGTTCCCTGCTGATCCTGAAAAGAGTATTCAGGGTGAATATTGAAGAGGAACAGGAGCTGCACCGTAAGCTTGGATTCCTGAGAGGTAACCGTCCGGTGTCCATGCACCTCAACCTGGAAAATAAACAACTGGTGGGCCAGCCCCTGCGTAAATTATTTGATTTGCTGAAAGAGCCGGTGGTGGTATCCCGTATGTTTCATAACGGGGAGATCATTACCCCCACTCCCGACCTGATCCTGGAGGCAAATGATGTATTGCTGGTGGTGGCCACCAAGCAGGAAATGGAACAATTGAAACTGCTGATCGGACCGGTCAGTAATATGAACCTGAAAAATGCGAAGGAAAGTGATCTGATCAGCCGTATGATCGTGGTGACCAGGGCTTCTGTCACCCATAAAAGACTGGGCGATATTCCGGAACTGCATCAACAGGAATTTACATTGACCCGCCTGAGCCGGGCCGGTATAGAAATGGTACCGCATGGTGATATATTCCTGCAACTGGGCGATACCATTAAAGTAGTGGGTACAGAAGAAGGGGTAAAAGTGGCTACTGATGCCCTGGGTAATTCCATGAAGAAACTGGAAGTACCCGACCTGGCTCCTATTTTCCTGGGTATTGTGCTGGGAGTCATCCTGGGCAGCATTCCCTTCCATTTCCCCAATATGCCTGTTGCGGTGAAGATCGGTATGGCCGGTGGCCCGCTGATCATTGCCCTTACCTTAAGCCGCTTTGGAAACCTGTTTTACCTGAATAATTATACCACCAACAGTGCCAACCTGATGATCCGTGAACTCGGTATCAGTTTATTCCTGGCCAGTGTGGGCCTCAGCAGTGGTAAGAACCTTTCTGTTGCTTTTGCGGATGGCAGCGGCTGGGCCTGGATCGGTATGGGCTTTATTATTACCACAGTCCCGTTACTGATCGTAGGCTTTATAGCCCGGAAGTACTTTAAGAAAACCTATTTTGAAATATGTGGTCTGCTCGCGGGTGCATCCACCGATCCGCCTGCCCTGGCATTTGCCACCAAATTGGCGGGTAATGATATTCCGTCTGTGACCTATGCCACGGTGTATCCGCTGACGATGATCCTAAGGATTGTGGCGGCGCAACTGCTAATACTACTTCTTATGTAGAAAATCAGAGAATAGTAAATACTAAATAGAGAATAGGGGGTTAAAGAAGAACGAGATTTAAAGAAAAGGGGCTTGCCGAAATTCGGATGGCCCCTTTTCAGTTACCTATTTTCTGCTTTAACCCCTATTCTCTATTTACTATTCTCTATTTTCTCCTTCAAAGCCCCTACCGTCTTCTTCTCACTCCCTATAAAAATCTCTTTGCCCGTAATGACCACCGGACGTTTCAGGAACGTGTATTCCTCCAGGATATACTTCCGGTAATCTTTTTCCTTTAGTGACTGATCTTTTAAGCCGAGCGCTTTGTATTTCAGCGCTCTCCGGCTGAAAAGGGCCTCGTACGAACCGGCCAGTTCCTTCATTTCATCCAGTTGGGCCGGGGTAATCTTTTCAAATTTTATGTCCTGCAGCACAAACCCCTTTTTTTCCAGTCCGGTTTCGCTGAGAATGGCCTGGCAGGTGGTGCAGTTTCCGAGGTGGTAGACTTTTTTCATATCCTGAATACATCATAAAGGCCGGTTGGTTCACTCCCGTTTAAAATGCTTTACTTTGTGGCCTTAATTCCTTTTGATATGGGCAAAGATGAAGTTTTTAAAGACGAAATTGAAAAAGCCAGCGACTTTAAATTCGGGGCCAATGTAGCCAAGGTATTTGATGATATGGTGAACCGATCGGTTCCTTTTTATGGTGAAATGCAGCGCATGATGGCCGAACTGGCCGCCGATCATGCCCGCGAGGAAACCTTTGTGTATGACCTTGGCTGTTCCACCGGCACCACGATGATCGGCATGGATACCATGGTGGACCAGAATATCCGGTTTATCGGGATCGACGACTCCCAGGAAATGCTGGATAAATGCAAATCCAAACTGATGGAGCTTGGCTTTTCCCGGCCCTATGAGTTGCGCTGTGCCGACCTCGGAACCGGCGTACGCATTGAAAACGCCTCCGTAGTGGTGCTTTGCCTCACCCTGCAGTTTGTACGTCCGATTTACCGCGAAAGACTGCTGAAGGATATTTATGACGGACTCAACCCGGGCGGGGTGCTGATCCTGGTGGAAAAGATCCTGGCCGAGGAAAGCAATTTCAACCGTGATTTTATCAAGTATTATTATAATTATAAACGCCGCAATTATTACAGCGAACTGGAAATCTCCCAGAAAAGAGAGGCCCTGGAAAATGTACTGGTGCCTTATAAACTGAGTGAGAATATTTCCCTGTTGCGCGACCAGGGTTTCAATCACTGCGAAGTGTTCTTCAAGTGGTTCAATTTTGCGGGACTGGTGGCGGTAAAAAAATAATTTTTTTTAAGAACCAAGAACCAAATAAAAATCAAAATTCAAGGATCAAACCAGTGCTTCTTTGTTACGCATCTGAAGCTTGATTATTATTTGTCTTTTGTTGTTTGATGCTTTTTTGGATCTTGGCATCTTCGGTTCTTGTAATTTTCTCTTTATGGTTTCAATAGGAAATTTTTTCTTCAGGTATCGTAACTGGATCTTCATCCTTTTCTACGCTGCACTTTTTATTCCCTCCTGGCCACTGTTTCCGAAATCACAGTTTGGTGACCAGTATTATCTTTTCCCGATCATCCTCGGACTGATTGTGACCTGCCTGGGGCAACTGACCCGCGGGCTCACGATCGGACTGGCCTATATTGTACGGGGAGGAAAGGAAGGCAAGCCTTATGCGGAAGGACTGGTCACCGAAGGCATTTTCACCCATTGCCGCAATCCGTTATATGTAGGTAATATCCTGATGCTGCTGGGGGTGGGTATCCTGGCCAATTCCCTGTTTTATGTCGGTATTATGATTCCGGTGTTCCTGTTTATTTACCAGGCGATCGTGCTGGCAGAGGAAAATTTTCTACGGGGGAAATTCGGACCGGGCTTTGATGAATATTGCAAAAAAGTTAACCGCTGGTTCCCCAACCTCCGTGGTATCGGAAAGACCTTTGGCAGTATGGCCTTTAACTGGAAGCGCTGGATCCTGAAAGAACATACCACGCAGTTTATCTGGCTGATCGGTGTCACCCTGCTCTTATTGCTCAATTACCCCGAACTGACCGGCCATAATGAGGCCTGCCGGAATCTGTGGCTGGGTATCG
>CAZYTV010000030.1:0-16928 GCA_964650455.1 uncultured Chitinophaga sp. | reverse complement strand
CCCAGGTGTTTTTGGAGAGTACGGTTGACCGTGTCCATTTTGCTCACGTACCCCAGACTGACCTGCCGTTGTGGTGCCTCCCGGAGTCGGAAGCGGGGTATCGTGCTGGGGGCTTAACTGGCAGTATACGTACTGATCCGGTACCGAAAAAAGACCGGCACGTTCAAAGAATAGGCCACTGCATTAGTATGGAAAAGCAGCCTGCGGCTGCTTTTTTTTGGCCATGAAAAATACAGAAAGGCAGGCCACGGATTTCACGGATAAACACGGATTTTTTGCCAGACCGCCTTCGGCGGCTGGCAAATTTGTTAGCCACGAAAACACACGAATTGACACGAAAAAAAACATAATAAAGCCTTTTTGTGTGATTTCGTGTGTTTTCGTGGCTTAAAATCTGTGTTGATCCGTGAAATCCGTGGCTAAATACGCCGCAGGCGTCAGTTTCCGGCCTTCGTAAACATAAGCCCGGAATTCTTGTTATTTTTACATCCTAATTTGTATGAAATGATCAAAACAGGCAATCCTATTATCAGTATTTATACCGAGATGACGCCGAACCCGGAGACCATGAAGTTCGTGGCTAACAAGCTGTTATACCCCGGAAAGAGTATTGATTTCCCGGATGCTGAGAGCGCCAAACCCTCTCCCCTTGCCACCGAATTATTCGGGTTTCCCTTTATCCGGGCGGTGTTTATCGCCAGCAATTTTGTTACCCTTTCCAAAACCACGGATACTGACTGGAATGATGTAATTCCTTCTATCCGCCAGTTTTTGAAAGATTACCTGGAAGAAGGGAAGGCCGTAGTAAATGAAGAAGAGCTGGCCACGGTAAAACAAATGAGCAGTAATGAAGTAAGCGCAGACGATGATGATGTGGTAAAAAGAATCAAGGAACTCCTGGATAATTATGTACGTCCCGCCGTGGAAATGGATGGTGGTGCTATCCAGTTTAAAAGTTATGAGGCCGGCACGGTAAGCCTGGCTATGCAGGGCAGTTGCAGTGGTTGTCCTTCTTCCATGATTACCTTAAAAGCAGGAATTGAAGGGATGATGAAGCGGATGATTCCGGAAGTAAAGGAAGTGGTGGCCGAGGCCGAATAAAATGCATTGAACAAATACTAACGATACACCCCTGGCACTTGTCAGGGGTTTTTATTTTTCTGCTGATCCTCTTTGATCAGCTCCATCACTTTTTCAATCTTGAAATCAGCATTGCGCCTGATCGCCCCCATGCTGGGAAAGGAGAATATTTCCGGTTGCACCCCACGGCCGTCCTTTGGCTGGTTCTTATCAATCACGAGCCGGAATAAGGGTAACCTGAAACGGACTCCGGTTACTGGTAATGTAACATCCGGAATCAGCCAGGCTGAATTTCCATAAGCGCCACCGCCGGTTTCCTCTCCCACCACGATCACATTTTCCTGCCTGATCAGCGCCGAAGTAAAAAGAGTGGTGGCGGAAAAAGAATTACCTCCAGTCACGATATAGGTTTTACCATCAAAGTGATGGTGCTTCTTCGGTTTAAATAAATGTCTTTCAAAATAACCGAAATGATAGTGACCGTCCTTTTTCCTGTTGGTGAAAATGCCGATAAACAGTCTGTTCCAGAAATGATTCTGTATATACCTGTAATATGGGCTTCGCTTATTGATGGCAAAGAGTGAATCCGCGGTCCTGAATGGCTGCTGTACCAGGTAGCGGGTAAGCAGGGTGGAGTTGTTTACATTTCCGCCCCCGTTACCCCGCACATCCACAATGAAGTGGGTGATGCCATTATCTTTCAGGGCTCCGAATGACTGACGGAAAAATTTACGTAATCCGTATCCTTTGCCAAAAGTGGAAAGGGTCATCATCGCAGAATGATTCACTGTATCTATCCGCATCAGCCGTATCGTACTGATCTGCTGACGCTTTCTTTCCTTTTTGGATGGCAGGGGGATACGGGCAGGCGGACGGACGGCCATTCTTCCCGCGGTATCGGCGGACGGGTTATAGACCGGAATAGTAATGACAGCCGCTTTACCATTGCTGTCGAGGTATTCCAGTTCATATTTTTCTTTCGTCCCGTATATGGTCGTGTACAGCGATCCGAAATAGCCACGGTTGCTTAAAGATTGGTACTTATGTGTCTCGTTATACCCGTCTGCCGATAAATACCTGAACATCGTATCGGTAAGTTCAGGAACTGATTTGCCATTGAGCCGGGTGATCATGGTGCCCCGGCGGAGAATACTGTCTTTTCGGTTGAGGTTGGCCGTTACCAGCATCGTATCATTCCAGAGTTTCATACTGAGGGGAAACATTTTTCCCACCCGTACCGTATCACTGTATTTAGACCAGGCTTTTGAAGAACGGACCGTGGTATGGCCGCAGTTTATTCTTGCCGTGACATAACTCAGTAGTTTCCTGAACTGAGGTTCTGTCATGGAATCCGTCAACTGACGGCGGCCATCATCAAAGTAGTAATCCAGGCTGTCTTTCGGCGTGTACCAGTAAAGGCTGGGATGATGATGCTCCAGGATATCCCGGTAAAGATCATAGTCCCGCTGCAACTGATCAGGGGCATATTTACGGGACGGGGTAAATGAAGATTTACTTACACCACAGGCAGTAAGCCATACTGTACAATAAAGCATCAGTGTTTTCCTCATAGGATGACTGGCCCGGTTTAATTTTTTATGGCTGCAGGTGGTTCCAGCCCTGCGCCGTAATAGGATGTTTGCCGCCCCCTTTGGTGATGATGTGTGCGCCCAGTTCGGGTTCGGTCATATAGCCCACTACGCTGATCTGCTCATTCAGTACCAGTTTGTCAAAATCTTCCTGGGCAACGGTAAAGAGCAGTTCGTAATCCTCCCCGCCACTTAACGCACAGGCAGTAGGATCTATTTCAAATTTAAAGGCTGCTTTTTTCATTTCCTCTGAAACAGGAATTTTTTCTTCATATAAAACACAGCCCAGGTTACTGTCCTTGCAGATATGCAGGATCTCAGAGCTCAACCCGTCACTGATATCCATCATGGCTGTGGGCTTTATGTTGTTGACGGCAAAAAACTCCACGATGTCTTTCCGGGCTTCGGGTTTAAGCAGACGTCCGATGACATATGTTTCGCCTTCAAGATCAGGCTGTACCCCCGGACTTTCGATAAAGATCTTTTTCTCCCTTTCCAGGAAAAGCAGTCCCACATACGCGGCCCCCAGGTCGCCACTAACACAAAGCAGGTCGCCTTTCTTCGCCGTGCTTCTTTTGACATACTTGTCGGGTGCCACTTCCCCGATGGCTGTCAGGGAAATGATCAATCCTTTTTGTGATGACGTGGTATCACCCCCCACCAGGTCCACCCCGTATTTTTCACAGGCGGCGTAAACCCCTTCATAAAAATCATCAAGGGCTTCGAGACTGAAGCGGTTGCTGATCCCGATACTTAAAATAATCTGGGTGGGGATGGCATTCATCGCATATACATCACTGAGATTCACCACCACGCTTTTATACCCGAGGTGTTTGAGCGGCGTATAGATCAGGTCAAAATGGACGCCCTCCACCAGCAGGTCGGTGGTCAGTACGGTTTGTTTACCGAAATGATCAATAACAGCCGCATCATCGCCCACACCCAGTACGGATGAGGCATTCTGCAATTCGATATTCCGGGTGAGGTGTTCAATTAAACCAAATTCACCCAGGTTGCTGATTTCTGTTCTTTCTGTACTCATAATTCTTTAACATTATTAATAACGGCCAGCATCTCCTCATGGATCTTTCCATTTGTCGCCAGTATCCGGTGCTGGTAAACTGAATAAGGGGCTCCTGTAAAATCAGTTACTTTTCCGCCTGCTTCTTCCACGATCAGGAAACCGGCTGCACTGTCCCAGGCTTCCAGTTTGTGTTCATAAAATCCATCGAAACGCCCGGCAGCCACCCAACACAGATCAATTGCGGCAGAACCCAGCCGGCGTACCGGTACTCCTTTGCGGATGAGCCGGTCAAAAATCTCCAGTGGTCCGTTGGGCATATTAATATAAGTATAGGGGAAACCGGTCACCAGGCAGGCTTTTATCGCAGAGGTTTCACTGCTTACATGGATTGGTTGATCATTCAGGGTGGCTCCTTTTCCTCTTTCAGCAAAGAAAAATTCATGGAGGTGCGGGTTATACACAGCTCCCATGATGATTTTCCCTTCATGTTCCAACCCGATCGACACACAGTTGAGCGGAATACCATGGGCAAAATTTACGGTACCGTCAATCGGATCAATGATCCATTTGTAAGCAGATTCCTGAACGATTGCCCCCGTTTCCTCAGCCAGTACCTGGTGATCGGGAAAATGGGATTTAATGACAGAAAGGATGGCTTTCTCCGCCGCATGATCTGCTTCGGTGACCAGGTTATTGACACCTTCTTTATTACTTATTTTAAACTCCCCGTTGAAAAACCGGAGAATCTCCGCTGCGCCGGCTCTGGCAGCGGTTATCAGGGCGGTTTTGTGCATGGGCAAAGATAGACCGCAGAACGCTTTGCGGGAAATGAATTTATAGCAGTGGCAAAGGCTTTTTTGCACTCCAGTAAAAAACTTCGTACTTCGTGGCATTAAGCATGTCCCGCTTGGAGTTGTCGGTTATCATAGTGAATTATAATGTAAAACACTTTCTTGAACAGTGTCTTTATTCTGTCCGGCAAGCCCTGAAAAAAACCAGCGGGGAAATCATTGTCATCGATAACTGTTCCACTGACAAGAGCCTCGCTTACCTGCAACCCGCTTTCCCGGATGTCCGTTTTATCGCTAACAAAGAAAACCTGGGTTTTGCCCGGGCCTGTAACCAGGGCTTGAAACTGAGTTCGGGTCGCTTCGTCTTGTTTCTGAATCCGGATACGATCCTTCCGGAAGATTGTTTCGAAGCCTGTATCCGCTTTTTCAGAGAGCATCCCGATGCCGGGGCCCTGGGCAGCAAAATGCTGGATGGCAGCGGACAGTTCCTGAAAGAATCCAAAAGGGCTTTCCCTTCGCCCCTTACCTCCCTTTATAAACTGTTTGGTTTATCAAAACTGTTTCCCCGTTCGGCCCATTTTTCCCGGTACCACCTGGGTCACCTGGATGAAAACAATAACAATGAAGTGGATGTGCTGGCCGGTGCATTTATGATGATAAAAAAAGAAGTGCTGGACCAGGTAGGCGGATTTGATGAACGATTCTTTATGTATGGGGAAGATGTGGACCTGAGTTACCGGATACAGAAAAAAGGGTATAAAAATTACTACTTCGCCGGAAGTCCGATCATTCATTTCAAGGGAGAAAGCACCAAAAAAGGCAGTATGAATTATGTGCGGATGTTTTATACCGCCATGAGTCTTTTTGTTCGAAAACATTATGGCGGAAGACAGGCCGGTTTATTCAACAGCCTGATCCACCTGGCCATCTGGTTCAGGGCGGGGCTCACTGCTTCAGGACAATTTATCCGGCGCATTGGACTACCGCTGATCGATGCGGGACTGATTCTGTTTTCTTTCTGGATGATGAAAGAGATCTGGTCTGAATATGTACGCCCGGATATACAATATGAAAACCGCCTGTTGTGGATGGCCATTCCAGGTTTTACTTTATTATACCTGATCACGGCCTATTATGCCGGACTCTATGATAAATGGTATCGATGGGGTGAACTGATGCGGTCTACGGCTGTCGCAACAATTATCCTGCTGGCAGCTTATTCACTCTTACCCGAACAATTCCGGTTTTCAAGAGCGATTGTTTTATTCGGTGCAGTGCTGGCCTTCATCCTGATCAGTGCCCTGCGTTACCTGCTCATCAAGGCCGGTGTGATCAGCAGTGAGAAACAAAAAGAAGAGCATACCACTTTTGTAGTGGCAGGAACGATGAATGAATATAAAGAAGTGATGCAATTACTGGAAGAGGCCGGGTTCCGCCAGCAGGTGCTGGGCCGGGTAGCCGTGGATGCGGCAGATACAACGGCTATCGGGCATATCAGCAACCTATCCGCATTAGCAGCCATGCTGCCTTTCCACGAAGTGATCTTCTGCCAGGGAGCTGTTTCCTTTACAGCTATTATTGATGCCATCCGCCGGTTGCCTGCCGGTGTTACAGCCAGAATCCATGCAGCGGAAAGTCATAGTGTGATCGGCAGTGAATCAAAAGACAGTTCAGGAGAAGCGGTATCTAAAGAAAACGGTTACCAGTTGGCCGATCCTTATTACCTGCGGCTGAAAAGAGGGGTGGATGTACTGGTCGCCATCACGGGCCTGGCTGGTTTTCCCCTGCTTTTATTCTTGATTAAAAAACCTTTTGCTTTCCTGGTAAACCTGTTCCGAGTATTGCTGGCGGAAAAAACATGGATCGGTTATACAGGTGCGGCAGAAGGACTTCCTTCTATACGGCAGGGTATACTGGGCTGTAACGGAATCCCTGTCAAACAATCAACCACCTTATCCGCAGAAAGCCTGCACCGTACTGATTACTGGTATGCACGTAACTATACTCCAGTAGCCGATATAAAAATGATTTTCCGTTTTTACAGAAACCTGGGCGGATGAAAGGCTTACCCTTCATAAGCCTTATATTCGCCCCTTTATACGGGTAACTATACGTAACTTTAATCCTAACCGAAAGCAACGAATGGCCTCCATACTTGATATTAAACTTCCGAAAGCAATTGCTGCCGCCCTGCGCATACCGCCCAATGATCCGCGCCGTCAGCAACTACGGGTACTGAAAAAACTGCTGAAGAAAGCCCGCTTTACAGCATTCGGCCAGCAATACCATTTTGATGAAGCTTTGCTGAGCAAACATCCCGGAAAAAAATTCCAGGAACTGGTACCCGTTCACGATTACAACAAAATTTACGAAGAGTGGTGGAAAAAAACCCTTGATGGGGTACCCGATGTAACCTGGCCGGGAAAAATAAAATACTACGCCCTGAGTTCGGGTACTTCCGAATCCGCGAGTAAATATATTCCTGTCACAAAGGATTTACTCCGCAGTAATACGATAAATTATGTCCGCCAGTTTATCAGCCTGATCAAGTATGAGGATGCCAATAAAAAAGCCATGACCAAGGGCTTCCTCATGTTGGGAGGTGCCACCGATCTGAAAAAAGGAAAAGCCGGCTGGTATGCCGGTGACCTCAGCGGGATCCTGGCCCGGAAACGGCCTTTCTGGTTTCAGACATTTTACAAGCCCGGAGGCCGTATAGCCGCGTTGAGCGACTGGAATCAAAAACTCCATGAAATTGTAGAACATGCCAAAGAATGGGATATCGGGTATATTGTCGGGGTACCGGCCTGGTGCCAGATGTGTATGGAGATGGTGATCGATCATTATAAAGTGAAAAATATCCACGAGATCTGGCCCAACTTCAGCTTCTTTGTTCACGGGGGAGTTGCTTTTGAACCTTATAAAAAAGGGTTTGAAAAATTACTGGGCAAGCCCATTGTCTACATCGAAAACTATTTATCCAGTGAAGGCTTTATCGGATATAAAACCCGTGAACATGCCAAAGGCATGCAACTGATCCTGAATAATAATATCTTCTTCGAATTTGTTCCTTTTGATGATAAGAATTTTGATGCCGACGGGAAAATGACAGCCAACCCGGAAGCAAGAATGATCCATGAAGTGGAAGAAGGAAAAGAATATGCACTTTTAATGAGTACCAATGCCGGATCCTGGCGTTACCTGATCGGCGATACCATTAAGTTTACCGACCTCGGACGCAGTGAGCTGGTCATCACCGGGCGTACCAAACATTTCCTTAGCCTGACAGGCGAACACCTTGGCGTTGAAAACATGAACAAAGCGATTGAACTGGTCAGTGATGAGTTCAATGTCAGTATACCGGAATATACCGTGGTGGGTTTCCCTTATGAAAATTTCTTTGCACACCGCTGGTATATTGCCACCAATGATCAGGTGGACCCGGAACAGCTCCGGAAAAGAATTGATGAACATCTGCGCATCCTGAATGATGACTATGCCACTGAAAGAGACAGTGCCCTGAAAGAAGTATTCCTGGAAATATTGCCTGAAGAAACTTTTATGAAATTCATGGAGCTGAAAGGTAAACTCGGCAGCCAGCATAAATTTCCACGGGTCATGAAGGGGAAGATGCTGGAGGAATGGGAAAGGTTTCTTGTGAATGGAACACTCTGAAAGAGGCAAGTACGAAGTACGAAGTTAGAAGTACGAAGTTAGAAGTACGAACGGGATATCGTAAAATGAGATGCTGAACTTTATTTTAGATCTGGCCTTCTAAGGAAGGGTTGTTTACTGGCATCTGACATCCGGCAACTGACAACTTTTTACAGTACGAAGTACTTACAGAGGAAGAGTTTCCTGGATGGGGAGAGAGGCTGAAAGCGGGAAAATTTTCTTTGAATGGCGACGGTACGGGTTTTAATTTAAAATCCTCTATAGATTGCGGTAATAAACCTTAAACTATGCAGGATTTGAAAGAAAGAACTTTTGCTTTTGCAATTGCCGTGGGAAAGCTGGTACAGGAACTGCCATATAGTACTGTAAATAAAGCGTATTCCAGTCAGTTAATCAGAAGTGCTTCTTCTGTTGGAGCCAACTACAGGGCTGCAAGAAGAGCCAAGTCTGAGGCAGACTTTATACATAAACTTAAAATTGTTGAAGAGGAGGCTGATGAATCGGTATATTTTCTCGAATTGATTAAGGCGTTTAATCCATCGTTTGAAAATAAAACAGATATTCTGATTGATGAAGGCACGCAGTTATTAAGGATAATTGTTTCATCCATTAACAAAGCCCGGTCAAACACGAATAAGACACACTGAGGTTTCGTACTTCGTACTTCTAACTTCGTACTTTCTTATGATTGAGGTTATTGTAAAAGGAATTACCCTTGGGCTTCTGCTGAGCTTGTCAGTGGGACCAATCTTCTTTTCCGTAATTAAACAGAGTCTTACCAATGGACATAAAGGCGGACTGGCCTTCGCCTTCGGTGTTTCCGCCAGCGATATCACGCTTGTGCTGCTTGCCAATGTATTTACAGAACTATTCCTGAGCCTGCAGGTGTACGAAAAACCGATCGGGATTGCCGGCAGCGTCCTGCTGATCCTGTTTGGGGTGTATTTCCTTTTTTTCAAAAAAATCAAGGTTAACGAAGATGGGAAAATGGTGTTCAAGCACCGGAAAAGGGATTTAATAAAAATCTCCCTGTCCGGTTATATTATGAACCTGATGAATCCCGGTATGATCATTCTCTGGATCACCATCTCCACTTCACTGATCCAGTTTTCCACCCGCCACAAAATCATCATTTATGTAACGGCACTGGTGATTGTATTACTGGCCGACCTCTTTAAAGTATTTCTTGCCGGGCGCATCCGGAACAAACTAACCCCGCATAATATTCATATATTGAACCGGATCAACGGTGTGATCCTCATTATTTTCGGACTTGTATTAATCGGCGGAATTATTTTCTATGGCAACTGGCAACACTAAGAGTAAGGGTAAATCTTTTTTACAAACTGCCTGGAGATGGACCAAACGGATCTTTCTCTGGTTATTCATCCTGCAGTTTGTCTATATCATCCTGCTGCGCTGGGTTGATCCCCCGGTTACCATGACCCAGTTAGTCAGTTGGGTCAGTGGTCATGGACTCAAAAGGGATTATGTGGACTTCAGCGAAATGTCTCCGGCCGCCCGTTTGTCCGTGATCGCTTCGGAAGACCAGCTTTTCCCGGATCACAGTGGTTTTGACTGGAAGAGTATTAAAAAAGCACAGGCCTATAATGAACGAAAACCGGGTCGTATTCACGGGGCCAGCACCATCAGTCAGCAGGTGGCCAAAAATGTATTTCTCTGGCAGGGACGAAGCTGGATCCGTAAAGGACTGGAAGTTTATTTTTCGTTTATGATTGAAACCTTCTGGAATAAAGAACGGATCCTGGAAGTATACCTGAATGTGATCGAAATGGGTGATGGTGTCTTCGGAATTGAAGCGGCCGCCCGTGCATATTTCAATAAACCGGCAAAAAATCTCAGTCGACAGGAGGCGGCAATGATTGCCGCCTGCCTGCCAAATCCAAAAAGGTATAAGGTAAAACCAGCTTCCGGTTTTGTGATGAGCCGGGCCGCTTTTATCCAGCGGCAGATGAATAACCTGGAATCTGATCCGGATGTACAGGAAGTGATCGGTACAGCCGCTCCCAAAAAATAATCATTCAATAATCAGGGAAATTTTTTTACTGTTTGCGGTAGGCGGATAAAATCCGCAGTTGATGGCAAACATCAGTTCATAACGTCCGGCCGGTAATGCCGGGTCAATACTGATGTTGAACGTAAGATTCCGGTTCACCTCTTTCAGCCGGGTGTTGGTCATGATATCTTTCACCCAGCCCTTCCTGTTGAAAACGGCAACGCGGATTGTATCCTTCATGTCCATTTGTGTTTCGCTGATAAACATCCCATACCTGTAACTCATTTCCATCAGGCCATTGAGTGCAAGGCCCTGCCCTTCTTTAATGCGGTAAGCACCGGCTTCCGGAATAAATTCCATTTGGGGGAAACTGACAAAGCAGGAATCATAGCGGTAACCGAAAGTACCCGCCGCTGTCTGAATAGTATCTTTAAAATCAGCCAGGTTATACGAATCAAAAAACCAGGCGGGCCCACCCAGGATATAACTGTCCACGGGAATAAAATTGAACTGGTTCTTCCGGCCTTTGTAATAATTGAGTGAGTAGGCAATCTGGCCTGAATGAAACTGGTATTGTGAGGCTAACTGGTAAGAACTGTTGAAAACCACCGGTAGTCCCCCAGTCTTTTCCCGCATTTGCTGCGGCCAGTCCTTCCAGGCATGGAATTGTTGCTGTACCGGCTTCATGGGCAAAATATCTGCGATCATGATCACTCTGAACACCAATACCAGTAAAAGCGTAACCGGTAACAGGCGGAAAAGTATTTTTCGCCATTTATCATTCTCAGCCAGGAAAGCAAAAGATAAAACAATGACCGGTACCAGTGCATGAAACGGCCAGTTGGCTTCTACTTTTCCCCGGAAGGAACTGAGCAGAAAAAACAGGTAAGTGCCGGCCATCGTAAAGTACATGGCCCATTCATACCTGCGTTCCGGTTTGTATAAAAAAGCCGCGGGTATCAGTATGAATCCTGCCAGCGGACCTGCTATCAGTAACTGGCCTCCGAGGTAATTTAAGCTATAGGCTATTTTATACGGGTTAACATTACTTTCAAATAAATGATAGCGGAAACTGACCCAGTCGTGCTGGTATTGCCAGTACAGATGCGGCATGTACAGGAGCAGGGCCAGCGCCCCTGCCACATACACTTTATAATTTTTAAATAAATACCGGTCAGAAAATAAGGTAAATATCAAAATCAGTACGCCATGGTACTTACTGTATAAAAGGGCCGCCGCCGCAAAGCCCAGGTTCAGTGTATTGATCCAGTTTGCTTTTTGTGTAAACAGTTTATAGAGATAAAAAAACAGGGCGGTAAAAAATATCAGCAGCGTATCCGGGGCAGCCAGGTAACCCCCGAGCTGCAGGAGTGCCATGGAAAGCAGTATTGCGTAAAACAGGAAAGGGTTTTTTGAAGGAAGCAGTTTCTCCAGGAAATAAACTGTAAGTATATTAAAAAGCAGGAAGAAAAAACGAATACCCAGTACACCCGGAAATATCGCCATACCGGCTTTCACAAACATGGCCACAAAAGGCGGATGATCAAAATAACCGCGGGCCGGGAAAAGTGCATAGATCCGGTAATAGGCTTCATCATCTCTCAGTTCTGTCAATCCTGCCTGGATAATCCCCAGCAGTATCCAACTGCCGTAAAATAATAAGCGGTGTTCTTTCTGCAGGATTCGTTTCATGAATGGATCATTAGAGCAGTTTTACGAGGTACTGCTTTTTCAGTGTTTTTTCCCGGGTGGTCTTATTGATGAATTTCAGGTTGGGCATGGTAATATGATACTCCGGAAACTCCCTGACCACTTCATAAGCACTGCCGGTTTGTTTTAACTGATCCAGTTCCTTTTCGGAAATAAACACAACGGAAGGCCGCACAAACTCCTTTTTACAAATCGTATCGATCGGGGTAATCCGGATATACCGGTCAAGATAAAATTGTCCCACCGGAATATACAACTCCCCGCTCGCTGCCGGCAGTCCGGGCAGGTTACGGTTGAGGTAAAAAGCCATGTGATTACCCGACTGGTATTGCAGGGCATCCGGGTAAAATAACCCACTGAGAAACTGCCCAACAAATAATACAGCCAGACCGGAACGTAATAAAACAGATTGCAGCAGGTCTGTCCGGATGATAAAAGGAACTGCAAATACCAATAGGAGCAATACACAAAGCAGGATAAAGGCAAAGACTGAAGTAATAGCCGGGCGGTACAGGAAAAACAGGGTGATGATACCCGCCACGATGATACCAATGATCAATCCCTGCAGGATGGCTGTACGTTTAATTCCTTTCTCATTCAGTTGCATCACAAAGCCAGCCGTAAGTATGGCCAGGAAAGGAAACAGGATATTGGTATAATACGGCAATTGAAATCCGGAAAAAGAAAACATGAGCAGGGCCGGCAGGGTGCCGCAGAGGGTAAACCATTCCTGGCGATTTCTTTCAGTCTTATTAAAGGCGGCTTTTATTTTCTTAAACAGGGCTGTATACATCAGTATTGCCCAGGGAAGAAAGGCCCACAAGAGCGTATGTAAAAAGAAAAAGGGATCCCCTTTCCCTTTGATGGGGCCTGAATTAAAGAAGCGGCCGAACTGGCTGTCCCATAAAAAGAACCGGATACCGGAAACATTCGTGGTGCCAAACACGACTTTTTCCGGGTGCTGATCAAACTGGTACCAGAGGCTGTATAATTCAGGGGAGATAAAAATGGTCAGCAGTACCAATGCCAGCAGCCAACGGGGATGAAAGAGTTGTTTCCAGTCCTGCTTCAATAATAACTGGCCCGCCAGAGCCCCGCCGATGGGAACCAGGGTAAAAGGACCCTTGGTCATCATAGCCATGCCGGTAAAGGCACAGGCCGCCAACAGGTGCCAGCTAAAAAAGGTTTTCAGTGAATTGGAAAAATGATAAACTGCGGCAATGATCATTCCGGTCAGGAAGGGTTCTGCCCTGACATCATTGTTCGATGCGATAAAATGCAGCGAGCAAAGCAGCATCAGGGTGGCCCATAAAGCAGTCGTTTTATTGTATTGCTGTTTGGCAAACAGATAAGTGTATGCCGCACCCAGCAGGGCAAATAAAATACCCGGCAGTTTATACGCCCAGGTATGTATGCCGAAGACTTTAAAAAATGCGGCCGTGACCCAGAAGGGGAAATGGGGTTTATCGAGCCAGTCCTTATCCTGAAATGTAAGGTTCAGGTAATCGTTTTGCTGCACCATGTTTTTGGTGATCATGGCATAGATCCCGGCATCCGGATCCAGTAAGGGGACGAACAGGCCGCTGAAATTGATCAGTACAGCGAGGCTGATAAAAAAATACAACCATGGTGGTGGAGTCCTTTCTGTCATGCAGGTCAGTAAGCGTCAAAATTAACTGATTGGGGGAAGAATATGTAAATTATACAGCAGGAATCAAAGGATCGCATCAACTGCCTGGATGGCTTTTTGCAAACGTTGCTCATAATTACCACTGATATCAACCCAGGGTACCGGCTGGTTTACCATCAGATCCTTATAGATCTGGTATAATTTCTTCCGGGTGTGGAGGTCGGGGTATTCGCGCAGCTCATTCTCATCCTGTACCCAGGGCAGGTCAGTATTGCAAAGCAGGTAGAGATCATAATTCCGCGCCCCGATCTGTTCCAGTATGAACCGGTGACATTTATTAAAAACAAACTCACACCAGACTTTCATGACATACATATCGGTATCCAAAAACAGGGGAAGGTGACCGCCGGATTCCAGCATGGGTTCCGATTGCTGTTC
This sequence comes from uncultured Chitinophaga sp., assembly GCA_964650455.1. Lineage (GTDB taxonomy): Bacteria > Bacteroidota > Bacteroidia > Chitinophagales > Chitinophagaceae > JJ008. Next base: position 2,974 of record CAZYTV010000030.1, on the reverse strand, counting down.
GAGCCGGGCCGTGTATTCATCCTCCAGGGACAGTTGTCCTTTGGCAATAGTCAGCAGGTCATCAAAAACATAATCCCTTCCGTTGCTATGCAGAAATTCCCGGGCGAATTCGGGACACCAGGTCGTTTCATAATGTTCCGCCAGCTGTTCACACAAAGTGCTTTTGCCGGTGCTTTCGGGACCAATAATGACAATTTTTTTAAGCATGCTTATTTTTTGCCCGTTTGATCCATTCCCTCAGTCCAAATACCGCCATGATCAGTAATACAATATAATAAACGCTGGTGAAAGCAAGGCCTTTTACAAAATATAAAGGAATAGAAGCAATATTCGTGGCAATCCACCAGTACCAGCTTTCCACTTTTTTACGGGTCATCAGCCACATGCCGGTAAAGGCCGTGGCGGAAGCAAAAGCATCGGCCCAGGGAATAGCTCCTTCAAAGAAATTGTCTTTCAGGTAGACCAGGCTAATATAAATGGCCGCATAGAAAAAAAGGAAAAAAAGGAATTGCCCTAGCAGCATCCGTTTGCCCGACCGGGAAATATGCAGCACCTTATCCTGTTTTTCATCTTTTCTCATCCACATATACCAGCCATAAATACTCATCATCGTATAATAGAAATTCACGCTGGCTTCGCCGGGCAGATGGAATTTAAAACTCAGGTAGATATAAATAATGGTATTGACGAGCCCGACCGGGTAGACCAGGATATGCTCCTTGCGGCTAAACCAGACACTGGCGATACCTGCAAAAACGGCCAGGTATTCCAGCCAGGTGGTATGCTTCATCCCTTCCCAGAACTGCTGAAAAAAATAGTTTATCTCCATTTCTGTGGTTAAAGATACGGCTCTGAAATCAGTACACTATTTGTTGGTGTTAACACCAACAAATTACGGTGTTACACCAACAAATTACGGTGTTAACACCAACAAATATTGATGTTTATTCCTATATTCCCGTTACGATGGGTCCTGAAGGAAATTCGCTGTACTTTAATCTGCTGCTCTATACACTGGGGGCCTCCTCGCTTGCATTCCTGTACCACCTGGTACTATATTTCCAGCGAAGGGAAAAATTATTATTGCATTACTGTATTTACCTGTTCCTGCTCTCTGCCTTTTTATTCAGCCGTATCCTGATGACGGACAGTGAACGTGGCAGCGACCATCTTACCTGGCGTTTCCAGTTCTGGGATGAATTACTGCAGTTGCTTTTCTACTACGGGTATATTGAATTTATAGGTCGCGCCCTGAATATTAATCCGGCAGGACACCGGAAGCTTTACCTTTTCTGGAAAACACTTTCCTGGACGATCCTGGGAATTGCATTCCTTCATACAGCTTTAATGATAACGGATACCATATCCATCCGGGACCGGTACCTGTTCAGGGGATCCCGATTATTACTGATCGGTGTATCCATGGTGGTATTGCTGAATTATGCGTTAATGAAAAAAACAGTTTTTCAAAGGTATATTCTATCGGGTGCGCTGATATTTCTTATTACCGGTATGCTCGGCTTTGCCTCCTTTGTATATAATTTCAGTATCTGGAATATATATGCTTTAGGGTTTACATTTATAGGAGAAGTAGCGGATGTGTTGTTGTTTTCTGCGGCCATGGGTTACCGGCTGCGCCAGACCTATGAAGAAAAAGAAAGAGCGATGAAAGCGCTGGAAGAGCAGCGGGAACTGGTACTTAAAAAAGATATTGAACGGATGGAAGCCATTGTGGAAACCCGTTACCTGGAGCGTAACCGTATTGCGCGGGAGTTACACGATGAAGTGGGCTCCTCGCTGAGCAGTATTCATATTTTCAGTACCGTGGCTGGCCAGCCGGATAAAATGGCCGGGATGATTGAAAAGATCAGGGATACTTCGGGGCGTATTATGGAGAATATGAGTGACCTGGTCTGGGCCATCAATGCCGAAACTGATGATACGCAGAGCCTGTTGCGCAGGATCCGCCAGTTTGGTGCCTCCCTGCTGGAAGCTAAGAATATTGAACTGGAAGTACCGGGAGAAGAGCCCCTGCCGGCATTACTGCTTAAAACGGAAGCCAAGAAAAATATCCTGCTGATCTGTAAGGAAGCGATCAACAATATTGCAAAATACAGTCAGGCAACCCGTGTATTCATTCAGGTGACCATGCAGGATGGCATTTTCCGGCTGGAGATACGTGATAACGGGAGCGGTTTTATTCCGGGGACTAATGCCGGAAACGGACTGGTCAATATGCAGAAACGTTGCGAGGAGTCGGGAGGCATTTTCCTGCTGGAAACCGGTCCAGAGAACGGTACCCGTATTTGTTGTGAATTCCCGGTCACTACAATTAGTAATTGACCGGTGGATGCTTTAATCTTTAATTTGCTGACATGCCGGATATAAAAGTGCTGATATACGATGATAATGCAGACCGCAGGGAAAGCCTGTCGGACTTACTGGCACTATCCGATGGCCTGGTTTGTTGCGGCAGTTTTCCGGATTGTTCGAATGTAACAGAAGAAACAAAGACCTTGATACCGGATGTGGTACTGATGGATATTGATATGCCCAATGTGGATGGCATTGAAGGGTTAAAAATCATTCACCGGCAGTTTCCCGGGGTGAAGGTGCTGATGCAAACCGTGTTTGAACAAAATGAAAAAATATTTGACAGCCTCCGTCATGGGGCAGCCGGCTATATTCTGAAAACAGAGCCCCCGGCCCGGATCATTGAAGCCATTCACCAGGTATATGATGGAGGGGCTATCATGACCCCTTCGGTGGCTGTGAAAGTACTGCTCTATTTTCAGCAGGAAGTGCCGGAGAAAAAACCCATTCAGTTTGACCTTTCAGACCGGGAAAAAGAAGTGCTGAAACTCCTTGCTGACGGAAACAGTTATAAAATGATTGCCCCCCGGCTGTCCATCACCTACTTTACCGTAAATGACCACTTGAACAAAATACACCTAAAGTTACCGTTTCACTCCGC
>CAZYTV010000029.1:12022-25826 GCA_964650455.1 uncultured Chitinophaga sp. | reverse complement strand
AACTTCTGAGGATTCAGTGGCGTCTTTTGGCGGCGGCAGGGTTTTTAATTTTTTAACCGGGTATTTTTACCGATTTTCGGACATATTTAATGAAGACTGCTATGTCGAAAACAAATAAACTGACGCTCTATATTTTTATCGCCATGCTTATTGGTGTGGGGGCGGGTTACTGGGTACATGAGTCGTATCCCCCGGATACGATTAAAGTATTCTCGGATAATGTAAAACTCCTGACCACGATCTTCCTGCGCCTGGTACAGATGATCATTGCTCCCATTGTATTCTGTACCCTGGTGGTGGGTATCGCAAAACTCGGTGACCTGAAAACGGTTGGCCGGGTGGGGGGCAAAGCAATGCTCTGGTTCATTACAGCTTCACTGATCTCACTGGCATTGGGACTGATACTGGTAACCATTTTTGAACCCGGTGTGGGAGTGGATATCAGCAATGTGGACAAAGCAGCGGTGAATGAACTGATGGATAAATCAAAAGGATTTTCACTGGCCAAATTTGTAGAACATGTGGTGCCGAAAAGTGTGGTGGAAGCCATGGCGACCAATGAAATTCTGCAACTGGTGGTTTTCTCCATTTTCTTTGGGATCGCCCTCACCGCATTAGGGGAAAGGGGCAAATCCATCATACATGCACTGGATACACTCGGTCATGTGATGTTAAAAATGGTTGGTTATGTGATGTACATGGCTCCCCTTGGTGTATTTGGAGCAATGGCTTCTGCGATTGCAAAAAACGGGCTCGATATCCTGAAAACTTTTGGTTTTTATGTGGGTGAGTTCTACCTCGGACTGTTGATTCTCTGGTTGCTGATGCTTGGCGTCGGGTACCTTATTCTGAAGAGGAGATTGCCACACCTGTTGCGCCGGATTGCCTCACCCATGGCTATCGCGTTCAATACGGCGAGCAGCGAAGCGGTTTATCCCAAACTGGTGGAAGAAATGGAACGATTTGGCTGCAAAGACAAGATCGTTTCATTTGTACTGCCCCTGGGCTATTCATTCAACCTCGACGGGAGTATGATGTATATGACATTTGCCAGTATGTTCATTGCCCAGGCATTTGGGATCACTTCAATAACCGGGGATGTCAGTCAGCAAATTGTTATGCTGCTGGTCTTCCTGGTTACCAGTAAAGGGATCGCTGGAGTACCCAGGGCTTCACTGGTGGTGGTACTGGCTACCGGGCAGATGTTTGGCTTACCTCCCGACGGGGTGGGACTGATCCTTGCGATCGATGTATTTTGCGATATGGGCCGGACGATGACCAATGTGCTGGGGAATGCACTGGCCACGGCGGCCGTCAGTAAATGGGAAGGAGCCCTGGAACATACAGATCATCACGAGCACCCCCATCATTAATTTCAATCAAATAATAAAGGAAGGATATGTTTTTACTGGATGCGTTTCATTGGTCACAACTGGTACAGCCGCAATGGTATGTGGAGAATGGCGGGCTCTGGCTCCTGCTTTTTGTAGTATTTGCCGAAACAGGATTATTTGTCGGGTTCTTCCTGCCAGGCGATTCTTTGTTATTCGTTGCCGGGATCTATGCCCATGAGATAACTAAAGCAGGGGAAGTGGCTAAACCGGGACTGGGTTACCAGGTGCTGAAGTATTTGGAGATTTCATACCCCTATACATACTGGCTCGATTTAGTTTTATTGGTTGGCCTGATTTCGCTGATGGGGGTACTTGGTAATACGGTAGGGTACTGGACAGGCCGCAAAGTCGGACCCGCAATGTACCATTGGCGCGACCGGTTTTTATTTAAGAAGAAATACCTGCACCAGGCACATGAGTTTTATGAGAAGCATGGCGGGCTGGCTGTTATTGGCGCACGTTTCCTGCCCTTTATCCGGACCTTTGCACCGATTGTTGCCGGTATTGTGGAAATGGACCGTAAGAAATTCCATTTCTATAATGTGGCCGGTTGTATTTTATGGGTATCCACCATGATCCTTGGCGGATTCTTCCTGCAAAAATGGGTATTGGAATTTTTAAATTTTGACTTAAAAGAACACCTGGAATTTATTGTACTGGGTATTGTATTAGTAACCACGGCACCGGTGCTGATCAAAATGTTTTCCAAACACAAACCCAAGGCCCCGACGCAAATAAACTAACGATACATATGAATCAGGCCAAAACGGCGAGTATTTTCAATATAGCGGTAATCGTGGCCGCACTCGGCTATTTTGTCGATATCTATGACCTCCTCCTTTTTACCATTGTACGTGAACCTAGTCTTGCGGGCCTGGGGGTAGACCTTTCTGTAAAGAATGAAGTGATGGTCGCCAGTACCCGTGTGATCAACTGGCAGATGTGGGGACTGCTGATCGGGGGAATTGGCTGGGGCATCATGGGGGATAAAAAAGGCAGGCTAAGTGTTTTGTTCGGTTCCATCCTGTTATACTCGGTGGCAAATTTTATAACCGCCTATGTGGAAACTGTTGAACAGTATGCGTATGTCCGGTTTGCGGCGGGGATCGGACTGGCTGGTGAATTGGGTGCCGGAATCACACTGGTGAGTGAACTCCTGCCAAAAAATAAGAGAGGGGTGGGAACCTCCCTCGTAGCTGGTATCGGGTTGTTTGGCGCCGTTGCGGCCTATTTTACGTTTAAGTTTACCAACCAGGACTGGCGTCTTTGTTATAAGATCGGTGCCGGACTCGGACTTGTTTTACTGATCCTGCGGATATCCGTCGCCGAAAGCGGTATGTTTAAAGAAGTAAAACAAAAGGGGGTGGTCCGGGGAAATATCATGATGTTTTTCAATGATGCCAGGCGTTTCCGGAAATATATACTGGCCATCCTCATCGGGCTCCCGACCTGGTTTGTCATTGGTGTACTGGTGAATCTGAGTAATCGTTTTGCTACCGAATTTTATGGTGACAATCATATTGAATCAGGCCGTGCGATCATGTATGCCTATGCAGCCATTGCAGTGGGTGATATCCTGGTGGGATTGGTCAGCCAGTATTTCCAGAGCCGGAAAAAAGCGCTTTACCTGTTCTATGGGTTTACTATTTTGTCGGGCATCTTCTTTTTCAGCGGAGCGATACAATCAGACGCAACCATGTACCTGGCCTGTGCCATGCTCGGATTCAGTACCGGTTTCTGGGCCATTTTTGTAACGATGGGCGCTGAACAGTTTGGAACCAATCTACGGGCTACCGCGGCTACCACGATTCCGAATATGGTGCGCGGGGCATTGCCGCTGATCAACCTGATGTTTCTAAACCTTTTCCAGATGACCATTGGCTGGTCGTTGATTAAAAGTGCCATTGTAACCGGTAGTATTGTAATGCTGATTACCCTGGTAGCGGCCTACTTTACTGAAGAAACATTCCATAAAGATTTAAATTACACGGAGCCGGAAGAAATGTATCCGTAACAACCCATGGCAAAATTCCTGATCATACGATTTTCGTCCATTGGTGATATCGTGCTAACCACCCCGGTAATCCGTTGTCTTAAACAGCAGGTGCCCGATGCTGAAGTGCATTTTCTTATCCGGGATAAGTTCCATTCCGTGGTGGAGCACAATCCGTATATCGATAAAGTCCACCAACTTGCTCATAGCTGGGAACTGATGATCGAGGAACTGAAAACCGAGGACTATGATTATATTATCGATCTGCATCATAACAGGAAGACCCTGCGGCTGAAAAATGCACTTAAGAAAAAGTCCTTCTCTTTTTATAAGCTGAACATTCAGAAATACTTCCTGACCGCTTTCAAGATCAATTTGCTGCCCAAACTTCATATTGTGGACCGGTATATGAAGACGGTTGAATCATTTGGGGTAAAGAATGACGGGAAAGGATTGGATTATTTTATAAGTCCGGAAGAAGAAACGAAACGGCAGGATATTCCCGTTTCCCACAGTGCCGGATATATTGCCTGTGTGATTGGCGCGGCCCACGGTACCAAACGCTGGCCGGTACATAAATGGAAGGAATTCTGTGCCAAGCTCAATTTCCCGATCATCCTGCTGGGAGGACCCGAAGACGCGGCCAATGGGAGTGAGATTGCTTCGGTGGATGATATCAGGATTTATAATGCCTGTGGCAAATTTAAATTGAATGAAAGTGCCGACCTGGTACACAAGTCCAGGCTCGTGATCACCAATGACACCGGGCTGATGCATATCGCGGCGGCCTATAAAAAAATAATTATCTCCCTTTGGGGAAATACGGTTCCTGCTTTCGGCATGACTCCTTATTACGGGGACTTCTCCATGACCTCCCTGCAATTACAGACAAAGACCTGGTGCCGGCCCTGTTCAAAGATCGGCTACGATAAATGCCCGCTCGGTCACTTTAAGTGTATGGAAAAAATTGAGGTGGAAGAACTCCTGGAAAGAGTCAGGCAAAAGATTTAATACCTCCTCCGGGGGAGAAGACTTTTGCCTGGCTCTTACAATAATTTACAAGAGTCTGCAGCAGGATTAACTGTTCAGAAAGAATAATGCCAGCAGGGCGAATGTAACGATGAAACCACCGATAACTAAGCGTGCCTGCACATCTTCATTCTTCATTAAGAGTTTAATTTTCTTCATAACCTGTTTGTTTAAAAGTTTTCAAATAAGAATACTTACCAGGTTTTCAGGGGACTGGAAAAGGCAATCGAGAGGATAACGAATTAAGTGGAGTACTACAAAAGTAGTCTACGTTTTCCTTTCCTGCAAGAATGAGGCCGGATTTTTTGATTAGGAAATATACGATGAGCCGGCTTTCCGTTGAAGGACTTAACTTTAAAGTGCTATGCGACTGGTTCTTATACTACTATACCTCACCGGTGGACTGGTTTCCGCCCAGCTCACCACCGGGCAAATCGACTCTTTTCGGTTGTACAAGCAGGTGAAAGTGACCATTGACCGCCCGGAGACCCTCCAAAAGAACCGCCCCCTGAATCTGATCATTTATGCCCTGCCCAACGGCAATTCCACGGCATGGACCATGGGAAAGCATCTGCAGGAGGGGGATGACTGGCATTTTGATATTCAGCATATTAAGGCCCAGACTGCGTTTATACGGCAGGCATTGCCGCGGGAGAATTTTGTGGTGATCTACCTCGAGAACGATTTCAAAAGCTGGCCTGCTATGAAATCCAGATTTCCGGATTACCAATCCATATATGCGCATATACTTGATACCCTGTTCAAGCTTTTTCCGGCAAAACATAAAAGCATTTACCTGAACGGGCACAGCGGGGGCGGCAGTTTTATTTTCGGATACCTGGCCGGTGTGGCGAAAATCCCGGCCCGGATCAAGCGGATCAGTTTCCTGGATAGTGACTATAATTATGACAGCAGTTATTATTCCAAACTGAAGGAATGGCTGTTGCGGGTTAAAAACAGCCACCTGAATGTATTTGCCTACAACGATAGTGTGGCCTTATACAACGGCAAAAGAGTGGTGTCTGACTCAGGAGGTACCTGGTACCGCAGCCGCCTGATGCTGCGACATTTGCATCATGATTTTCTTTTTACTGAAACCAGGACTGACAGCCTTTTGATATACAAAGGTAATAACGACCGGGTTCAGTTTTTCCTCAAACCCAATTATAACCGGGGTATCTATCATACACAGCAGGTGGAACTGAACGGGTTTATTCATTCGGTCTTATGTGGAACCAGAAAGGAGAATGTAGGATACCAGTATTATGGGCCAAGGGCTTACACAAATTTCATAGAATAAGGCGGTGGTGAGTAGTGAGTGGTGAGTAGTGAGGAAACAACCCCTCCTAAATCCTTTCAATCTAAAATTACAATCTCAACCACTTTTACGTTATCCTTTCGTACTTCGTACTTCGTACCTCGTACTTCGTCCCTCGTACTTACATGATCTCGCTTAATTCCAGCCACCGTGTCTCTTTTTCATCCAGTAACTGTGTTATTTTTCCGATCCGAAGCGATAGTTTTTGTAATTCATCAAAAGGAGTGTTCCCGTTGTTTAGTTTTTCGGTCACTGTATTTTTTTCTGCATTGAGATCGCTGATTTCTTTTTCCAATGTTTCAAATTCCCTTTTTTCTTTAAAGCTGGGCTGTCTTTTTGGTGCAGATTGTGTTTTGGCAGGAGCCGGGGCTAATACGGGCTTTACTTCCTTCTTTTCAACGACCGTTACTGGTTCACGTACCTCATTGCGGTAGAGGGTATAGTTGCCCGGGAAGTCGCGGATCACACCATCTCCTTCAAATACAAATAAGTGGTCAACGAGCCGGTCCATAAAATACCGGTCATGCGATACGATCAGCAGGCAGCCAGGGAATTCGCTTAAAAAGTTTTCCAGGACACCGAGGGTCGGCAGGTCCAGGTCATTCGTAGGTTCATCCAGGATCAGAAAATTGGGATTGCGGAAAAGGATCGACAGTAAATGCAATCTTCTTCTTTCGCCTCCACTCAGTTTACTGATATAGGTGTACTGTTTGTCAGGGTCAAATAAAAACAATTGTAAAAACTGGGCCGCGCTGAGAGAACCTCCGCTGGCCAGCGGAAAGTTTTCCGCTATATTTTTTACAAACTCAATGACCCGCATATCTTCCTTAACTTCCAGTCCCTGTTGCGAGTAATTACCGAAGATCACCGTATCTCCAACATTGATCTTTCCGCTATCCGGGAGTTCAATACCCTGCAGCATATTGATAAAGGTTGATTTGCCCACTCCGTTCTTTCCCACCACCCCGATACGTTCCCCTTTTTTAAAAGTGTAGTCAAATCCTTTCAGGATTATTTTTTCACCGAAGTTCTTATAAACTTTTTTCAGTTCAATCACTTTGCCCCCCAGCCGGTTCATTTTCATGTCCAGTTGCAACTGTTCATCCACCAGTTGTTGTTTGGCTTTTTTCTCTACTTCATAAAAATTATCCTGGCGGCTCTTGCTCTTAGTGGTACGGGCCTTGGGTTGTTTGCGCATCCATTCCAGTTCTTTCCGGTAGAGATTACGGGCTTTATCAATACTGGAGGCTTCGCTATCGATACGGGCCGCTTTTTTCTCCAGGAAATTGGCATAATCGCCTTTATAAACAAACAAATTACTGTTGCCATCCAGTTCCCAGATTTCCTCACATACATTATCGAGAAAATAGCGGTCGTGGGTGACCAGCAATAAGGTTACATTTTCCTTATCCAGATAATGTTCCAGCCACTCCACCATTTCCACATCCAGGTGGTTGGTGGGTTCATCCATGATCAGGAGTACATGTTTATGCTCAAAACCGATATCGATCAGGGTCTTGGCCAGGGCTACTCTTTTTCGCTGACCTCCGCTCAGGGTATTTACCGGCTGGTTGAGCTGATGTATATTCAGCTTGCCCAGCACCTGTTTTACTTTAGTGTCAAAATCCCAGGCATTGAGTTCATCCATATTGACAATGGAAGTACTCATACGCTCATGATCCTCAGTCTCACTGGCCGCTTCAAATTCCTTGATTGCGTTAATCACCGGGTGATCGTGAAAGAAAATATTATCGGACACTGATTTTTCTTCTTCAAAAACAGGGTTTTGTTCAAAAAGCACGACGTCCACTTCCTTGTTGATCCAAAGTTTACCCTCATCCGCGGTTTCCTGTCCGGCCAGTATGCGGAGCAGGGTGGATTTACCAGTACCGTTACGGGCCACCAGGGCTATTTTATCACCTTCTTCTATATGAAAGGAAATACCTGAAAACAGAGGCTGAATACCATAGCTCTTCGTCAACCCTTCTACTGAAACATAATGCATAGCGTAAAGATATGTTTACCTGCTTGTAAGATAAATAATGATACAGATCAGTGCTGTCAGGAGCAGGGCCAGCAGTACTGAATATTTTTCACGGGTTTTTATTTTTTTGGACTGCTGCAGAAATTCGGCTAGCTGCCTGGCGATAACCGTATCACCCGGGGCAAGTTTTTGAATCTGTTCAGCAATTTTACCAGCCTGGTCCGGGTGCAGGAACCTGGAGGATCTGATTACAGAATGCAGGATAGGTTTATTGCTTTCCGGATCATTGAAAGCCCGCAGTTTTTCAAGATTTTCATCCGAATAAAGGTCCAGCATATAAGCCAGTAAGCCCTCCCGGTCCATCCGGAATTCATCCAGCCTGGCCACATAACGCTCCAGTTCAAGGGATTGCTGAATCATAGTAACCGGTGTTACTATAACCTGCGTTTTGCGGATGCCTGCTGTTTGATTATACCAGCGTTGCTGCAGGTAATACTCTTTTTTGGCCGGGTCGGTCAGTACTTCGTATGCTTCCTTGATTTCTGCAAACCGGGCAGCAGCGTAGGGGTCATTCCCTGTTTTATCCGGATGGAGTTGTAAAGCCAGCCTTCGGTAGGCTTTTTTTATTTCAGGTACGGAAGCAGAGGCTTCCAGTTCCAATAAAGTGAAATAATCTTTAATCTGCATCGGGCGCGAAGATACGCGGGCGGGGGAGGTATTTTAACAGAATTTACAACCTCTTTACATGGATTTCAGTCTGAGGTAAAGGAATTGGGGGTAATTTAGGGAGAATAATGTGTCCCCTACGGCAAGCCTGCCTGTCCGGTAGGCAGGCTCAGGGTGACAATAAGCCAATGAAGGAAGAGGTTGAGAGGTTGTAATGCCTTTAATGCAGGGGAAAAGCACTAACGGAACTTGTCACCCCGACGAAGCAGGGGAGCCAATATGACAACGGACTTTCTAAGTGCTAACGTTTAATAAGAACTTTTCGATTTTAGGGTTTGACTTTTTACTTTTGAATTTTGACTTTCACCAGATATTTCATCTAAATAATTTTAATAAAATAAAATACTATGAATAAGAAACCTTCAAACACCCGGCGTGATTTTATCAAGTCTACCGGTAAAGCCGGGCTGGCTGCCGGTTTATCCATGACTGTTTTACCTGCCCTGGCAGAAAAATATGTGGTGACAGATCATGAAGTTGGATGGGGGGAAGAAATCCCTTATGAACAGCAACCGCTTGGTTATGGCTATGCGGCCCTGGAACCCGTGATTGATGCGATGACCATGGAGATTCACTATTCCAAACATGCGGCGGCCTATGCTAAAAATCTGGCAGATGCGGTAAAGGCCGAGGGAGTGGATGTGTCAAAGGAAAAACTGTCTTCATTGCTGCAGAAAATTTCCGGATTCTCTCCTAAAATGCGTAACAACGGAGGTGGTCATTACAACCATGAATTTTTCTGGAAGTCCATGCGGGCCTCCGGTGAAAATAATGCCCCGCAAGGCGAACTGGCTGCAACGATTGTACGTGATTTCGGGTCATTTGATGCATTCAAAACTCAGTTTACCGATGCCGGTAAAAACCGTTTTGGCAGTGGCTGGGCCTGGCTGGTACTGAATAAAGAGGGCAAGCTGATCATCGGATCTACCCCCAACCAGGATAATCCACTGATGGATATCAGTGAGTTGAAGGGTAAACCACTCCTGGGGCTGGATGTGTGGGAACATGCCTATTACCTGAAATACCAGAACCGCCGCCCGGACTATATTACGGCCTGGTGGAAACTGGTGAACTGGGACGTGGTCAGTAAACGCTTTGGTAAATAATACCCGGAACAGGCATCATTGCCTGGTTTGAATTTTTTGATTATTTTGATAACTATATGCTAAGTACCAAAATCAACCGCCTCCTCCTGCTTGTATTATCAGCAGGACTCTTCTTGTTTTCTTGCCAGCGTGAAATCAAATGGCCTGATATACCCGGGGGGTCTGGTGAACCAGCCGTGAATGATACTGAACGGGTAACGGGTGGTATCAACGGCATTGTGGTCAATGAAAATAACCAGCCCATGGCCGGGGTAACGGTGAGCAGTGGAACCAGCACCACCACAACTGACCGTTATGGCGTTTTTCAATTTCGAAATATTCAGTTGTCAAAAGCTAACGGAACCGTAAAAGTGGTGAAGAATGGCTACTTCACCGGGTATCGTTCATTTATCTCTGTTGAGGGCCGGATCAATAATGTGCGCATCAAAATGCTGCCCAAAACAAACAGCGGTAGTTTTGATGCGGCTGCGGGAGGAAATGTAAACCTGGCTTCCGGTGCCAAACTGGTTATGCCGGCCAATGCCGTGACAGATGCAGCGGGGACTGCTTATTCAGGAAATGTAAATGTAGCCATGACCTGGATCGATCCTTCATCTGCTGATTTACCATATACAGTAATGGGTGACCTCCGTGGAATACTCGCCAATGGTGCTGAAAGAGGTTTGTCCACTTTTGGTATGATCGGTGTGGAAATGACCGGTGGTACCGGACAGCCCCTTAAAGTGGCAGCGGGTAAAACTGCTGAACTGAGTTTCCCGATTCCTGCCTCATTGCAGGCTGCAGCACCTGACTCCATTGATCTCTGGCATTTTGATGAAGCCAGTGCCCGCTGGAAACAGGAAGGCAAGGCCGGTAAATCCGGAAACATATATGTGGCTAAAGTCAGTCATTTTTCATTCTGGAACTGCGATGCCCCTTTCCCGCTGATTGATCTGTGTATGTCCTTTAAAGATAGTCATGGAGCACCGCTGATCAATATCCAGGTACGGATCAAACGGTTGGTGAATGGTACGTATGGTTATGGGCGTACCGATTCCACCGGAAGCCTTTGTGGCAAAGTTCCCAAAAATGAAAACCTGGAATTACAGGTACTGGATATCTGTGGTAATGTAATTTATACACAGGCGATTGGTCCGTTTACCGCCAATACAACATTGCCGGTAGTTACGGTTGCAATTCCCGCTGTCAGCAGTCTGAATATTACTGGCACCATTACCACCTGTGCCAATACCAATGTGGTCAATGGAGCTGCGGCTATATATATTGATGGGGGTCACCAATATACTGTACCGGTGTCTAATGGCAGTTTTAGTTTAACCATACCACGCTGCGGTACGAATGCGATTAATTTCACGGTGATCGGAGTAGATTATTCAGCATTACAGCAATCCATTCCGGTTTCAGGAACCGGAACTACTGGTTCAGTGAATGTGGGAACGATCCAGGCCTGTGGCACTTCCTCCCTGGAGTTTATTGAATTAATGATTGATGGATCCCCTTTCACATTTGCTTCTCCGCCGGATGCGATAAATTTCAATGATTCCACCAATACCGGCGGCCCTCAGCCATTTCAGGCTTATTTCAGTGGCTTCCGCAATCCGGGTACCAATTCCAGTCTGAATGTGATATTCCAGGCTCAGCATAACCAGACCACGGGCAATGGTTTCCCGCTGAAACAGGTTACGGTGAATCTTGGAAATGGGCTGAGTGCATCTCAAACCTATGCTACAGGTGCAGCCTCAATAAATTATACCGCATTCAGTACTACGGTGGGTGGATTTATTGAGGGCAACTTCAATGTAGTTATGAATTTCGGTGCCACGCCAAAGAATGTGGCTTGTAATTTCAGGGTGAAACGGCAGTAGTAAATAGTAAATAGAGAATAGGGAATAGGAATGGGGAATGGATAATAGGGAGCTAAGTTGTTTTTTCTGAAGCTTTTCAATAAAAGAGCCGGTACAGTTTTCGTACCGGCTCTTTCTTTCACTTACTTTCTGATTTATCAGAATGAGTATTCTAGAATTTGCTATTTGAGATACTTGCCAAAAAATGCAAGAGTCCGTTCCCAGGCCAGTTTCGCGGCTGCCTCGTTGTACCTCGTTGGCGCAGTATCATTATGAAACGCATGCTGGGCCCCTTCATACATATATAGTTCGTAAGTGATCTTATTATTCTTCAGGGCTTCTTCATAGGCTGCAATGCCTTTGTTGACGCCTTCATCCATTGATCCGTAATGCAGTTGAACCGCTGATTTAATTTTTGCCACATCATCAGTTGCAGGCTGACGTCCGTAAAAAGCAACAGCCGCTTTTAAGGAAGGCACATGCACCGCCAGGTTATTGCTCATGGCACCACCCCAGCAGAATCCCACGCAGCCATAATTTCCATTAGCATCTTTGCGGGTGCCGAGGCAGTCAAAAACTTTTATAAAATTCTGCAGGTTATCTTCTGGTTTTAGTTGCTGGAATTTAGTTCTGGCTTCATCCGCATTTTCCGGGGTACCACCCAGGGAGGATAATGCATTCGGGGCAATGGCCAGGAAACCGGCTTTAGCAGCCCGGCGGGCCACATCTTCGATATGTGCATTGAGCCCGCGGTTTTCATGGATCACTACTACAGCCGGGTATTTCTTTTCAATCTTAGGCCGGGCCACATAGGCCTGCATATCCCCGTTTACGCCCGGATAACTGATCCGTTCGGTAAAAAGATCATCCTGCGGGGTTACTGCTGCATGTGCGTAGTTGACTTCCAATAATGGCAATAAGGTCATGGCTGCAGCCGTACTACCCGCCAGCATGGTTAAGCGGCGGAGGAATTCATGGCGTGCCAGTGGCTTGTGGGTGTACTCGTCGTAGAGGTTGATGATTTCCTGGTTCATCTGGTTAAGTTTTTGTTCCTCTTAAAGGTAAGGTTTTTTTAGAGAGGCTAGAAGCAAGAAGCTAGAAGCAAGAAGCTAGAAGCTAGAAGTGAGAAGCTAGAAGCGAGAAGGCCCTTCGGTAAGACGCTGGTATTTCTTTCTACAGCCCTGTAATGCCTGTATGACGTCTACTCAGGGTGACACGGGCATTTCGAGTGCGGAGAGAAGCAAGAAGCTAGAGGGGAACAGCCCATACTTAAAACTATTACTTCAAGGCACGTCAGTCGTACTTCGTACCTCGTACTTCGTACTTTGTATTTGATTTGTGAAAGCTTTTTGTACAATGTTTTCATAAAATGAATTCCTGGCACAATGTCCACCACCCCTATGGCACAAAAATAGCGTCTCTTATAAAGAAGGAAAGAAAACCATTTGTTGGTGTTAACACCAATAAGACTCAAACAATTATTGCATGATGCTATTACTACAAAAACGACAAGACATGAAAAGAACATTTAAACTGGCTGTACTGGCACTGTTCATAGTGCTGGGCAGTTCAATGCCCAAGTCCGCTGTTGCCCAGTACAATCAGGGTGATCAGTATGACCGGGGACGGGAGGTTTCTTACCAGGACTTCTATGATCAGCTGAGTCCTTATGGACAATGGGTGGATCATCCGGACTATGGCTATATCTGGATTCCCGATGCCGGACCGGATTTCCGTCCATACAGTACCGAAGGACACTGGGTATGGACCGAAGATGCCGAATGGATGTGGGTATCTGATTATGACTGGGGCTGGGCGCCCTTTCACTACGGGCGTTGGGACCAGGATCAATATTATGGCTGGTTCTGGGTACCGGGGTATGAATGGTCTCCGGCCTGGGTAGCATGGCGTGATGGTGGTGATTACTATGGATGGGCTCCTATTCGCCCGGGTATCAACATCAATGTCAATTTTAATATGGGAACTTACGCGCCACCCTATGATTTCTGGAGCTTTACACCCAGACGATATATCCTCTATCCCCGTGTAAGGGATTACTGTGTGGATTATCGCCGTAACTATTCCATCTTCAGTGTCACTACTGTGATCAACTTTAACATCGGTGGCCGCTGGGGTTATCGTTCCGGTCCAAGCCGCTGGGAAGCTGAACGCTATTGCGGCCGGATCACACCGGTCCGGTTCCGGGACAGCTATACACCTGGCCGGACTTATTTCAGGAATAATGAAGTGAGACTCTATCGTCCCAATGTACGCCGTGATGAAGGACGTGGATATGCCCCCCAGCGTTTTGAACGTTATGACCGGAACAATGGTTTCCGTGGCAACAGAAGTAACAATGGCCGTCCTGAAAATGGGGGACGAATAAACAACGGTAGTGGAAATGGCCGTC
>CAZYTV010000029.1:0-11922 GCA_964650455.1 uncultured Chitinophaga sp. | reverse complement strand
GTGGAAATGGCCGTCCTGAAAATGGGGGACGAATAAACAACGGTAGTGGAAATGGTCGTCCTGATAATGGTAACCGTGATGACAATCCGGGTAATGGCACTCCACGCACAGGCCCGGGGTATGATCGCCCACAACGTGACAGGGTTCCATCAGGTAATGGAAACATAGATAACCGGCGGATGGAAAGACGTCCGCAGGAACAACCGCAGTCACAGCCACGGCAATTTGAACGGAGATCACAACCGCAGGAACAGCCTCAGCAACGACAGATAGATCGTCGCCAGGAAACAGGAGGAGGGAATGCTCCCCAACGCCAGGCGCCACAGGTAGAACGCCGTCAGCAGGAGCCGCGGGGGCAGGTGGAACGGAGGAGTGATAATGGGGGAGGAAGGAGAAGGTTTTAATAAATCATAATTAAAAAGTAAAAACGGGAAGAGGCTGCCTGAGAGGGTGGCCTCTTTTTTTTTGAGGGGTATTATCCAAACGGCAATACAAAAAGGATAACTTTAATAAATGTGATTTCTATGGAAGCAATATTCTGAAATCGGCATGTAGTAGAGTAAATTTATATTGTTAGCGATCATGCTATACCGACATTGCCAAACCCAACTAAATGATAAGAAATGAACTGGCAGGCCAAAATTAAATAATTTTGCAGAGACATGACCTTAGAAGATTTGGGATATAATGATCAACTTGAAGCATTCAGAATTGAACACGACTTAACCAATTTTGATGTTGGAAGAGTTGTCTCGGAACATAAGGAGCGATATATTGTCAGAACAATTAAAGGAGAATTTGAAAGCGAGGTAACTGGTAATATGCGTTTTGCTGCCAAAAGCCGTGAAGATTTTCCGGCAGTGGGTGATTGGGTTTCACTGGCAACATATACATCTGATTTTGCCATTATTCATAAAATACTACCGAGATGGTCGGTTATAAAAAGAAAGGCTGTGGGACAATTTGGAGAAATTCAGATTATAGCAACAAATATTGATGATGCATTTTTAGTACAGGCTGTTGACAGGGATTTTAATATCAACAGACTCGAAAGGTATCTGACCATCTGTAATTCATCTAAAGTCAGCCCGGTAATTATATTAACCAAAACTGATTTAATAAATGAACTCCGGCTTGCTGAAATATTAGACAGGTTAAAATCACGGATTAAACATGTTCCTGTTATTGCGGTAAGTAATGAAACGAAGAACGGATATGAAGCAATAAATTCATTTATAAAAAAGGGGAAAACCTATTGTATGCTTGGTTCTTCGGGTGTTGGAAAATCCACCCTGTTGAATAATCTTTCTGGTGAAACCCTGATGAAAACCGATAGAATAAGTGCGAGTACAAACAAAGGGAAACATATTACAAGCCACAGGGAATTAATTATACTTGAAAATGGTGGTATCTTAATTGATAACCCCGGAATGAGAGAGGTAGGTATTGCAGATACAGCAAGCGGACTTGAAATTACCTTTGAGGAAATTATCAAACTTTCTAAAGATTGTAAATTTAGAGATTGCACTCATACTAATGAGATTGGCTGCCGTGTTATTGAAGCTGTTGAAAAAGGAGAAATAGATATCGCTTTCTATGAAAATTATCTTAAAATGGAAAAAGAGAAAACCTGTTTTAAATCAACAATTGCAGAGAGACGAAAAAAAGACAAAGACTTCGGAAAAATGATTAAGCATTACAAAAAGGACATCAATAGAAAAAAGTGACATTCAAAGTATTTTTCTATAACTTTTATTGATTATAAGTAATGTAGCCTGCACAAAACCCTACCGTTGAATGCAAGCTTTTCAGCACCCCTGTTGCCCTGTGCGGCACAGTGAGTGGTGAGTGGTGAGTAACAGCCCCTCCAGGGAGAGCGGGATGCTAGACGCGGGAAGGGAACAGCCCTTGCTAAGAAAGCTGTCTATACGTCTAAACGCTTCTTAAGAACTCCCGCTGCTATCAGGCTTTTACACAACAAAACCATTCATTTATCAGATGTCATCCCGAAGCATCGGGAGTCGGTTGTCTGAAACAGCTTCTCCTAATGGGGGGCGTTGCTGCTTAAAGCCTGCATAGTCAACAGGTTATTAAAACTTCTGCAGTTGTCTCGGAATATGTATAAATTTAAAAAGCATTGAAACAACCTTTTTTCAATTTTAATAAGCCTGGCAAATGACAACGTTACGTTGGATACAGGTATTCCTGTGCTTAATCATCATTTTTTCATGCAATGAAAAGAAGATTGTTCCGGCTGAAGAAAGTATCAACGATATTGGTTTGAAGAGAGGAAATGTGATTTCCTGTGGTTCACCGGATCAACAGTTTGGGCAGGCCTCCTTTGAAACGAGCTGCAACAGCCTCAGTAAACAGGATTTTAATCTGGCACTTAAACTGCTCCACTCTTTCGAGTATGACGAGGCGGAAAAAGTATTTGCCAGCATCATTGACCGGCAACCGGATTGCGCCATGGCTTATTGGGGTGTAGCGATGTCCAATTTTCATCCCTTATGGACTGCCCCGTCATCCGCAGAATTACGTAAAGGAGAGAAAGCGGTTAAAATTGCCCTGTCACTTCCTGCCAGTGAAAGAGAAAAGTTGTTTATCACTGCCATTGCATCCTTTTACAATAACTGGCAATCCATCAGTCATTATGATCGCTGCCTGGCATTTGAAAGAGGGATGGAGAAAATTTATAACCAGTATGAGGACGATGTGGATGCGGCCGTGTTTTATGCATTGGCGCTTGATGCGGCTGCAAAACCGGAGGATAAGACGTTCAGCAAACAGTTAAAAGCCGGGGCAATTTTGAACCGTTTTTACCCTGAATACCCCAATCATCCGGGTGTGGTACATTACCTGATACATACATTCGATTATCCTGAGCTTGCGGAAAAGGGGCTGGATGCCGCCAGGAAATATGCTTCAGTTGCCCCTTCTTCCTCACATGCACTGCATATGCCCTCCCATATATTTACCCGACTCGGATTGTGGAAAGAGTGTATTCAGGCAAACCTTGCTGCCGTGAATGCAGCACAATGTTATGCAGAAGCCGCTGGTATAAAAGGCCATTGGGATGAAGAATTACATGGATTGGATTATCTAGTATATGCCTACCTGCAAACAGGACAAAGTGATTCGGCTAAAAGGCAATGGGAATATCTGCAGACGTTTAAGGTAGTTCAACCTGTAAATTTTAAAGTAGCCTATGCATTTGCCGCAATTCCATCCAGGTACCTGCTGGAAAACGGACTTTGGGATCAGGCAGCAGGCTTATCAGCTGGTTTCGAAAATTTTCCGTGGCAAAATTACCCCTGGCAGGAAGCAATGATTCATTTTACCCGGCTGATGGGCATGTTGCATACGGGCAAATCAAATGAGGCGGGAGTTGAACTGAACGCGATATCCAGAAACCTGGACACGTTGAACAGACAGAAAGACGATTATAAAGCAAACCAGGTAACTATACTATTACTAACTGCAGAAGCCTGGGTCAATTTTAAAAATGGCGAAAAAGTTTTAGCGTTGAAAAAGATGAAAGAATCTGCAGCGTTTGAAGACAAAACAGAAAAGCACCCTGTAACTCCGGGAGAAATTAAGCCAGCCGGAGAATGGCTGGGAGATATGCTGATGGAACTTAATCGCCCTGCAGATGCCTTAAAAGCTTACCAGGATGTTTTACAAAAACATCCAAACAGGTTTAATACAATGTATAATTGCGGGGTTGCTGCAGAAAAAATGGGGGGTATTAAAACGGCAAAACTGTATTACAAACAATTAATGCTAATCGCAAATGGATCATCACGGTCTGAAATAGCACACGCCAGGCTTATCCTGAAAATATAGTACCAAAAGTTATAAATGAGCAGTTTTATACGCTTTTTCCACCCATTTCATCGTTTTCAGCCCGTCTTCAAGATTATTATCCGGTTTGTATTTTTTATCCACTACCGCTTTGATCATCTCCTTCATACTGCCGGCAAACGCATCCGGGAACCATGAACCTTCAATGGGCATCGTCTGCCATTTACCACCGCCGTTTTCGTCCAGCACGATATATTCAAACAGATCGGTACTTCCTTTCGGGTAATCCAACAGTAACCCTAAGCGTATATAAATGGCCCCTTTCGTGCCTTCGATCCGGATATAGGAATGCTGGTGCCGGGGACCGAATTTATGACAATGATTGGTGAGGATAACGGCCCGCAGGTTTTCGCCATAATCCATATAGATCATGGATTTCACAGAGGCCAGTTGCGGCATATCCGGGTGTTTGATGGTTCTTCCAAAAACGGATATTGGTTCACCGGCCAGCTTACGTACCAGGTCAATATAGTGAATGCTGTGATACAGGATTTCCATCCGTGGCAGATCAAACAGGAAATCCCAGAGTTGCCAGGGGGTGAGTACATTGATGCTGATATCAATGTCGCAGATGTCGCCGATCTGACCTTCCCGGATCAGTTCTTTTGCCTTCAGGATAAATGGCGCATAGCGTAACTGGAAATTGATCCCGGCAGTGAGTTTTTTCTGCTTGCAGAGCGCCAGTATTTGCCTGGCCTGTTCCAGGGTTTCACCCATCGGTTTCTGCAGTAAAACGGCTGCCCCGGCTGGTATTTTTTTCAATACCATTAAAAGTGCGGATGCAGGTATAGCCAGGTCAAATATACTGGCAGGATCTGCTGCTGCGATGGCCTGTTCCAGTGATGTATATGCATCAGGTATTCCGAATTCTAAGGCTACCTGCTTTGCCTTCGCCATATTTGTATCATAAATTCCCCGTATCGTATAACCGGCCTTGTTATATGCGGGCAGGTGGGCATTTTGTACAATGCCACCAGCGCCGATGATAATAATGTTTGACGGGGTATACTCCATGTTTACTGGTTCAAAAAACGGAACAGTGAATCCTTCCGGAAAGATAATACTCTTCTTACAATACCCGTAATTTTGGCGGTATAACCGGGGTCAGTTGATTTCATTAAGAAATACTGATTCCTGAATAACACCTGCGATCAAATCATGTATCATCCAAGAATAACATCCATACTGAAATCACTTACCTTTTGGTTATGCTTTCTTGTCTCACTGTTTGTTGTCGGCAGGTTTATCAATCCATTTTTTCCGGCCAGTTGGGAGCGTTTTGTTTATGGTATTGGCGGAACAATGTTTGCTTTAGCCCTGACCTGGTTTTTTGTCAGGAGGGAAAAGAAGTCATTCAGGGACTATGAATTATACTGGGAGACAGGAACGCTGCCCCGGTTTTTAAAGGGTTTTTTATATGGGGCCCTGATCTTTGCATTAATTATTGGTTTACTTGTTGCTGCCGGGGGCATCCGCATCCATCTTTCCGGCAACTGGGATCCGCTGTCCGTTTTTTGGTATTTATCTATTATCCCCCTGGCCCTGATGGAAGAACTGGCTTTCAGGGGATATCCCTTTATTAAACTCAACCGTGATTTTTCATTTCTACTTACACAGCTCATCATTGCGATTGTCTTCGCCCTTTATCATATTGTCACGGGATGGGATATTGCCGTTGCTTTATTAGGTCCGGGTATCTGGGCCCTTGTTTTTGGACTCGGCGCAGTATGGTCGAAAGGGATTGCCCTGCCAACAGGGATACATGTGGCCCTGAATCTTTCACAACAGGTACTGGGCATGAAAGGCGGTAATGGAGGTACAATATGGGTACTAAATGAAGTTCCTTCTGCTGCCATGCTCCCGGCCAATACGGTTGGTATGATCTGCCAGGTGGGGGTGGGAGTAGTAGCAATAATTATAACTATCCGGTATAGCCGAAAAATGGAAATGAAATAAAAAGGGTCGCCATTGCTGACAACCCTTTAAATATATTTTTCCACTTTACTCCGGTGAATGTCCTCTTTCATTCTCATCCTTCGGCAAGCTCATCCTTCGGCAAGCTCATCCTTCGGCAAGCTCAGGATGACAAGTGCTTTTTGCTTCCTGCCGACTACCAACTAAGCTTCAGCGATCATATAGCTTTCTACCGGCTCACAGGTGCAGATCAGGTTCCTGTCCCCATGCGTATTATTCACTCTTGCTACCGAAGGCCAGAACTTATTCAGGCTGACATACGGGAGCGGGAAAGCGGCTTCCTGGCGGGAATAGGTATGTTTCCACTCGTCAGCTGTTAATACAAACTGGGTATGGGGTGCATTTTTCAATGCATTATCTTTTTTGTCTGACCTTCCTTCTTCAATAGCCTGAATTTCTTCACGAATCGATAACAGGGCATCGCAGAAACGATCCAGCTCGGCTTTATCTTCGCTTTCCGTTGGCTCAATCATAATGGTGCCGGCAACCGGGAAACTCATCGTTGGCGCATGGAAACCATAGTCAATCAGTCGCTTGGCCACATCTTCGGCTTCTATTTCTGCTGATTTCTTGAAAGGACGCAAATCAACAATGAACTCGTGGGCACATTGTCCATTGTTATTTGTATAAAGGATATCATATTTACCCGCCAGTCTTGCCCGCATATAGTTCGCATTCAGGATCGCATATTCAGTCGCTGCTTTTACTCCTTCAGCCCCTAACATACGGATATAACCATAAGAGATGAGCAGGATAGAAGCAGATCCCAACGGTGCTGCTGATACAGCATGCCGGCTTCCGTTGTGTACGTGACCGGGCAGGTGTTTGGCCAGGTGTGCTTTTACACAAATGGGGCCCATGCCGGGACCTCCACCGCCATGCGGGATGGCAAAGGTCTTGTGCAGGTTGAGGTGACAAACATCCGCACCGATCAGTCCGGGTGCAGTCAGCCCTACCTGGGCATTCATATTGGCGCCATCCATGTAAACCTGGCCGCCGTGCTGATGTATGATTTCGGTAATATCTTTTACCGTTTCTTCATACACACCATAGGTACTTGGATAGGTGATCATGATGCCGGCCAGTTCATTACTGTACTGTGCAGCTTTGGCTTTTAAATCATCCACATCGATATAGCCGTTTTCCAGTGCTTTTACCACCACTACTTTCATGCCGGCCATTACTGCGGATGCAGGATTGGTACCATGGGCGGAGATCGGGATCAGCATCACATTGCGGTGATGATCGCCATTGGCTTCATGGAATGAACGGATCGTCAGCAACCCGGCATATTCACCCTGGGCACCGCTGTTGGGCTGTAGGCTGCAGGCGTCAAACGCGGTGATCTCACAGAGATATTTGCTGAGTTCTGCAGCCATATAGGTATAACCTTCTGTCTGACTGGCGGGGGCAAACGGATGCACCTTACTCCAGTGTGCCCAGCTCAACGGCATCATTTCACTCGCCGCATTCAGTTTCATGGTGCAACTGCCCAACGAGATCATGGAAGTGTTCAGGGAAAGATCCTTGTTCTCCAGGTATTTGATATACCGCATCATCTGGCTTTCACTCTTGTGTGTATTGAAAACCGGGTGTGTTAAAAAATGAGAAGTGCGGGTCAGCGCGGTCGGTATATGATCCAGTTCACCATCCTGTTCCATATCAAAGGCTACAGGATCTTTATCGTTTTCAAAACAATTGATCAGGTCGTAGAGGTCGGAAACATCAGTGGTTTCATCCAGTGAAATGCCGATATGGGTGGCATCAATATAACGGAGGTTGATTTGCTGCCGTTCTGCTTTTTCCTGGATGATAGTAAGGTTATTGGTCTTTACCACGATGGTATCGAAGAAAGTGTCCGATACCAGGTCAAATCCTCGTTCCTGGATGGCTTCTGCCACCGTCTGGGTATAAAGGGCTATGCGTTTTGCAATATTGATTAAACCTTCAGGTCCGTGATATACGGCATACATGGCCGCCATATTTGCCAATAAAGCCTGTGCTGTGCAGATATTGGATGTTGCTTTTTCGCGCTTGATATGTTGTTCGCGGGTTTGCAGCGCCATACGCAGTGCCCGGTTGCCCTGGGCATCGATACTGATACCGATGATTCGTCCGGGCATATTGCGTTTGAATTCGTCTTTGGTGGCAAAAAATGCAGCATGCGGTCCGCCGTATCCCAGAGGCACGCCAAACCGTTGGGCTGATCCCACGGCCACATCAGCTCCCAGTTCACCGGGAGGCGTGAGCAGGGTCAAGGCCAAAAGATCAGTAGCCATGACCACAAAAGCGCCGGCCTCGTGTACATGACTGATAAATCCACGGTAATCTTCAACAGAACCTTTATTGTTCGGGTACTGCACAATCGCGCCGAAGTAGGTAGCGTCAATCACAGCTTTTTTATAATCACCGGTTACAATTTCAATACCCACCGGTACTGCCCGTGTTTTCAAAACGTCAATAGTCTGGGGAAAAATCTCTGCATCCACAAAGAAACGGGGCCTTTCAATGTGGTCCTGCTTGTTCAGGGCATTAAAGAACATGGTCATGGCTTCTGCTGCGGCAGTGGCTTCGTCCAACAGCGAGGCATTGGCAATAGGTAAAGCCGTCAGGTCACAAACCATGGTCTGGAAATTCAGCAGACTCTCGAGGCGACCCTGGCTGATCTCTGCCTGGTAAGGAGTATACTGGGTGTACCATCCCGGGTTTTCAAAAATAGTCCGCAGGATCACCGAAGGGGTGATCGTGTCGTAGTAACCCTGGCCGATATAGTTAGTAAAGAGCTTATTTTTCAGGGATACGTCGTGGATATGTTTCAGGTACTCGTGCTCACTCATGGCGGCCGGGATATTCAGGGCTGTGGCCATGCGAATGCCGGGAGGTACGGTTTTGTCGATCAGGGAGGCCAGACTGTCTTCGCCGATGGTTTTCAGCATAGACCGGGTATCCGTATCACGTGGACCGATATGCCGTCCGGTAAACTCATTCGATTGTTGTACTGTCAGATTCATATTGAGGAATATTCAGGTGTTCGGTAAGTAAGTCAGGGCAGTCATACGGAGCAAACGGTCAGGGATACGGGTAGTAAAACTGAATCATTTGGCCGGGGGTGACGGTGCGACTTTTTTGCCCGGCAAAGTTACGGATGAGGGGGCAGAAAAAAGCTGTTTTGTGGAAGCTGGGGATAAGCCGTGAAATACCTTTCTTTGCGGTATGACAGGGGACCTCTTAAAAAACTGGGAAAAGAAATCGAAAGAGCGGCAGAAAATCTATAAGCAATACCTCCAGCGGGTAAGCAAGAACACCGTTTTGCGGCAATTACCTGAATACCACGAGGAGGCTTTCAGCAAAGTGGACTGCCTGCAATGTGCCAATTGCTGTAAAAATTTCTCCCCCCGTTTTAAAACACCCGATATTAAACGGCTCAGTAAACTGCTGCGCCTACGGGAGAGCGATTTTATCGAAACCTACCTGAAAGTGGATGAAGAAGGGGATTATGTGGCCAATACCAGTCCCTGTCCCTTTCTTGGGTCCGACAATTATTGTTCAATTTATGAAGACAGACCTTCCGACTGCCGGCGTTTTCCTTACACCGATGAGGATGTGATCTTCAAAAGGCAACCCCTGACCCTGAAGAATTCTACATTTTGTCCGATTACGTATTATGTACTGGAGAAACTGGTGGCGGCGGAGAAAGGGAAGTAATGGGCCGAAAGTAATGTGCCAATGAGCCAATATGCCAATGTGCCAATTGTGGAGAGGTTGACAAGTTAGTAAGGGCTGTTTGCTAACGACTATTGACTAACGACTAACGACTTCGCTCCTGCGTTTTGTAAAATAAACCACCAACCCGGCTAACAGCACCAGTGACCCGGCTATCATCAGGGCATTGCTGTTTTTCTTTTTTATGGTGTATCCGGCGTCCAGGTAAGTTTTGTTATTTACCCGGATGGAATAAACGGGAATGCGTTTCTGCCGGGTATTGAGAAATTGTTGGGCATAGGCAGGAATGCCAATTGTAACTGTATCTCCCAGGTTGATACTTATAAATGCTTCTTTGTTCAATCCAGGTAAAAATGCAGGACTGATCTGGAACTTCTCCTTATAACTAAGCAGTTTAAATGTGAGTTTGGAACCATTGCCATTGTCCGACCAGTTATAATCCCTGAACCGGTCGGTGAGCATATACAGGTCTTTTTCGGAACGGACCTGCTGGTTATTGTAACTGATCCAGAAAAACACACCCGCGGTAATCAGTATCAACAGTGCGAGCAGTAGGCCTGTTCTTTTTCCTTTGAGCATGAACAAATTTACAAACTTGCTTTGGTTAATTGCCTGATCAGTTGTCGGATGTCAGATGTCAGTTGTCAGGAAACAGCCGGTTTGGACAGGTGTTCGTTGTTAGCTGTTCGGTGTTTGGAAACAGCCCATACTTAGAGATATTGCATCAAGACACGTCAGTCGTACTTCTAACTTCGTACTTCTAACTTCGTACTTAATTGTTTAACTCCTCCCAGGCCGCCTGCAACGGCCTTTGAATGCCCTCTGCTTTCCAGGCCTCACTTCCGGGGATCAATGTTATTTTTAAAATTTCTTCTTTTGTTTTGCCGGCCTTCATTTCCCCCTCTACAAACTTCAGCACATGGCCAATATAATCACGGAAGGATTTCAGGTCGTCTGTCGTACCGGTAATATCAAACCCGGCACCTGAATGACCGAATACAAACCTTGTTTTATGGTCATAGGTCTGAAGGGCTTTATCAAGTACATTGATCCAGCTCTTCATATTGGCCCCGGCAGCACGGTCCACATAGGGATGACGTCGGTTAAACACCAGGTCGCCGCAATGCACAATATTGGCATGCTGGAAATGGACAAAACTATCCCCATTCGTATGGCCCGCCCCGAAGTAATGCAGGCAGATTTTCTCTTTGCCCAGTTTCTGGCACCAGGTATTGGTGTAAGTCTGGTCAGGGTAGAGCTGCTTATCCTCATTTTTATTCTGTTTCGCTGTTTTCTCCTGGTTGATTTTTGAATTCTCATGTGCCAGTACATGTTCCACCAGCCCTTTAAATGAAATATTACCCCCGCTGTGATCCCCGTGATGGTGGGTATTGATCAGTACCTTAAATGGTTTATTCGATTTTTTCTTCAGTTCATCGATCAGGTGTTTGCTCTGGTCGGGAAACTGGGAATCTACAACAGCAATACCTTTTTTGGATAAACAGAAAAGAATCGTTCCGCCTCTTTCTGTAAAAATCCCGATATCACTGGTGAGCATAGTGATCTTCCAGGGTTCCTGGGCAATCGCAGCCAGGATATCCTGCTGCAAAAGAGTCAATGCGCCAAAACTGAAGGCGGTTTGTGTGATGAAGGAGCGGCGGTTCATAAGAGATGTTTGAAGTTTGGGGTTTGATGTTTAGCGGTAAAGTCATTTAAAAGTTTAAAATCGGGAAAAGGTTGTTGTCGTAATGACCCGGCAAATCTAATTTACTGAATTTTCATTGATCATAAAGGCTGAGCATTTAGATAAACCTTCTACGCAAGGCCAAGGGTTTGGTTGTTTAGTCGTTTAGATGTTTAGAGGGACATTTCCAAAATCACGCCCCCATTCACCATTCACTATTCACTACTCCCCCCTAATACTCAAACTTCCTCAGCCCGGGCGCCTTAAACCAGGTCCCCAGAACACCCCGCAAAGTCATACATCCACCGAAAATTACAGAGGGTACCGTTCCGAGTGCAGTGGCTGCCACCCCGCTTTCGAATTGCCCGAGTTCGTTGGACGAATTAATAAAAATAGAGTTCACGGAGGAAACTCGGCCGCGCATTTCATCGGGGACAAAAATCTGTACCACGGTGCCACGGATAATTACACTCACGCCATCAAAGAGTCCGCTGGCCAGCAAGGCGGCATACCTCAGCCAGATGTTATGCGATAAGGCAAAGACGAGAATATAGACCCCGAATCCGGCCACGACATACAAGATGTATTGGGCCCATTTCTCTTGTAACGGCTCTGTGGTCAGCCACGCAATGGCCAAAACCGTGCCGAAGGAGATTGGCCCCCCAAGCCACCCAAGT
>CAZYTV010000028.1:0-27373 GCA_964650455.1 uncultured Chitinophaga sp. | reverse complement strand
GGGCTACGGAGGACAAGCAAGAACCAAAGATGCCAAGATGCCAAAGAAGCATCAAGGTTCAAATTCCAAATAAATTCCAATTTTTAAATCTCAACCTATTCTCCGGGGTTTTAGTTGGAATTTGGAGTTTAGCAACAAATACTTCAGGGCAACAGGAGATACTTTCTTAGTACAACTACCGACTACTAACTACGAACTACTAACTTCTCCTTTAGGGCTGTTTCAGTTTCAAAAACGACTTTCAACTTTAGTAAAAACAAAGCCCCGGTGTAGAAACATCGGGACTTGAGGTTAAGGCTCTGATTAGTAGCTATTTTTACTGCAGCGATTCACTGCAGCAATATGGTATAGTGCAATGGAGCATCTATTTTTCTGATGCTAATGTAGTATGTGGTTTTCATATTTCCGAAAAAATGATATACCACTTTCGGGGTATTTTTTGGGTTTTAGAGCTGATCCAGCTCCCTTTTAACAAATTCCATGAGTTCCTTTATGGCCGCAGGGGAGAAATCGAATTGTAAACCAGCGGCTTTGAACAATTCAGGCAGCGTTTTGGTCCCGCCCAGGCGCAGGGCATTGACATAGTTCCCCACTGCTTTTTCGGGATTTTCCTTGTATTGCTGCCATAATCCGATGGCACCCAACTGCGCAATTCCATATTCGATATAGTAAAAAGGGACTTCAAACAGGTGCAATTGCCGGTGCCAGGAATACTGCCGGTATGATTCCAGTCCCGAAAAATCAATCTCGGGGGATGAAAACTCATTCAGGATCTCCAGCCATTTATTGGCTCTTTCTGATGCAGTATGCCCCGGATTTTCATAGGCCCAGTGCTGAAATTTATCGATGGTGGCGATCCAGGGGAAAATAGTGATCACCCGCTCCAGTTGCTGTTCCTTTGCCCGCTTTAGTTCCTCATTTTCGGGAAAGAAAACATGCCAGTGATCCATCGAGAAAAGTTCCATACTCATGCTGGCCACTTCCGCAATCTCGGTGGGGTATTCTTTAAACCCGTTCAGTTCAAGTTCATGTGAAAGAAAGGAGTGAATGGCATGGCCGCCTTCATGTACCATCGTGGTTACATCATCCAGCGTACCGGCCGCATTCATAAAAATAAAGGGAGCACCTGTTTCGGCCAGGGGACAATTATAACCACCTGGTGCTTTGCCTTTGCGGCTTTCGAGGTCGAGCCGGCCCATTTCCCGCATTTTGGCCAGGCAATCCCCAAAGAAAGGCTGCATGGTAGTGAAACACTGGATGGTCTTTTCTGTCAGTTCAGTCCCGGTTTGAAAAGGACGCAGGGGTGCTGTGCCGGCCGGTTCCGCTTCAATATCCCAGGGGCGCAGATCGGATAATCCCAGTTTTTCTTTTTTAGCCGCATAAAGCTGATTCACCAGGGGCATGACATGCAATTTCACGGCGTCATGAAACTGGTGACAATTTTCTTTTGAGTAATCAAAACGGCCCAACTCCAGGAAACGGTAATCGCGGAAATTGGCAAAACCCGCATTCAATGCCACCTGGTGGCGCTTCTGCAATAAAGTACTGAACAGTTCATTCAGGGCCTCTTTATCCTGTAATCTTCTTTCGCTGATGTTGCGGTATACCGATTCGCGTAAACCGCGGTCTGCATCTTCCAGGAATTTAGCCGCCTGCTGCAGTGTATATTCCTGGCCATTTACGGCAATGGTCATCTTACCGGAGATCATACCAAACTGTTGCTGCATCACATTCAGTTCAGCCGAAATAGCGATATTCTCTTCGCGGAAGAGGTCAATATTCTTCTTCACGTTCCGCAGGTAAGTGAAATATTTTTCGGGTTCCAGTTCTTTGGTAAACGGACAATTGACCAGTTTTTTGTTCAGCATATCGGAATACGGCTGGATCTTCGGCTGAATCTCCATCATAAAGAAGTTGAAGGATTGCTCCAGCTCTTTATTTTCCGTATCACAGGTCATTTTAATCTGGCGCCAGCAGGCGTCCTCACTGATCACGGCTTCCAGTTCACTGGCATCTTTTAGCCATTGTTCCAGCTCTGTAACAGAACCAATAGTCCGTTCATCCAGGTTGCTGAAATAAGGAGCGAGGTTTTCCCAGTTAAGGATGGCAAAGTCTTCCGGTAAAAAATGCCGGGGCAGTTTTTTGATATCGGCGCTGAATTTCATACTGGTAATATTTTTAAAAGCAAAGAGCCATCCTGATCAATCAATCAGGCTGGCTCCCGCCCGCAGCTATTGAATGCTGCTACTGATGTATATTATTCCGCTTTTTTCTTTTTAGCAGGAGCTTTTTTGGGTTTTTCTTCAGCCGCTTCAGCCGTTTTTTCGGGGGCTTCTTTTTTCGTCTTTGTTTTTTTCACCGGCTTTTCTTGAGCTACTGGTTCAGGGGCTGCGGCGGCTTCCACCACTTCTTCTTCCTCCTCGGGAAATTCACTCAGTTTGATCTCCACATTGGCAGCTTTCAGGATGGCAAACCATTTCACCATTTTCTTCATATCGCTGGCATAAACCCGGTCAAAATCCATATCGGGATAGGCTTTGCCGAAATAGCTTTTAACGGCCTTGGCATCCTTATCATCCGGCAGTTTCAGGCCTGCCTTATCCATTGCGTTAAATATATCCACCAGGTTCACATTATCACGTACAGTATATACTTCAATACTTTCCAGGTGGGAAAAGTTGTGGACCCGGGTGGAAACAAAACGGGTACTTTGATCTTCCAGGGAGCGTACGATGGCTCCATCGGTTTTACTGCTGAGTAATTCGAATAAACCCGGGAGACCGGTCACGGCAACTAATTTACTGTATTCCATATCTTTTTTAATAATTAGGGACTGCAAGATACTTGAGTTCTGCCAAATCGGTAGATTTGAAATTAAAGTTTCCCCGGGGCCGAACGTTTTTCCGGAAACCACCGTCCTATAAACCGGAACTTTCCTTTACCTTAAAATTTTTTGTCAATGAAAAAGATGTTTTTCCTCTTGCTGACTGCCATTTCCCTGTCAGCAGCCGTTTATGCCCAGCCAGGCGGTGGTTTTCAGCGCCAGACCCCGGAAGAGCGGGTAGCCAGGGTTCATCATAAGCTCGATAGTGCCTTTAAACTGGATCCAGCCCTGATGGCTAAAGTAGACACGGCCCTGGTGGTTTTGTACAAAAAGCAGGATGCCCGGATGCAGGAGATTTTTTCCGGCGGAGAAAGGCCTGATCGTGAAACCATGATGGCGGAAAGACAAAAATATACAGATGCCCAGGAGGAAATCCTGAAAGCCGTTTTATCTCCCGAACAATACGCAATCTGGAAAGAAAAAATCCAGCCCTCAATGCGTCCCCAGCGCCCCGGTGGCGGTGGCGGCGGACAAGGTGGCGGGGGACAGCAATAACCTTTTTCGTATAAGCATAAGCAAAGAACCGCACCTGCAAAGGGGCGGTTTTTTTATGAGTGGGGGCCCGTATTTCAGAAAAATTCCTGAACTTAATGCCAAATCAACGACATGCAACATGCGATCAGCTGGTTTGAAATACCGGCAACCGATCTCGAAAGAGCCACCCGTTTTTACGAAACTATTTTTGGGGTCAGCCTGGCGGTTATGGACCTGCCCAATATCCGGATGCGGATGTTTCCCCTTGACGATATGATGAACCAGGTGGGCGGAGCCGTGGTGGACAGTGGCGGATTTCATAAACCCTCACTCACGGATGGTCCACTGATTTACCTGAACGGGAACCCGGATGTTCAGCAGGTGCTGGATAAAGTAGAAGCGGCCGGCGGAAAAATAATGGTCCCCAAAACAGAGATCTCCCCGGAGTATGGATATATGGCCGTATTCATAGATACAGAAGGCAACCGGATCGGACTGCATTCGGTGCCGGGTGGTCACTAAAAATACAGACGGAACCACTTCTGTTCTTTTTATTCCAGGTAACTGATCTAAAACAACTGTTATGCAATCCAAAGCAACAACTGTAGAGGCCTATTTATCCGAATTACCGGAAGACCGTCAGCAGGCCGTTAATGAACTCCGGAAAGTAATAAAGAAAAACCTGCCCAAAGGTTTTCAGGAATGTATGAATTACGGCATGATTGGCTGGGTGGTGCCGCATAGCAAATATCCTCCCGGGTATCATTGTGATCCAAAGCTGCCATTACCTTTTCTTGGACTGGCATCACAGAAGAACAGTGTCAATTTTTATCATATGGGCGTGTATGCCGATCCGAAACTGCTGAAATGGTTTACAGAAGCACATGCCAAAGCATCACCGAAAAAACTGGATATGGGTAAAAGTTGTGTGCGGTATAAAAAAGCGGAGGATATTCCCTTAAAACTGATTGGTGAACTGGTATCAAAAATTACAACGGACGATTGGATCGCCATGTATGAGAAAAATTATAAACGGAAATCATGAAACAAGGGCTCATGTGGCCGGCTATGGACCGTTCCACCCTTACGGGAAAAGAATTTGATAGCTGCCTGATGAATGATAAAATGAAAAAGAAGTCCGGTTAACCCATGATATAAAACCGGAAATGGCTCCGGTGATCGTGAAAAAACCAGGGTAAGAACTGACTATATAAAAGGATAAAAAAACCCGGACCATGGCCGGGTTTTTTATGGAGTATATTATTTATTTCGCCTGAATGTAATTTCCATCGACTTCATTTCTTTACCGCCTGGTGACATAAACTGTTCCATCAGTTGTGTATGATCATCCACTATTTTAAAAGTTTCCCGGACATCGATCTGTTCTTTTGTTTCAGGATCCGTGCTTTTCCCTTTAAAAACAATTGTTTTACCTGCTTCATCCCAGGTGCCTTCAAGGTAGACCATTCCGCTGCTGAAATTATCGTACCAGGTACTCCAGAATATTTTCCGGTGATTATCATAGCCGGTTTGGCTTACCCCGTTAAAAGGCATTCCGGCCCAACTGCCGGTATGCGTACTGTGCTGGATCAGGCCATTATTAATCATCTTATTAACAGTTTTGGTTACCATGCTGTCTGGCGGCAGGTCCGGCTTCATCCAGAATTTAATAGTTGCGGTCCAGTTTCCATCCCAGGAGGCCATCATTTTATGCATCTCTCCCGGGGTTCCATAGGCCATCATATTATTGGCCCTGGTTGCCGAATCCAGCACAGGAGGGGCAGGTTTGCCTGTATTAGCCGTATCAACATTACCGGGCAGGTCATTACCTGATTTCTTATCATTGTTGCAGGATGCCATCAGCATTCCTGCGATGAATAAAAAAAGAAAAGTCTGTTTCATTGTATTCAGTTTTTTATTTGCGTTTATAGGTTCCTTCCATAAATTTCATTTCCTTTCCATCTAATCCGGCACCGTACATCGTGGAGGTATAACTGTTCTCGTTGTGGAATACATTTACCTGGCGGATGGGGCTGTCTTTACCGGTCATCGGGTCTGTTTGAACACCGGCAAGGCTCAGGGTCTTTGTATCCGGATTATAATCGCCGCTCATGATCACCATACCCGAACTGAATGTATCGATCCATGTCAGTACAAACTTCTTTTTGGCATTATCATAGCCCAGTGTACTTCGACCCTGGAAAGGCATGCCCATCATGGTGCTGGTATAATTACCGATCTGAAACAGGCCATTCATACTCATGGTGACCACATCTGTTGACATTGATTTGGTTGGAGGAGCAGCAGGATCCATCCACATTTGTACTTCGGATTCCCAGGTGCCCACATGGGTAGCCAGCCATTTATGCATGGGACCGGGAGTCATAAAATCCTGCCATGCTTTCATCGGGTCTTCCTGGGCACGAACAGATATACTGTTCATTAACAATAATAGTACTGCTGAAGCAAAAAATACTTTTTTCATAACTGTGGTTTTTGGTACTGGTAAGCTAAGAAAGTCCACTTGAATTATGAAAAAATGAGGATAAAGACTCAGATTTCAGGGATGGGATGCTGGATTTTGCCCCAACTGGCTGATTTTTATCTGCATAACGGTAGCAATACTCGTCGCCCTTTCTTTAGCCTGGAATGCTTTTTCTCCTTCAAACAATTCATCCACTGTTTCCCTGAAGTAACGAAGCCAGGTATTAAAATGTTCTTTTGTCAGCGGGGATAGCTGATGCAGGTGCAGGTGAGGCTGCATGGCATTTTTGCGATAGGTGTCGGATTGAAATAATACATTATCCCAGAAATCAACTAATACGGGTAAGTGGTGGGCGAGATCAATATTGGCCACATCAGTAAACAGGTAACTGATCCTGTCATCCCCCAGGAGTTTTTCATAAAAGCGGGTCACGAGCTGCAGCAGGTCGGCCCTGTTTTGAATATCATTTTTCATTGATAATGGTATAAAGCCTTTCCGCATCCGCCTTTTTAAATAACTGTGTACCATCATTCATGGTGGCTGCACTGCCACAAGCCACCCCAAACTGAATGGCTTCTTTTAATGTTCTTCCTTTTTGCAAAGAATAGGTAATACCGGCCACCATGCTATCCCCGGCACCCACAGTGCTTTTCTTTTCTACCGGAGGTGCTTCAACAAAATAGCGTTTATCACTGCTGATCAGCCAGGCACCCAGGTGACCCATGGAAACCACCATGATTTCAGTAAACCCATCCCGGATGGCCTGCTGCGCGGCATCGGGCACTTCTTCTTTATCCAGCCAGTCCACATTCAGCATTTTGCACAGCTCCCCGATATTGGGCTTGATCAGGAAAGCATGTTTTCCCTTAAGGGCCTGCAGGGCCGGTCCGCTCGTATCTACAATACATTTGGCGCCTACCGCGGCCGCATTTTTTACAATCAATCCATAGAAATAATCGGGCAGGCCCGGAGGCAGGCTGCCGCTGGCGACTACAAAACTGGGGGCAAATGAGCGGATCTGGTCTACCATTACTTTGATCGTATCTTCCAGCACTTCACGACCGGGGAAGGTAAACCGGTACTGATTATTCGTGGAGGTTTCCAGCACGATCCAGTTTTCACGGGTCTCCACTTTTGTATCCACGGCATGGAAAAGAATGCCTTCTTCCTGCAACAGGGAACAAAGCTTGTTCCCGTTATGTCCGCCGGACGGAAATAAGGCCACTGACGTGGCTTCCAGTTTTTTTAAGGCTTTACTGACATTGATTCCGCCGCCACCCGGCTCATTGACCACTTCAGCGCAACGGAGTTTGCTTTCGGGTTTGAATTTTTCCACCCGGGAACTTTTGTCAATACAGGGATTGAGTGTAACAGTTAAGATCATCCGAAAATATTTTTAATGTTTACCCGTTTCCTTATTGATCTCTGCCCATACGGCAAGAAAACGGCTGTTTAATGTTTCATAATCGGTAAAGCCTTTTGACAACAGGTAAAATTTCTGGTCCGCCACCTGCAGTAATACCTGCGGGAAACCGGTTACCTGCAGTTGTTTACAGAGTGAAAATTCATAGTGTGCTTTCTCCATGTACTCCACGCTGTTCAGCCGGGAATAAAACTCAGCTTCAGGGATGCCGTATTTTACGAGTAAATGACGGTATGCTTCATTATCGGTGAGGTCCCTCCCTTCATAATTCAGGCTGTACTGCAGGTCTGCCGCAAAGGATACCTGCAGGTCCCGGTGAATTTCCTTGAAAATACAAAGGGCGGCGGCAGATTTTTCCGAATGCATCATCCAGTCACTCTGATCAGGGTTACGCATATGCCAGAGAAAATCTTCCCCGAAACGGATACCGGTCCGTTCTTCGACCGTTTTATAGGCGTCCATGATATAGCCGGCCATTGAACTCACGGGCCTGGCCGCTTCTTTGGGGATCATGCCACCGGAAAGCACTTCAAAACTCATTTTGTCTTTCCACTCCTCCGCGATTCTTTTAATTACAGGACTGAAGCCATAGCACCAGCCGCAATAAGCATCATAGCAATAGTAAATTACCGGCTCCATCCGGCGAAGATAGTATGACAAAGAATATGAATCACTAACCGGTATCCTTTGTGTGTCATGTTTGGCGGATAATTCCGGAACTCATCATTATTTCAGTTTTTTTATACCTGCTTATTTGATTCCTGTCACCCCTGGCTGTGACGTGCATCATATATTCCCCTGAGTTGGTGACAATAACTTCAGTGAGGGCTAAAAAACAGGAGGTGGTTATGAAAAAAAATAATCTACCCGTTCCCTATCATTCTGCAGCCCGCTTTTTGAACCATAAAAGACCGGGGCTTATTTTATTTATCCTTCAATGCGTACTGATTCTCTTATTACTGAGGCCGGCACTGACTGCACAGGAGTGGCAGTCCCTCGGTCCGGATGATGCTGACTGGCCGTATCTCCATGGCATTAGTTATTTATCGGCGGCTATCAGCGGGCAGGGGGTACCTTATGTTGTGTATATGGACAGGGGTTCAGGCGATAAAGCCAGTTGCAGAAAATTCCAGGGAGGCAGATGGGTGGACGTGGGGCCGCGGGGTTTTTCAGAAGGAACAGTTTCATTTACTTCTATAGCCATTAAGGACAATGGTATTCCTTATGTGGTTTATCAGGAAAATAACTCCATGGCAACTGTAAAAAAATTTATTTCCGGTAACTGGGTGAACGTTGGCCAGCCTGGTTTTACAGAGAGTTATGCATTAAACACTTCCATCGTCATTGATGGTAATGGAACGCCTTATGTTGTATATATTGATGGATATGGACCAATGGCAGGCGCTGTTACAGTTAAAAAATTCACCACAGGTCAATGGACTACTGTCGGACAACGGCAGTTTTCAGCGGGCAGGGCGGAAGCGCCTTCGATGGCCATTGATAAAAATGGTATACCCTATGTAGTTTACCAGGACTGGACCGATAATTATAAAACAGTAGTGAAAAAATTTACCGGTAGTAACTGGATTGAAGTGGGTAATATAGACCACTATGGTAATGAACCCACAAAGCTTGCAATCAATAATAATGGGGTACCTTTTATAGCCTATTATGATGAAACAGCAGGGAAAGTACAGGTTAAAAAATTCAGAACAGGTAACTGGATGAATGTTGGTGATCCGGATTTTTTGCCACTCGGTAGTGGCTGGATTCATCTGGCTATTAATAGCAATGGCATTCCCTTCCTGACCTATCAGAATAAATATGTAAAGAAATATACAGGAGGAAATTGGGTGGATGTGGGGTCGCAGGGTGAAGCAGGTTCTTTAATTGGTTTTGATAACCAGGATATTCCTTACGTGTTTTCAGAAACCGTCCGGAAACTGACTAACGGGCAATGGAAAGACCTCGGTACCCGGTATGGATTCTCTGCCGGGTCAGTGGCATCAGTAGCAGCCGCAACGGATGGCAATGGTATACCTTATGTGGCTTACCAGGACCTGGCGAATAACGGGAAAGCCACCGTGATGAAATACGAGAATGGCAACTGGATGAATGCAGGGAGTCCCGGATTTTCAACAGATTCCGCCTGGTATACTTCCATGGCTATAAAAAATAACGGAGTACCCTTTGTGGTGTATAAAGACAAAGGGTATCATGGACGTGTCACGGTTAAAAAATTCAGCAATTACAGTTGGAGAACCGTCGGATTACCTGGCTTTTCTGCCGGTGAAGTGGCTTATACATCGATTGCCATCAATAGCAATGCAGTACCTTTTGTGGTTTACCGGGATGAAGGAAATGGAGGGAAGGCCACGGTTAAAAAATTTACAGACGGTAGCTGGAATAATGTGGGACCAGCAGGCTTCACGCCGGCAGGAGTGACAAATACTTCCATGCTTATGGAATGCGGAACGGTACCCTGGATTATTTACCGAGACGAACTTAGCGGAAATGTGGAACTGAGAAAGTTCTGGCAGGGCAGCTGGAAAGAGTTGCCATCACCGGGACGTTCAGGTTCAGGTGTTGATATGGCCATTAATGATTGGGGAACGCCTTATGTATTTTACCGGGAAACCGATGGGGCCAGGAATTTAATCGTGAAGTATTTTATTGCTGACACCTGGACTACATTAGGACCGCCGGTTGAACCTGGCGCAAGCTATGAATTCATCAATCAACGGATACTGCTTAATGCGGGAAGCGATCCGTATGTGCTTTATATTAAATCAGGACCGGTGCATCCGGAATCATTTGTGACACAGGAAATAAGAGTGAAGTATTTTAACGGGTCTGACTGGGTCGATATCTGGCCGGCTGGCCAGGGCGGTATACATATCTGGACCACATCCTTTGCATTTAAACCCGCCGGTCAGTTGTTCGTTGCATACAGGCATAGTTATGAGCGGGGAATGTTTGCGAAAATTGCGGAATCACCCTTCAGCGATCCAGCATCATTCGCCAGAAACAGATTAAATGAAGCAATTACTGAACAGGGCATTGGTGAAAAACCAATTACGATCAATGTCATTCCCAACCCGGTTGCAGGAAGCGCTTCCCTTTATCTGTCATTGGATAAAGAGTCCATAATTACTGTTACGCTAACCGGTATGAACGGGCAATTGATATGGTCAAAAGAAGTTTCCCTGGCCAAAGGCTTTTCTGTGATTGATTTACCTGTCAGCCAGCTTACCAGCGGGGTATACCTGCTTACTGCAAAAACAAAAGAAGGCCGGATGGCCAGTGTAAGGATTATAAAATAAAACATTCCTGTTAAAGCGGGTTAAACAGCCCGCTTTAATGTGCTTCCAGCCAGTTATTTCCTTCCCCGCATTCTGCAATCACCGGTACATCATTGGGGAGGGGCAGGGCAGACTCCATGTTTTCAAGGATCAGGGGTTTCAGTTCATGGACTTCTGTTTTCAGTGCATCAAATACCAATTCATCATGCACCTGCAGGATCATCCGGCTTTTCATCTTCGCTTGCTGCATGGCCGCATGTACTTTCTGCATCGCGAGTTTGATCATATCGGCCGCCGTACCCTGGATGGGAGAGTTGATCGCGTTTCGTTCGGCGAAACCACGGACGGTGAAGTTGGATGAGTTGATATCGCGTAACCAGCGTTTACGTCCCATCAGGGTTTCCACATAACCCTGTTCGCGGGCATAGTTGATGGTATCATCCATGTATTGCTGTATACCCGGGAATTCTTTTTTATAGTTATCAATGATTTCTTTGGCTTCTGTACGGGAAATGCCCAGGTTATCGGCCAGGCCAAAAGCGCCCTGACCGTAAATGATCCCGAAGTTTACACTTTTCGCTTTATAACGCATTTCCTTGGTTACATCTTCCACCGCGACATTATACACCCTGGCCGCTGTGGCGCTGTGAATATCAGTTCCTGCTTTAAAGGCCTGGCACATATTGGGATCGCCGCTGATCGCCGCTACAATACGCAGTTCAATCTGGGAGTAGTCGGCGGATATTAAAATATGTTTATTGTCTCTTGGAATGAACGCCTTACGGATTTCCTTTCCCCGGTCGGTACGCACCGGAATATTCTGCAGGTTAGGATTATTACTGGCCAGTCGCCCGGTAACAGCAACTGCCTGTCCGTAGGTCGTGTGCACCCTTCCGGTTTTTGAATTGATCAGTTGCGGCAATGAATCCACATAAGTGGATTTGAGTTTGGTCAGTTCGCGGAATGCCAAGATATCATCCACGATCTGGTGACCTTTTGCGGCCAGTTTCAGCAGTACATCCTCACCGGTCTGGTATTGCCCGGTCTTTGTTTTTTTAGCAGAAGGATCGAGTTTAAGTTTATCAAATAATACTTCTCCCAGTTGTTTGGGTGAAGCCAGGTTGAAGCGGACACCGGCCTGTTTGTACACGCTTTCTTCTGCCGTCTTCGCATCTTTCTCCAGTTCCTTGGAATATTCATTCAGGAAATCCACATCCACTTTAATGCCTTCAAATTCCATATCCACCAATACTTTCACCAGCGGATTCTCCACTTCATTGAAAACCTTTTCCACTTCTTTTTCCTTCAGCATCGGCGTGAAGATATGCTTCAGCCGGAGGGTGATATCCGCGTCTTCACCGGCGTATTCTTTTATTTTATCCAGGTACACATCCCGCATCGTGCCCTGGGTTTTTCCTTTTTTCCCAATCAGTTCTTCAATGTGTACGGTTTCATAGCCCAGGTATTTTTCTGCCAGCAGGTCCATGCTGCGTTTACCATCCGGTTCAATAACATAGTGCGCCAGCATGGTATCAAATAACGGTCCGGCCGGTTCAATGCCATACCATTTCAATAAGAGTAAATCGTATTTGGTATTTTGCCCGATCCAGGTTTTAGCCGGGTCAGCAAACAGGGGTTCAAAATGAGTGAGAATGGCTTTGGTGGCAGCCTGGTCAGCGGGACAGGGCACATACCAGGCTTCACCGGGTTTTACCGAAAAACTCAGCCCTACCAGCTCGGCTTCATTTGCATCGATGCCGGTGGTCTCCGTATCGAAGCAGATCTCTTTGTGTTTTTTCAGTTCGGCTACCAGTTTTTTAATGGCCGGCTCTCCTTCTATTGCTTCATAGAGATGCGGGGTATTATTAATATTATGTTCAACAGATAATGAGGGTCCCTCTTCACCATCGGAAGCTGTCGTTGTTTTTGCCGGTGCCGCTGTTTCAATGATATTCCCAAACAAATCTGTTTGTACTCCCTGGGGTATTTCTTTAGTGATGTTTGTATTACCGGAAGTACCTGTGGCTGAATCTTCACCCAGCAGGCGTTTGCCGAGGGTACGGAATTCCAGGTCACTGAAGATCTCTTTCAGTTTTTCTTTGTTCCAGTCTTTCAGTTTAAAATCTTCTTCATGAAATTCCACCGGTACATCCGTAATGATGGTAGCCAGTTTTTTAGAGAGAATAGCCATTTCCATTCCCTTCTTCACTTTTTCTCCCATGGCACCTTTGATCTTGTCCGCATTCGCGAGGGTATTTTCCAATGAACCATATTCAGCCAGGAATTTAGCGGCCGTTTTTTCACCTACACCCGGAATACCGGGGATATTGTCCACGGCATCACCCATCATTCCCAGCATATCCACCACCTGGCTCACGTCTTTGATATTCCATTTGGCGCAGACCTCTTCGGGCCCAAGTATTTCCGCATCATTCCCCTGATAGGCCGGTTTGTAAATCTTTACTTTATCCGATACCAGTTGTCCGTAGTCCTTATCCGGGGTTACCATATACACTTCATAACCGGCTTTCTCCGCCTGTTTGCTGAGTGTTCCGATCACATCATCTGCTTCAAATCCGTCCTTGTAGATAATGGGGATATTAAATCCTTCAATAATTTTTTTTATATCCGGTACGGCAAGCAGGATATCCTCCGGTGTTTCCTGCCGGTTGGCTTTATAATCAGCAAAATCAGTATGACGTTCTGTTGGAGCCGAGGTATCAAAACAAACCGCCATATGAGAGGGCTTTTGTTTGTTGATCAGTTCCACCAGGGCATTCGTGAAACCAAACTGGGCATTCGTATTCTTGCCTTTGGATGTCAGCCGGGGGCTTCGTATCAGGGCATAATAGGCCCGGAACACCAGGGCGAAGGCGTCGAGGAGAAATACACGTTTATCCATGGCTCTAAGGTAGGAATTAGTCCACAGTCGGCAGTCAGCAGTCGGCAGTCCACAGTCAGCAGTCCAAATCTTGTAAGGGAGGGGTGATCTCGTTTTTTTGGATGTTCATTTAATTACGGGATCGCCGTACATCGCTCCTGCAGCCTGTCCGGTAGGCAGGTAGACGGTCCCGATACTTCGGGAAGTAGTGGGGCATAAAAAAGCCCCGGCAATTGCCAGGGCTTCTATCATGAATGTTAACGGTGCAAAACTTAGTTAGTGGACAGGCAGAGGGCGCGTTCATCGGCCGATTTCACTGCTTCTTTCTTTGTTTTTCCAATTACCACTACGGCAGGCTCAGCCTTCTTTTGCTGGCCAGGGTTGGTATTATCCACGATGGTCGTACCGCTGAATGCTTCTGCAGATGCATTCACTGTTGTACCAGAGGACATAGCTTTGTCCCTGTGAATAAAATTCAGGTAAAGGGCGAAAAACAGCAGGTTAAAGGCAAAAAAGTTGGCGATTTTACGAACGCGTCTTTTCATAAACGGATGTATTGGATTTTAAAAAATTGGTTTCTCGGATAACAGTGCTAAGATATACCGGGCAGTAGCCTTTGGCAAAGCTTTGGGGATGGTATTTGCTTAAATCGGGCAGTAATACGCTGAGGTTAATCGTAAATCTACGAGCAGCTATTTTTTCATCTCTTCCAGTTTCTTTTGCATCAGAAACATTTCGTCTCTTAGTCTCGCGGCTTCCATGAAATCCAGGTCCCTGGCGGCTTTCTCCATTTCTTTTTTTACTTTATTCAGCGCTTTTTCCAGTTGCGGGATGGTCTTGTATTCAGCCTGCTCTTCTGCGGCTACTGCTACGAGTTCTCCATCCGGTGCAATAGCATAAGGATCGGCGGGATCGTATCCTTTGATATCCAGTACAGAGGTCTGGGCAAAAACATCTTTCGTGGATTTAATAATGGTCCTTGGGGTAATGCCATGTTCAATATTATAGCTGACCTGTTTTTCACGGCGGCGGTTGGTTTCATCAATCGTCTTCCGCATACTGTCGGTCATTTTATCCGCATAAAAGATCACGAGCCCATTCACATTCCTGGCGGCACGTCCCGCCGTCTGGGTCAGTGATTTTTCATTGCGCAGAAAACCTTCTTTGTCTGCATCGAGAATGGCCACCAGGGAAACCTCCGGCAGATCCAGCCCTTCC
The DNA here is from genome assembly GCA_964650455.1 of uncultured Chitinophaga sp. Taxonomy (GTDB): domain Bacteria; phylum Bacteroidota; class Bacteroidia; order Chitinophagales; family Chitinophagaceae; genus JJ008. The sequence goes on along the minus strand of CAZYTV010000028.1, from coordinate 12,706 downwards.
CTTAATAAGTTAACCCCAACGAGTACATCAATTTTTCCCAGTCGCAGTTCCCGTAATATCTCCACCCGTTCAAGGGTATCCACTTCACTGTGTATATACTTTGATTTGATATTAATTTTGTGGAGGTATTTATCCATTTCCTCCGCCATTCGTTTGGTCAGTGTGGTGACCAGTACCCGGTCGCCCATTTTTATCCGCTTATCCACTTCATCCAGTAAGTCATCGATCTGGTTAACGCTGGGTCTTATTTCAATCGGCGGATCCAGTAAACCGGTCGGGCGCACCACCTGTTCCACCACCACCCCGCCACATTTCTCCAGTTCATAATCATCCGGTGTGGCGGAAACAAAGACGACCTGGTTGGTCATGGATTCAAATTCATGAAAATTCAGCGGACGGTTATCCAGTGCGGAAGGCAGGCGGAAACCATAATCCACCAAAATGAGTTTACGGCTCCGGTCGCCTCCGTACATCCCGCTTACCTGCGGGATGGTCTGGTGACTTTCATCAATGATCATCAGGAAATCCTTGGGAAAATAATCGAGCAGGCAGAAAGGCCGGGTTCCGGGCCGTCGCCGGTCAAAGAAGCGGGAATAGTTTTCGATGCCGTTACAATAACCCAGTTCACGGATCATTTCAATATCATAGTTCACCCGTTCCATGAGCCGTTGTGCTTCGATGTATTTGCCTTCGCGTTTAAAGTACTCTGCCTGGGCACTTACTTCATCCTGTATTTCGTAAAGGACCTGTTGTAAAATATCTTTGGGCGCCACATAGAGATTAGCGGGGAATATTGCCGCGTTTTCCATTTTGGCAATCCGCTTGGAGGTCACCACATCAATGCTTTCGATTTCTTCGATCTCATCGCCAAAGAAAGTAATGCGGTATCCATAATCAACATAGGGAAGATTGATATCCACCGTATCCCCCTTCACCCGAAAGGTGCCCCGGTTGAATTCAATCGTGGTGCGGTTGTATAAGGAATTCACGAGGGAGTGCAGGAAAGCCTGCCTGGAGATGGTTTCTCCTTTGCTGATCCGAATGATCCCGTTTTCATAATCAGTCGGGTTACCCATACCATAAATACAGCTTACTGAAGCAACGACGATAATATCACGACGGCCACTAAGCAAACTCGATGTGGCGCGGAGCCGGAGTTTATCCAGTTCATCATTGATGCTCAGGTCTTTTTCAATATATACATCACTGACAGGAAGGTAGGCTTCCGGTTGATAATAGTCGTAGTAGGATACAAAATACTCCACAGCATTTTCTGGGAAGAACTGCCTGAACTCCCCGTATAACTGGGCCACCAGGGTTTTGTTATGCGTGAGAATAAGGGTGGGACGTTGTGTATTCTGGATCAGGTTGGCAATCGTAAAGGTTTTACCGCTTCCGGTTACACCAAGTAGCGTTTGGAATTTTTCTCCATCATTGATCCCTTCGGTCAATTGGCGGATCGCGTCGGGCTGATCACCGGAGGGTTGAAAAGGCGTATGCAACTGAAAAGCCATAGTGCAATTTACTTGAACCAGTTGGTGCGGATGAAAGCGGTGCCGGCTTTATTTAATTTTTCTTTTGGTGTAGCTGGAATAGTCCGGCAGCAGGGCTTCATATACCGTATGCATCAGCGGGGAAGTAAGCAGGAAGTCCGCGGTTGACCGGTCGCAGGCCACCGGAATATTCCAGGTGGCGGCTACCCGGAGCAGCGCCTTGATATCCGGATCATGCGGTTGTGCTTCCATCGGATCCCAGAAGAAAATCAGGATATCAATTTTCCCTTCGGCGATAGCGGCACCGATCTGCTGATCACCACCCAGTGGACCGCTTAAGAAACAATGTACCTGTTGGCCCAGGGCTTTTTCCAGCAGGCTGCCGGTGGTACCGGTAGCATGAAGAGTATGGCTTTTCAGCATTTGTTTATTATAAACGGCCCATTCCACGAGTTCTTTCTTTTTATGATCATGGGCAACGAGGGCGATGTTCTTGCGCTCCTTTAGTATTCTTCTTTCCATAGAGGAAAATTAGGTAAAATACCGGAATCAGTTGTCAGATGTCAGTTGCCAGATGTCAGGGAACAGCCCCTCCTTAGAAAAGGTGATAGTTGTTAGGTGTTAGCTGTTAGGAAGCAGCCAGGGAATCAGGTGTCAATTGTAAGGTGTCAGGTGCCGGGAAATCGCCCGTTCTGTGGAAGCTTTTTTAAAGCAACGAACAAAAGCTACTATTTCGAGCGCAGCGAGAAATCTTGTATTTCCCCTTTTCCCCTCATCATCATTGTCATTCCGAAGCGAATAGCGAGGAACCTTGTATTTAAAATAGTTGTTAGGAAACAGCCCCATGAAACCAGTCTGGAGTTTTTATTCGATAGCCTGCCTGCCGGCAAAGGCAGATTATTAGTGAACAGCCATTTCGTGTTTTTTCGTGAATTTTTGTGGCAAAAAAAACAGCGCTCCGAAGGAGCGCCGTTATATGCTTCTGGTGGGAATGATTATTTCAGTTCTGCAGATACCGTGATCTTAGGTTCAGTGGCAATTTTACCCGCTTCAATCGGGGCGCCGGTGATGCCGTAATCAGCCAGTTTGATGCTGAAAGATGTGGCGGCTTTCAATGCGCCATCTTTTACTTCAAAAGTAACCGTTGTGGTAAGGGGCTTGGTAATATCCCTTACAGACAGTTCACCATCAACAGTAACACTATAGGTTCCTGCTTTATCAAATTTTACTTTTGACAGGTCGGTGATTTTACCAACGAAAGTGAATGTGGGGAATTTGGAAGAGTTCAGCCATTTTTCGCCATTGAAATGATCCTGGATCATGGCATTGCTGAAAGCAAAGTTTTTAACTACGGCTTCAAAACCAACCTGGCCGTTTTTGGTGTTTACTTCACCAACTACTGTTTTGTTGTCTGCCTTGGGTAAGGCGTCTTTCGGAGTGGTGGCATCGAAAGAAATCGTTGCTGAACTTGTTTTTTTCACCTGGGCGAATACGGCAGTGGACAGGGTAACGAGGGAAATGATCAGGAATACTTTTTTCATGTGTATTGTTTGTTTAGTTTGTTGACTTTTTATTGATTAATTGCGGAACGTTTGAAGTTGATCACAGTGGCCTGACGCAGGCGGCTGAAAATACCTCCGCTACAGGAAGCTTTAATGGATACGGAATCACCCACAGCCAGTTTTTTGGCAGCTTCCACATCTGCGGCCTGGAAATCGAAAATGGCATAGGAACCTGATGTGGAATCCGTGAATTTCACATTGATCGTACTGTCGGCTGCTTCCAGTTCGGAGATCCGGCCATTCACCACCAGGACCTTATCGGTGTATTTTTTATTAGCGGCACTGTCGCTGCTGATAAATTCGAGGATCAGTTCCTGTGCATTGACGGTATACACTGCTTTTTCCGAAGCGGTACTTGAAAATGTAGCTGTTTCCACTTTTTGTTTAATAATACTATAACTGCCATAGGCGATAACCGGGCCAATGAGTATCCAGCCGGCTTTTAATAAGATTCCGTCAGGACGGCTGGTCCAGATAAACAGAAGGGCTGCTATAACATGAATATAAAGAGCGGGCTGTACCATCCCTGCCAGGCTCTTACCCACACCAAGGTCCAGTAGTGTATGCGTGAAAACGACATACATGGTTGCCAGGGCAAGGGAAAGAGAACCGGCAATGGCGGCAATCAAACCTGCTTTTTTACCTTTCAGGTGCAGGAAAGAGGCCACTATGGTTAATACAGGAATAAGCAGGAAAATGTAAAAGGTAAAGCTCAGTCCGGGATAGGGATTATCGAGTCCGAATTTGTCTGCGGAGGTGGCAAAAAAATGACCTGCTGGTAAATCAAGTCCGGTCATGTTATACTTTTCCCATTTAACCCAGGGAAGAAAAAAGGAAACCAGCAGGGCGGATGCAGCCAGCAGGTGAATGGGATTTCTATTTGTGGTTGTTTGCGTCATACAGATGCTTAAACGATCCGGAAAGCGGGTTGGTTGCGAACCGGAAAACAAATATACGATGTTTAAACATTGAATAACTTTTTTAAATGTAAATTTTTTGTGAAGATCCTGTCCTGTTTCGGAGAGTCAGGCGAATAATAGAGTTTAAATAAATGTAATTCAATAAGATGTGGACAGTTTTGCCAAAAAGAAAAAGGCCGCATCGATGATACGGCCCCTGACTTACTAACCCATTAAAATAATAGACAATATGGCTTATGTTGTCTGCATTTCCTTGATTTTCTCCCGGATCTTGCCTTCGATTTCTTTGGCCAGTTCAGGATTATCCACCAGGAGTTGTTTAACTGAATCGCGGCCCTGGCCGAGTTTATCACTATTATAGCTGTACCAGCTACCGCTTTTCTGTACAATACCCAGTTCGGTACCCATATCGATAATTTCTCCATTCTTGGATATGCCTTCACCGAAGATGATATCGAACTCAGCCGCACGGAAAGGAGGTGCTACTTTATTCTTCACCACTTTCACTTTAACGTGGTTGCCGATTGCCTCGTCACCATCTTTTACCTGCTGTGTACGGCGGATATCGAGACGAACCGAAGCGTAAAATTTTAAAGCATTACCACCGGTGGTGGTTTCCGGGTTACCAAACATCACCCCGATTTTTTCCCGGAGCTGGTTGATGAATATACAGATGGTATTTGTTTTGGAAATGGTCGCGGTGAGTTTACGCAGGGCCTGACTCATCAGACGGGCATGGAGACCCATTTTACTGTCACCCATTTCCCCCTCCAGTTCACTTTTAGGAACCAGGGCGGCAACAGAGTCAATAACCACCACATCCAACGCACCTGAAAGGATCAGGCGGTCTGCGATTTCAAGTGCCTGTTCACCATAATCAGGTTGGGAGATCAGCAGATTGTCAACATCCACACCCAGTTTTTTGGCATAATTGCTGTCAAACGCATGTTCCGCATCGATAAAGGCGCACATTCCACCTTTTTTCTGTGCTTCAGCGATTACGTGGGTGGCGATAGTGGTTTTACCGGAAGATTCAGGTCCGTAGATTTCCACTACACGACCACGGGGAAGACCGCCGATACCCAGGGCTACATCCAGCCCGATGCTACCGGTTGAAATGACTTCCATTTCAGTAACTGCTTTTTCATTCATCATCATCACACTTCCCTTGCCATAATCCTTCTCAATCTTATCCATGGTAAGCTTGAGAGCTTTCAGTTTTTCGCTGTTTGCTGACATATCGGTTGATTTTTCTTGTTTTGCCATTTTTCAAAATTAGCGGAACTGTGTTCCGCGGGTGTAAAAACTAATTAACAATCAAAACTAAAACATTTAGCAAGAAAAAACTAATATTTTTTGGATTATTTTTCCCGGAAAACCTGTTTTTTTTCGGGAAAGTGGAGGATGATTACTGGATTTTCATTGGTGAAAACAACGGTAACCTGTATCCTCGTACAAGGGGTTAAGAGAATTGTTTCAGCAACCATGAAACTATTGTTGACTAATCATCTTGGCCAGAACTGCCTGTTGCGGTAAGGAATTTTATCAGCACCAGGACCTGGTAATTACCCAAAAACAGCGGCAGCCGCCATTGATAACACCCCCAGTACAAAGCCTCCATATATCTCCGATTGGGTATGATCAGATACAATAAACCGGGCAGTGCATACAAGACCGGCCATGAATATAGCCATGGTGAGATAGAGACCGAAGTTCAACGGTTGCATAAAAGCAAGTAAGAGCAGAAAGGCTACGGCAATGCCCATGGAAATAGCATGCAGGCTGATCTTCATCCGGGTATTTACCATCAGCCCGGTCCAGGAACTGATCCAGATGGCCAGGGCAAATTGCACCGCCGCAGCCGGATAGTCCGGCAGGTTGTGCCACACATACCAGATCCAGAAATACCATACCCCACAGGCCACCAGCGGAATGATGCGGTCTTTTTGTTTTTTAAGCTGGATGGATTCGATAAATCCAAGCGCCTTTAATAATAATACCGTCACCAGCGGAAAGAACAGGTACATGGCAACAGACTGCAGCATCACCATCATCTTTTGGCGGGAGTCAAAACCGGTAAACTGATAAGGATGCTCATACACCAGGAAAGCCATTACATACATCGGCACAAATACCGGGTGAAATATCCATGATATAAAGCGGGCCGGGAGACGGAGTGCCAGGGGCTGATCCGGAAGCTCATTAATCTTATCCGTTGACGCTGAGTTGAGTACAGTATTCATTCTCTTGATTCTGGCTGCAAAGTAAGGCAATCTGAAAAAAAGGTGCGGTTTTTGTATATTGGCAGGGCGCGCCTGCCTTGCGGTGAACCGATTTCTTACAAACACCTCAGTATGAATAAACTACTGCTTGCTTTCCTTTTAGTATACAGCTCCTACCAGGGATTTTCCCAGAAAATCGACAAGGCGAAAATGCAGGCTATGTATGATTCCATTAAGGCTGCCGGTATCCGTCACCCTGATTTTGTCATGGCCCAGTGTATGCAGGAAACCGGTAACCTGAAATGCAAACAATGCTGCCTCCGCTATCACAACCTTTTTGGTTTCTATATAAAAGGAAACAAGTGTAAAAAATTCGAATCCGACGCGGCCTGTATCGCCTATTACAAAACCTGGCAGGACAAACGCTATGATAAATGGCGGGCCAAACATCCCAAAGCGGATTACTACCACTTCTTAAAACATGTGAAGTATGCTACCGGTGATAAATACACGAATGAGCTGAAGCCGAAAGTGGCGTGGGTGAAGAAGAATCTGAAGCTGTAGTCGTCGACTTCGTCCATCCTTCGGTACGACGCAGGAGGTAATTCTTTTACCCTGAACTGATTCTTAAGCGTCTACTCAGGATGACACGAACATTCGGCTTCGAAAGGAGAACTTTAGTGATTGGCTCAAGGATTCAACCAGCACTTCGTCGGAGACTTTTAAGAAACGTGACGCTCGTGTCACCCTGAGTAGTCCCGCAAAAGTAGTTTTACAGGACTGGCGAAATAACCTAGGCGGGACGTACCGAAGGGTTACTTACGTAATCCTTTTATCTTCTGTATATGAAACGGCGTATGCGCCGCAAAGATATTATTGATGAATAACAGCTCATTGATGCCTTCGGCTTTGAGCATGGCCATGAAATCACCGGTATAATACCGCTGATCCACCACAATCACTTTTTCATAGTTATTAATTAAGAAGGGTGCAAAGGCATTCCCATACGATTCCTTCACGATCGCGATTTTCCGGCCATTCTTATGTTCTGTTTCCATTTTCACAATGGGTAAGTCTCCCTGCAGGAATACGGAATAACTGTTGCCGCCACTGGCGCCTTCGCCATACATCCTGGATTTGGCCCAGTAGCTAAGACTGTTAACGCTGCCAATATAAAACCGTACAGAATCCCTGAACATATAATACCGTACAGAATCCGGATTTTCTTTCAGTTTCGGATCACGGGTAAGCCGGTAAAGTGAACCCAGGAAAGCAGGTTTTACTTTCGAACGGACCGTGTCCAGTGATACAGGCGTAAATCCTGCCGTTTCACAAAAAGCCCGGTAAGCATAATAAGCACCGAGACTGGTCCAATGGTGATCGGTGTTGAAATAAATATACTCTTCCCGGTGCTTGCGCATTTCATCAATGGCCCAGACTTTCTTAATATTCGAATCGAGGAAATTGTAAACATTTTCAATGGCCGGGCGGTTAGGCTTCTGCAGTTTTTTATATTTCTCCGTTAATTCAAATTCAAGGGCCACCGGAATGATCAGGTTGTAGACCTGCAGGTTGGGAATACCGGCGCGGTTATAGGAATTGATGACATCCGCATACGACTTACCCATGGCCGGACCGCCGCCAAACATTTCAAAGGCACGGTTCTTGAATACAAAGAGGCTTTTCTTTACTTCACCCACCGCACCGTCATCCGGACGAAGACCCGCAGTTTGATTTCTGGTGGTATCCAATTCCTGTTTTTCATTGGCCTCGGCGTTGTTTTCCGGGGCATATATTTTGATATCGGTGGATTCAAAGCCGAGTTGGTTACGGAAAGCGGTGGACACATCGATCCATTTATCACGGAAAGGGAAATTGTCCGCATAATACATTTCAATACCCCGGAAAAAATCCCCGCTCCAGAGTGAACTGTCGGAGTATACCGGGAAGGAAGCCAGTTTGCGGTTCTCTGCCTCCGAAATTTCAGTTTTCTTCATGGACAGGGAAATGACACCGCCGATCAGCAGGATACTGCAGAAGAGCGCGACATTGATCACCTGGACCGTTCTGTTTGTTTTTTCACTCATAGGTTAAAATCTGAAGTAGATAAACGGATTATAACTCTTTCCGACGAGTTGTGCCACACAAAGGAACAAGAGGGTCATATTGAACCCGATCGTTAATGAATCATAAAGAGTCAGGCGGCGGGATTTTTTCTCCACCCAGGCTTTCACTTTATGATAGACCGGCATACAGAAAGCAATCGCCATGATCAGCCAGAACAGGTGAAGGGTCAAGGTATTTTTCAAATCGAGAAAACCGTCCGCCGCAGGTGACCAGGTAAATAATTTCTGAACATAGGCAAAGAGCATTTCGGTATCGGTGAAATAAAAGATCACCCAGCCAGGAATGATAATGGCCAGTGCATAGAAGTGTGCAACAAAAGCAGGGGCTTTGTCCAGCCATTTTTGCAAAAAAGCTTTTTCCAGGGCGATGAACACAAAAAAGTATAAGCCCCAAAAGATAAAATTCCAGCTCGCTCCATGCCACATACCGGTAAGAAACCAGACAATCAGGAGGTTGAGATACATGTGTTTCTTATTCCCTCCCAGCGGTATATACACATAATCGCGGAAGATACTTCCCAATGAAATATGCCAGCGCCGCCAGAACTCACTGATGGATTTGGAGATATAGGGGTACTCGAAGTTTTCCCGGAAGTGAAAACCAAACATCCGCCCAAGTCCGATTGCCATATCCGAATAGCCGGAAAAATCGAAATAGATCTGGATGGCAAACATGATCAGTCCCACCCAGGCTTCCGGCGTGGAGAGATTGGCCAGTTCGGCCATGGTCAGCGGATCGCCTTTATCACCCATATATTTCAGCACCAGTTCTGCCGCCACATTCGCGATCACCACTTTTTTAAACAGACCGATACAGAAACGGGAGATACCGAGACTGAAGTCTTTCAGGTTTTCTTTCCGGCTGTCGATCTCTGTGGCCACATGCGCATACCGGATGATGGGTCCGGCCACCAGGGAAGAATAAAGGGATACATACATCAGGAAGTTGGGGAAATTGCGCTGGGCTTTGATATCCCCGCGGTATACGTCCACTACATAAGAGATGGTATGAAATGTATAAAAGGAAATACCGAGTGGCAAGGCATATCCCGGTGCGGTAAAGGAGGTCCCCAGGAGGGCATTCACCTGTTCCACCAGGAATTTATCATACTTAAATGTGGCCAGCAGGCATAGATTCAATACAACGGTGAAGGTCACCCCGACCTTTGCCCATTTGGTACCCCGGTGCTTGTCAATGAAAATAGCGTTGGCCCAATCCACCATGGAGGAAAGAATCAGTAAGGATATCCAGATGGGTTCTCCCCAGCCATAAAAGGCGAGTGAAAAAACAATGAGCACCCAGTTCCGCCAGGTCGCGTTCTTCGTGCTGTAATAAAGCAGCAGGTTCAGCGGCAGGAATAGAAACAGGAAAATAAGGCTTGCAAAAACCATTGTTCAGGGGGTTAGGGAATAAACAGCCGTGTAAAATACATTTTTACCCAGTGTTTTTATAGCGATTTTCAGGGTTTTTTCTAAAAATACCCTCTAACGGGTACGGGCCTGATAATATTGTTGCGGGATACGTACCTTGAGCCCTGAAAAAACGAAACCATGCAATTAACCGCCAAACTCATTCAGTTACTTCCCCTGCAGACCGGCAACGGTAAAAATGGTCAATGGAAAAAGCAGGATATTATTGTTGAAACCGAGGGTCAGTACCCGAAGAAAGTATGTATCTCCATCTGGGGGGATAAGATCAGTGAGTCACTCCTGAAGACAGGCTCCATGCTCAATATTTCCTTTGATGTGGAAAGCCGTGAATACAATGGCCGCTGGTACACCGATGTGAAAGCATGGAAAGTAGAACCGGCCGGCGCAGCGGGTACGGTGGATCGCATACCGGATGACAATGTCCATTTTGACGAAGGTCAGATGGAAGGGGGGAATGATTTGCCTTTTTAGGAGACTGAGGAGAAAGAGGTTGAGAGAATGGTTTAGTTGTTTAGGCGTTTGGAGTTTAGAGGATGTTTGCCAATATCACGACCTCTTTCTTCTATTTAACGCCGCCCGCAGGGCCTTATGAGTTAAGGGCTGTTCCCTATTCTCTATTTACTATTTTCTATTCTTTACAACTCCTTCCTTAACCTCGCCACCGGTATATTCAACTGCTCCCGGTATTTAGCCACTGTCCGGCGGGCGATATTGTAGCCTTTTTCCTGTAGTAATTCGGTCAGGCGCTCATCACTCAGCGGGCGCTTTTTATCTTCCACCTCAATAAAATCACTCAGGATCTTTTTCACTTCGCGGGTGGAGACTTCTTCCCCGCTTTCGGTACTTAAGGATTCACTGAAGAAAAATTTGAGACGGTAGGTGCCGAATTCGGTTTGTACGAATTTGCTGTTGGCCACCCGGCTCACAGTCGAAATATCGAGGAAGGTTTTTTCCGCAATATCTTTCAGGATCATGGGTCGCAGCTCGGTCTCATCCCCGGTGAGGAAGAATTCATACTGATGATTCATGATGGCATCCATCGTACTCAGCAGGGTATGTTGCCGCTGTTTGATCGCATCAATGAACCATTTGGCGGAATCGATTTTCTGTTTGATAAAGAGAACGGCTTCTTTCTGGCGTTTATCTTTTTTGGACCCCCGCTCATAGTCTTTCAGCATATCCCGGTAGCCTTCGCTGATACGGAGTTCCGGCGCATTCCTGCTGTTGAGGGTCAGTTCCAGGGTACCGGCATTATTCAGAATAAAGAAATCAGGCACCACATAACTTTCGGCTTTATTGATCTCCCCTACATTGCCTCCGGGTTTGGGACTCAGGCGGATAATCTGCTGCATCACTTCCCGGAGCTGGTCATCGTCAATATTCAGTCCGCGCTGGATTTTTTCATAGTGCTTCTTGGTGAATTCATCAAAGTATTTGGAAATGGCTTTGATGGCCAGGTCCATTGGTTTGCCTTCTTCTTTTAAACGGTAGAGTTGAATGAGTAAACATTCCCGCAGGTCACGGGCAGCCACACCGGGCGGATCGAAATGCTGGATACGGCGGATGATTGCTTCCACTTCTTCTTCGCTGGCATTGATATTCTGGCGGAAGGCCAGGTCGTCCACAATGGCGGAGGTTTCCCGGCGCAGATAGCCGTCTTCGTCGATACTGCCCACGATCTGTTCGGCAATCGCCTGTTGTTTTCCTTCCAGGTTCAGCAGTCCTAACTGGTCGATCAGGGTTTCGTAGAAGCTGGCTTCGTTTTTATGGGGCAGTTGCCGGCTTTCATCTTCTTCCGGATAGTTGTCATCCCGCAGTTTATAATCCCCCACTTCATCATCCCCATCCTGCACGTACTCGCTCACATCGATATTTTCATATTCATCTTCACTGCCATCTTTTTCATCAAAATCCTCTTCGCCATCCTCGTTGAATTCATCTTTCAGGTCATCTGCATTTTCATCGTGACCTTCTTCATCCAGTTCCAGGGCCGGGTTTTCTTCCAGCTCTTCTTTGATCCGGGTTTCCAGGTTGGCCGTAGGTACCTGCAGCAGCTTCATTAACTGAATCTGCTGGGGTGACAATTTCTGCAGTAACTTATGCTGTAAACTCTGACTCAGGGCCATGGTGTTCTACGCCGGAGTCTCCCGGGTAGGACTCCGGCGGTTGCGCCAAAGTCTTTCTCTTCGATGACTCCTTTTTTGGTTAACTTGTCTGCTACTTTTCGTGCGCGGGTCGCGCCTTTGCACAAAAATAATGCCGTAAATTTAAACGTAAAGAAAACAAATATGGTGCAACGAGTAAGCGGGTTTCTTGTTGTGTTCCTGTTAATGTTTTTTGGAAGCATAAACGGGCAGGGAAATCCATTGCCCGGGATGACCGTTCCTGGGATGAAACGAATTCATTTTCAACAGACTGTGAAGCCATTCCAGTCCCGATTTTCCAGGCATGTCTATCTGAAAGCGGAGGAGCACAAGCCGGGACCCCAATTTAAATTGTTAAACCTGCCAACCGGCGCCACATATGTCAATAATCTCGGTTTTTTCTGCAGATATGAACTGAAACTGGATAAGGTTATAGCGGTACCAGTGAGGTTCAGGTTAGGGTCTAAGGAGTATGTAGACAGGCTGGAAGGGAAGAACAGTCGATAGTCAATAGTCATTAGTGCACATACTCTGTTAATACCAGTTGTCAGGTTCATACATAGTCTATACTATCGCCGATGGTCTTGTTACAAACAAAGCACCCCAATGGAGTGGGAGGAGTATTACCATCAGTCGGACAACCAGCAAGATTGCACTATTAAGAATATTGGTGATCGGTTGCAATTCCTCACTCACCCAATTAGGGTATTTTGCCGTTAGTATCAAAGAGGAAGAAGATGCACATTTTACCCTGTAGGGGTGTATTGTCGGATGATCGGGTAGAATGAAAGTCACCTCTCACTCTGTA
>CAZYTV010000027.1:0-28046 GCA_964650455.1 uncultured Chitinophaga sp. | reverse complement strand
AAACCGATGGCAAAAACCGTGATTCGTTAGCAGGATCAAAGACGACGCCTGACGGGAAAACAAAAATTACCTGGCATTTGCGGCTGGTGAAACCGAAAAAGAAATAAACAGCATTATTATCATTAGACAATATTAAGACAGGGAAATCCGGAAATGTTTTTCCGGGTAACAGCCGTTACAGGAAATTGGAATCCTGATGTACAGCCAGCAGATAGCCAGGGCTGCCATTCAACAATATCAGAATTTCCAGGGGAAATTGCTATATTTAGAGTTAACTGAATTACTATGGTGAATTTCCAGGAACGTGTGTTGCATTACCCCCAGTATTGCAAACAGTTTAGCTGTGGCGATTCGTTGATTACCATATTTAACTGCCCGCCGGAAGCCCGGCTGATGAAAGACAGGCTTGCTGACCTGTGGAGCCATGAGAATTATATCTTCTATGTCCTGGAAGGGAAAAAAGTCTGGCACACTGCAGATGGTTCTTACGAAATAGCCGCCGGCAGTTGTGTGTTGGTACGAAAAGGAGCCTGGATACTGGAACAGTTTTTTGATATTGGCTTTTGCCTGGTGCTGTTTTTTATCCCCGATCAGTTTATTTGCGAAACATTGAAGAGCCGGTCGGCCCCCATTCCCAATACCGGCAAACAATACAGTTCGGTTATACCCATTGCCGCCACGGAAACGCTGAAATCCTTTTTCGTTTCGATGTATGCTTATTTTGCCGGCACCACAACCCCCGACCCCTCCTTACTGGAATTGAAATTCAGGGAGCTGATTTTAAATATCGCAGATAACCGGGATAATGCAGAGTTACTCTCCTATTTCTGCTCCATGATGAGCGAACCTCAATCTGTTACGCTGGAAAGAGTGATGCAGGATAACTATTGTTTTAACCTGAAAATGGAACAATATGCTGCCCTTTGCAACAGGAGTCTTTCCGCTTTTAAACGGGATTTTCAAAAGCAGTTTAACTCCACCCCGGGCAAATGGCTGCTTGAAAAACGGTTACAGCACTCACTGACCTTACTAAAAAACACGGGAAAGACCGTGGCGGAAGCCGCTTTCGAAAGCGGATTCGAAAACAATTCCCACTTCAGCCGTTGTTTTAAACAGCGATTCGGATTCACTCCCATGGAAGCAAGACAACCAATGGTTTCCTGAGCTTCTCAGCAAAACAGGTGGACTTCAGAGCAAAGACAGGTTTCTTTACAGGTACTATTTTCGATCTGTAATAAAACAGTTGTTTCCTCTTACCTCTAAACAAAAACCAATGAATCCAAACAAAGCACTCTGGGAGAAAGGCGATTTTACAAAGATTGCTGACACCATGCGTGAAAGCTCCGCAGCACTTGTTGCCAGGCTCGGTATCAAACCCGGTATGAATATTTTAGATGTCGGTTGCGGTGATGGCGACACCGCCATACCAGCGGCAAAACTCGGTGCGCAGGTAACCGGTGTTGACATTGCCCGCAATCTTGTTGAAGCCGGTAATGTACGTGCAAAAAATGAAGGCGTTACCAGCTCCTGTAAAATTTTTGAAGGGGACGTAATGGATATGAATAATCTGAAAGATGCAAATTATGATCTTGTTATCAGCATCTTTGGTGCCATGTTTGCACCCCGGCCGCATGATTCAGCGAAAGAAATGGTCCGGGTAACCCGTAAAGGAGGTCGTATTGTAATGGGCAACTGGATACCCGGCGACCCGACGTTGGTTGCACAGATTTTAAAGATCAGTTCCGCGTATACGCCGGCTCCCCCCGAAGGTTTTGTAAGCCCGATGCTCTGGGGACAGGAAGAAGAAGTGATCAGGCGATTTGAAAGTGCCGGTATTCCAAAAGAAAATATATCCTTCGCAAAAGAAACCTTTACGTTCCAGGCAGATTATGCACCGTCCGAACTGGTAAACAATTTCAAAAATTATTACGGTCCTACCATGAATGCATTTGAAGCCGCCCAAAAAATCGGCAAAGCAGGATCTTTGCACCAGGAATTGGACTATTTGTTTAACAGCCAGAATAAAAGCGGTAACAAAAACAGCACGTCTATTCCTGCCACTTATTTAAGCGTAACCGTCATGTGCCGGTAACCGGGTTCAGGGAAATTATGGAGTACTTTTCCGGGGTCAGATTACCCATTATAAAAATGCATCAGAAAATCCGGCACCCCTGGTACAAACGCCCGGCTAGTGATTGGGGTATCCGGGGTATGATGGAAAAAATTTCAATCACCTGAACAGATCCGGGGACAGTGCCGATCTGACGCATGATACAAGAAATCAGTTTCATCACCAGCATAAAATAATCGTTGATATGACAGACAGCCGGGAATCACCCATTGAAATCAGCCGGGAAGACTTCCGGGAAATCGGGTATCAATTAGTTGATACTATTTCCCATTTCATAGAAACAATTCATGAAAAGCCTGTTACAACAGGAGAAACACCCAAACAGATTCAGCAGTTATTGGGAAACGCTTCATTACCAGAATACGGAACGTCCGTACCAGCTATTATTGCTAAAGCCTCTGATTTGTTACTTGAGCATTCGTTGCTCAACGGGCACCCGAAATTTTTCGGATACATCACATCCTCTCCGGCTCCCATCGGCGCATTGGCGGATCTTTTAGCGGCGGCTGTTAACCCCAATGTGGGTGCAAATATTTTAAGCCCGATGGCTACAGCTATTGAAAAGCAAACAGTGAAATGGCTGTCGGAATTTATCGGCGCGCCCCCTTCCTGCGGCGGGCTATTAGTAAGCGGTGGTAACATGGCTAATTTCACTGCCTTCTTAGCGGCAAGAACTGCCAAAGCGCCAAAGAATCTCAAAGAAAACGGCCTGGCCAATATACCGGACGAAATGGTTTTCTATTGCTCAAAAGCAACACATACCTGGATAGAAAAGGCGGCCGTTTTATTCGGACACGGAACCAAAGCAATCCGCTGGATTGAAACTGATGCTGACAACAAAATGAACACAGCTATTTTAGCGCAGACAATTTCTGATGATTTAAAGAATGGCAAGAAACCTTTTCTCGTCATTGGGAATGCAGGCGATGTCAGCACCGGGGTGGTAGATGATCTTGCTGCCATAGCAACTATTTGCAAAACCCATGATTTATGGTTTCATATTGACGGAGCTTATGGAATTCCCGCTGCTGTAATTCCCGGTAATAAAAAATTATTTGAAGGAATTCAGGAAGCTGACTCCATTGCCCTTGACCCGCACAAATGGCTTTATGCACCGCTTGAAGCGGGGTGTACCCTGGTAAAGAATCCGCAACACCTGGTGGATACTTACAGTTCTCATCCTGCCTATTACAATTTCAGCAGTCACGATGATGAGCCTTCCCTCAATTATTATGAATTTGGATTTCAGAATTCAAGAGGATTCAGAGCTTTAAAAGTATGGATGGCTTTGCAGCAGGCAGGAAAGAGCGGTTACATCAAAATGATCGGAAACGATATAGCGTTGGCACAACTATTATTTAAAGAAGCCAAGAAACACCCGGAGCTTAAAGCGGTAACTCAAAATCTGAGCATCACCACCTTTCAATATGTACCTGCCAATTATGTGGACCAGGAAAAAGAAAGTCAGGAGTATATAAACAAATTAAATGAAACCCTGTTGAACAGGTTACAGGAAGGCGGCGGGGTCTTTTTGTCAAATGCTGTTGTAGCTGACAAATACTGCCTGAGAGCATGTATTGTAAATTTCAGAACTTCTGAAAAAGACATTCATGAAGTCATTGACATTGTTGTCCGGGAAGGCCGGAAAGTTCACGAGACGCTTCAAAGTAATTAATACAGTCTCTTTTCAGCTTTGCGTTAAGCCCAACCTGTGTAACAGCGGGCAGCAGATCTGCTATACCCGTATGGTGGCAAGCCCCACCCCTTCGCGGTCAAGCCAGCGACCCTCAGTTATATACTTCTTCAGCACGGGTGATATTGCCTCTTTAAATTTTTCCCATCTGATAATTTCAGTAGCCTGATTTTTAGGGTTTTGTATATAATTTACCCTTTTTCAGAATATATTTATTGTTTATCAATAATTATTTTCTGATATTTACACCATAATTCTAAATCACCAACTAATTATGGAAATTAAAATCACCAGCAGCCATGTCCTGAAACTGCTGCAAATACTATCCTGGATCATATTTATAGGGCTATGTATTGAAGCCGGCGGAATTGCGGTCAATACTTTTATAACCTTGTTTATCAACCCATCAGCAGTTGATAATTTTTGGGAAGGGAATAAATATTTAGCGGGTCTTTACAGGTTTGACCACGGATATTTTATAGTCATTACGCTGATCATGATTATTGTAGCCGTTTTAAAAGCCATCATGTTTTACCTGATTGTAAAACTATTTACAGAAAAAAAGCTGAAGATTTCCCAACCATTCAGTCCGGAATTAAGACACTTTATAATACTACAAGCTTATCTGGCTGCAGGCATTGGTATATTCTCTTACTCCGGAATTAATTATACGGTGTGGCTGACCAAACAAGGTGCACCATCAGCCGACCTGCAATCCTTGCACCTGGCTGGGGCAGATGTCTGGCTTTTTATGGCGGTGATACTTTTTGTAATTGTACAAATTGTAAAAAGAGGAATAGAAATTCAAAAAGAAAACGACTTAACCATATAGCTTATGCCAATAATAGTAAACTTAGATGTGATGATGGCAAAGCGAAAGATGTCGCTGAATGAACTTTCCGAAAAAGTGAATCTGACCCTTTCCAATCTTTCCATCCTGAAAACAGGAAAAGCAAAAGCCATCCGGTTCAGCACCCTGGAAGCCATATGCAAAGCACTCAATTGCCAACCCGGGGATATTTTAGAATACACTAACGAAAAGGAAATGTAGCCGGAAGAAACAGCTATGGGTTTTTACCTGTAAGGTCTGACAAACAACTGAATTGACCCGGGAATTCATCAGATACATGTAACCGCACTGATTTGCTGATACCTGAAAGTGTGACTTATATCATATTAAATCAGCTTCAATAACTATACCTTCATCGTGCATTCCTTACCACCAATAAGAACAGTATGAACGGTAAAAACAACATTGCAATAGGATTCTTAACCATGGGATTCTTTATGGCGTATGGGTTTCTGTTAATTTACCTACGTGACATTGCACCGGGAAAAGCAGAATGGGCTAACTCCTATAGTACCGGAAAACACTTTGAAACCCGGCTGGCACATGTTCACGGTAATCTTTTTGCCTTTCTGAATATTCTCATAGGCTATTTATTACTTCGCTTTAGCGACAAACTTAAAAATGTAAAAGTCATTTCCTGGTTAGCATTGACTGGGTTATTGATGCCTGTCGGAATTTTGTCCGAAGTATATTTTGGTTTACCCCCTGTTTTGGTATTAGTGGGTGCAATTACAATGACCATTTCCGTAGTTTGGCTTGGCTTTGCTTTCCTTAAAATGCAGCAATTAAAGTTAACTCAACCATGAAAACAATTATACTTTACTTAGTAGCAACGGCATTAACAGGCTTTGGTTTACTGACATTATTCCTTAGCACATCAGTAATTTTTGATTTGTTTGGCATCAGGGCAAAAGAAGGAAACTATGTATTATTTATTGTATGGTCAAATTTCATCAGTAGTCTTCTTTATCTTATTGCAGTGTATGGGCTCCTGACCGCCAAAACCTGGGCTTTCAAAGTGCTGGGGCTTTCAACAATAATTTTACTGGCAGCGTTTATTGGTTTTCTTTTTTATATCCAGTCAGGTGGTATTCATGAGAACAAAACTGTCGGAGCAATGATATTCAGAATTGTACTGACTTCCGGATTCACTCTCTTTGCCTATATCACCATTAATAAAAAACAGAACAAATGAACATAAAAGAGCTACATACAGATTCAAAAGCAATTTCAACAGCTTCGTTATTTAAAACGGCAGAAAGTAATGTGACCTCCATTCAAATACTGGCAGACGGGCAATTAAAAGAACACATTACAAACGTGCCGGCATTATTAATCTGCCTGAAAGGTGAAGCCATATTTGAAAATGAAAATGGAATTAAACTTACACTGACAACAGGTGATTATATTCACATTGAACCTCAGGTTAAGCATTGGATAAGTGCAAAATCCACCAGTAACTTAATACTCATTAAGTAATTACATTTCCCGGCTGACTAACCGCAGGTAACATATGGTTGATGCAATAGTCTGTTTATGTAACACTTCATCTGCAGCAAACCATTGAGCGGATAACGCTTTGTAAGCCTGAGGCAACGTTTCCGATCAGTTCCCTGTCATTTGACTAAACTTCAATGCAACGCCAACTACTATACTCCTGCTTTACCCTTTTGCTCATCCAGGCACTTGGTTCATGTAACCCATGCGGCTACCTGGATTGTATCTCCAGTAACTTTGACGGGCAATTCCGGATTATCAGCAAGACAGACGGGAAAGGCCTGGTTTTCGGACCAACGACAGTTTATGATAAAACAAATTTAAAGTTCTACTCACTGAATGTGACTGACACCACTTTTTTCCCTTATACCACAGTATATTTTCCAGGGAGCGGCTACGACAGTATCCTTTTGGTACAATTTTACCCGGAAACAACCACAGACGTATACATGAAACTAAATGACACTGATACGGACACGCTGACCATTACTTATACTTCGTTTAAAACAAAGTGTTGCGGAACCATAACAGAAATATCGAAGTTCAGATACAACAATATCCTTGACCTGCCTGGCAGCCAGGGAACACAGGAAATCAGGAAATAATGACTGCTTATATTAAGGAAAAAAACAAGCAAGGGCTCATACAGAAAAACCGCCTCTTATCATTACATCAGCTTTTGTAACTTTATGCAGAAGCGATCGGGCCTGAAGCAGATATAGACAAATCGTTTTCATCTGATATTATTTCTCCTTACCATTATTATACCTGGTTTTTAGCCATCTGCTTTAAACCCCGAACCGAACAGAAAAACTTCAGTAAAACGACAGCATGAAAAATACCATTATCATCCTTTTAAATATATTTTTCACTTTTACCGGAATGGTATCTGCCCAGGGAATTACAGGTAATAATATAACAGATGCAGAAATTTATACCCCTGCACCAAAACCACAGCCCCGCATTAACGGGCCTTTGGTTTATGGCAGCCGCCCGGGAAATCCGTTTCTGTACCGGATTCCCTGCCAGGGTATACGGCCTATCCGGTTTTCCGTAAAAAATTTACCTGCTGGTCTTCACCTTGATGAAGTGACAGGTATCATCAGCGGAAAAACGCCATCCAAAGGAGAATATGACCTGGTGATAAAGGCCGTTAATGCCAGCGGAAAAGATCAGCGAAAACTGAAACTGATTTCAGGGGATAAACTGGCACTAACCCCCCCAATGGGATGGAATCACTGGTATGCCCATTACGACAGGATTACTGACAAAATGATGCGTGAAGCTGCCGATTTTATGATTAGCAGCGGAATGGCAGATGCGGGTTATCAATATGTGAACATAGACGATTGCTGGGCAAATGCCCCCAAATTTAAAGACTCGTTACGCGTAGGCCCTGCCAGGGATGAGAACGGAAATATAATGACCAACCGGTATTTCCCGGATATGCATGGGCTGACGAACTACATTCATTCAAAAGGACTTAAAGCGGGTATCTATTCTTCACCCGGCCCATACACCTGTACCTCGTTTACGGGCTCCTTTGATCACGAAGAACAGGATGCCCGCCAGTTTGCTTCCTGGGGTTTTGATTTTTTGAAGTACGACTGGTGCAGCTACGGACATATAGCAGGCGGTGGAAAAGCGGATGATAAAGATATGTCCTGGGGTGATCAGAAACCGACGCTTGAGGCATACCAGCACCCCTATTGGAAAATGGGCAAAATACTGAAATCGCTAAACCGTGATATCATATTTAACCTGTGCCAGTACGGAATGGGCGAAGTCTGGAAATGGGGTGGCGAAGTGGGAGGTCATAGCTGGCGGACCGGCGATGATCTTGGATTTGAACTCGACCGTGTTTTCGATATTGCTATCAAGAACAGCAAATACAGGCAATACTCAAAACCGGGGGAATGGAATGATCCGGACTATATTCAGATCGGCTGGATTGGTAACGCCCATAAAATGGAGACGCCAAAGCTTACAAAGATGTTGCCTTCCATGCAATATGCATATATGTCACTCTGGAGCCTTTTAGCCTCTCCGCTTATTTACAGTGGCGATATGTCGAAGCTGGACCCTTTTACACTCAATGTGCTCTGCAACCCTGAAGTGATAGAAGTAAATCAGGATATTTTAGGTGAATGCGGAATGGTTATTCAAAAATCCGACAGCAGTTTTATCATGGTTAAAAGCCTGGCCGACGGTTCAAAAGCGGTTGGTTTATTTAACCGCAGCAAGAAACCTTTGAACGTAGAAGTAAACTGGACAGAATTGGCCATATCTGGAAAACATACGGTTCGTGATTTATGGCATCAGAAAGATCTCGGTGCTTACAAGCAGAGATATACTGCAGCGGTTCCGGCTCAGGGTGTTGTGATGATAAAAATCAGTAAAAAATAAAAAAGAAGTTAATACGTCGGTAAAGGTATTATCCGGACTGTTTTAAACCAACATCTTTACCTTATAGCAAACCAATACAAAAGATCATGGCATTGAAAAATAAAAAACCACTACCCGCTGATCAACGGAAAGAGTTGTTCAGCATATTAAAAAGCCGCTTTGAGAAAAACACGAATCGCCATAAAGGGATGAATTGGGCGGACATACAGAAAAAACTGGAAGCGAATAGTGAAAAACTCTGGTCGCTCCATGAAATGGAAAGAACCGGGGGTGAACCGGATGTGGTCGGGCAGGATAAAAAGACGGGCGAATATACTTTCTTTGATTGTTCAGCGGAAAGTCCGGCCGGCCGCCGGAGTGTTTGTTACGACCCCGAAGCCCTGGCTTCCCGAAAAGAAAATAAACCGAAGCACAGTGCGACTGGTATGGCAACCGAAATGGGTATTGAACTATTAACTGAAGCGCAATACAGGGACCTTCAGCAACTCGGAAAATTCGATTCAAAAACATCGAGCTGGATCGTCACGCCACCGGCCATCCGGAAACTGGGTGGCTCGCTGTTTGCAGATTACCGGTATGGCCAGGTCTTTGTGTATCATAATGGGGCAGAGTCTTATTATGCGGCCCGGGGATTTCGTGGATCGGTAAGGGTCTGATGCTGGTTATTACAATACTTTTACCTGAAAAAGGTGTAATTGCAACATTCATATAAGAGGCCATGGCTTTTTTAGACGGTCTGTCCGAAATTTGGTTCTGGTATAACCATGACAAAACGCTGTTCTAAAGAATTGTGGCCGGAAATCATACCGGCCACAAGCAGAGTCAAACGATTCCCGCCTGATTCAATGAAATTTAATTTATTATCAGCTTCTTTACCATCACTTCCGCAGTCCCAGAAATTATTACTGTATAATATCCCTTCGAAAGCCCCGATATATCCAGACTGATTACCTGGGTGCCTTCGGAAATCTGCTCCCATTTTACCAACTGGCCTGACTGGCTGACCACTTTCAGTTGCATGGTCCTGCCGGCCGGTTCAGCAAATGCAATATTTACGCGGGTGTTGGCTGGGTTTGGATACAGTAAAAAGGCCTGGCTGAAATCTCCGGCTGCTGCCACTTTACTAACAGGGCTTA
Source organism: uncultured Chitinophaga sp. (assembly GCA_964650455.1). Taxonomy (GTDB): domain Bacteria; phylum Bacteroidota; class Bacteroidia; order Chitinophagales; family Chitinophagaceae; genus JJ008. The sequence goes on along the minus strand of CAZYTV010000027.1, from coordinate 18,333 downwards.
ATTTGAAACTGCCATCTGCATCGACTGATTTCAACCGGTAGAATATTTTTGACTTCGGCGCATTTATATCAATAAAGTGGTATGCGCGTAAACCCGTACTATATCCTGCAGCCTGTACCTGACCTGCCTGACGATAAATAATACCATCAACACTCCGTTCAATTTCAAAGCTGGAACTATTTTGTTCAGATTGAGTAGTCCAGCTTATCAATACATCTGCAGCCTGGCGACCGGCCTTCAGTTCAACCACATTAATTGGTAATACCGCACCTAATGTTGTAAAAGACTGTGGGGCACCGTAACCGGATGGGCCGACGCTACCAACTGCCTGACAGGAAAAATTATAAATGGTACTGGCCGTAAGCGCAGGTACGGTGATTGAAGTAACATTAACCGGGGCGATGGTCCAGGTAGTTTCTGTTGATTTTTTATACCTTAAATGATAGGATGCTGCACTGTTATCCGGTGTCCATGTAAATGTTGCACTGGAATTGGTAATACCAGAAACACCTAACCCTGCTGGTACCGGAGGCGGCACGGTACTGGTGTCATTAATGAGTATTGTATAATCTTCCGTCTCGCCTCTTGCATAAAAACCACAGGGAGTTGGCGGATTATCATGGCTCATAATAACTCTCATTCTTGCCTGGCCCAGGGGAGCAGATGACGGAATCGTAAAATTAAAGGCATTAAACCCTGAAAAATCTGAATAAAGGGTTACTACTTCTTCGCCTGCGTCAGTAAAATCGTTATCATGGTTATAATCGATCCAGATACTGTAATACTCATACTCCGGGTAAGGAACCAATCCGGATAAATAACCCTGAACCAATTGGCCTCTTGTAAACGGAGAAATCAGATTAGTAAAATCCCCGTACCCGTTATTAGATCCGGAATTATTGATCATACCGCCCTGGATCCATACCTGACTCAGATACTCCTGTGCCTGGCTTTGTCCGGCAGAAGAACAAATAGACGTTCCGGTTGTTGAAAAGGATTGCGTTACACTATACCCGGATGGTCCGTTTTCACAAACAGCTTCAATGGCATACTCATAATTTGTACCGGCATAAAGGCCAAAAATATTCATCGTAGTAAGGTCATAGGAAACCACTGTCCAGGTAGCAGCCGTAGTTGGCTTATACCGTAAATGATATAAAGTGGCCCCTGGAACAGGTGTCCATGAAAATGTTGCGAGGGTATTGGCAACATTGGCAACATTTAATCCCGTTGGGATGCTACAGGCTCCTGTACCGGCGTGATCAAGAAAATGAAAGACCGTCATAGCGGTACCACTTAAAACATACAAACTACTGTCGCTGGCCAATGTACATCCATAGCCCCATCCGCTATAAATATTAGTTGAATCAATCCATTTCTGCACACCCGTATTACTATACTTTAATGTGATCATTCGTAAAAAAGATAAATTATTGGGGTCCGGTGTCGGACCGCCTTTACCGGTTACAAATACCTCTCCGTTGGCTTTAGCTGCAATAAAATAGGGTGCTTCATCATTACCGGAAGTTCCATTGTACCTTGAATTCCATAACATAGTGCCGGCTGTATTCACCTGGAAAGTAATCCAGTCGAAACCGGCAAGCTGTCCCTGACCAATAATACTCAGCTTATCTGCCACATAAGTGAACCTGGCGGGAAAATCAGCCCCTCCAAAATCATAATCCTTTTTCCAAAGTGGTGTACCAGCCGGATCAAATTTATACATCACAATATCCATCTGACTGGTTGCTGTAACCTGGTTAAAATAACCAGTAAGCAAATACACATTACCGGCATCATCTATTTCCACATCTCTGCCACCACGGCCCTGCACACCGGCAGTCCATAATAAGGTTCCCGTAGTATCCCATACCGCTACTGATGCAATATTGGGGTCTCCCCCCGCCGGAACACCACCCGATGCACTGAGAACGATTTTATTCCCTTTTACACGCATCGATTCAAAAAAACCTGGTGCATTTGCAGCACTGTGTTGCGAAAACAAAATGTTGCCATTTGTATCAAACTTATACAACGCAAATCCCGGGAGATTTCCAAGACCAGTCGCCCCAACATACAGATTCCCATTATTATCCACCTCACATCTCAGGCTCATTCCTACCAGGTAACTGACCGGGTTGATAACCTGCTTCCATAACTGAACACCATCAGGATTGTATTTTAAAATTATGACCCCATTGGGAGTGCTGCTGCCACTGTAACTGTATTGGTAACCGGCGACAAAAACATTATTGTCGATATCGGTAGTTACCCAAAGCGGTCTTTCATAAATGCTTGCCATACCTGAAGCGGATACGGCTTCCCACTGCAACACACCAAACTTGTTATACTTGCGGGTAAACGTATTGTTACTGGTCCAATAGCCGGTTGAAATTACATTGTCCTCGTTATCCCGGGCAATCATAACACCAGTTTTCTGATAACTTTCAGCAGGCCTTATCCAGTCGGTCGAATACTGTCCGGATACATTTAACGACAAAGCCAGACTAAACCCTGTTAGCCAAATTAATTTTCTCATAAAAGCATTTTAAGGTTTGCAAAAACTATATATACCTGGCCTCTCCTTCCTGATCCGGCAGACGGTGAATCTTCATTCCGCTGCCTGATTTTGCACTTTAAATGAAAAAGAGGAACAACAGAAAATGAACTACCCGTTTTTACCAACTGGTTGTTTCAATTCCGGGTTTCCACAGGATGTCGCTAAAACAGCCAATAAACCAGTCGTATAGCTTTGATAATCTAAACATTATCCCTATCCCACTATTCATTGATCAATCAATTCTGTGACAAATAGGTGCTGTTTATATAAGTGTATTACTATCGGTAAAATGTAACCGGTTTTAATAAAATATAATTTATTATGGGCGTTACTGACACCCTACAGCACATGACAGCCCCTTCCCAGCTTCGCTGTACATTTAATTTGGTATCTTACTACACAAACGAATGCTTTCCCATGAGAAAAATCATCGGGCTGATCCTGATAATGATCAGCACAGCCGCCGCCGCACAACTCAATGTTTCAAAACTCCAGACAGAAAATCAGCCCTTTCCCTTTGGCATCGATCATACCCAACCCCGTTTTAGCTGGCAACTCAGCAGTCCCAAAAGAAATACCCTGCAAACCGCATATGAACTGAAAGTCGTGCTGGATAAGAAAGCGGTCTGGAAAACCGGTAAAACAAACAGTGCACAATCTGTTTTTATTCCTTACCAGGGAGCTGCTTTGCAAACTGACAAAACCTATAGCTGGCAGGTTCGTGCCTGGGATAACCAGGGAAATACCAGTGCCTGGAGCCAGCCTGCCTTTTTTAAAACCGGATTGCTGAACCCGACTGACTGGAAAGCTGACTGGATTGAAGCGGGATTTGCCGAGGATACGATCAACCGTCCGGCCCAGTACTTCCGGAAAAATTTTTCACTCCCCAAAAAAGTAAAATCCGCCACTGCCTATATCACTTCACTCGGTATGTATGAAGCCCAACTGAACGGAAAACGAATTGGCGATGCGTACCTGACTCCCGGCTGGACCAGCTATAACAAACGACTGCAATACCAGGCCTATGATGTGACCGGGTTGTTGCAAAAAGGGGCCAATGCAGTTGGGGTAACCCTGGGCAATGGCTGGTATCGCGGCTTCCTGGCCTGGGACGATCATAAAAATATTTATGGAAAAAAACTGGCCCTGCTGATGCAGATCATGCTGGTGTATACGGACGGCTCAACCGCAATTATCGGCAGTGATGATAGCTGGCAAACCAGTACCGGTCCGATCCGCTATGCTGAAATCTATCATGGAGAAACCTACGATGCCCGTGCAGAAAAAACAGGTTGGTCAGCACCAGGTTACAACGCCGAAGGATGGGTATATGCGAAAAAAGCTACGGTCACCAACCGGCCCATCATCGCCACCATCAATGAACCCATCCGGAAACATGAACGATTTAAACCCCTGAAGATTTTTAAAACCCCTAAGGGCGACCTGGTCGCCGATTTCGGACAGAACCTCGTTGGCTGGGTGGAGCTGAAAGTAAAAGGCAATGCCGGAGACCAGGTGCTGATTACCCATACCGAAGTATTGGACAAGGCTGGTAATTTTTATACAGAAAATCTGCGGATAGCCAAACAGCAAAACAAGTATATCCTCAAAGGCGGCGCTGAGGAATTTTTCGAACCGCACTTTACCTTCCAGGGCTTTCGTTATATTAAAGTAGAAGGATTCCCCGGCGAACTGACCGCGGATCATATAACCGCTGTTGCGCTTTATTCTGATATGCCTCCCACGGGTTCATTGACCACATCAAATACACTGATCAACCAGTTGCAGCATAATATTCAGTGGGGGCAAAAAGGCAATTTCCTGGATGTGCCCACCGATTGCCCGCAGCGGGATGAACGGCTTGGCTGGACGGGCGATGCCCAGGTGTTTTCAAGGACCGCGGCTTACAATTTTAGGGTCAATAACTTTTTTGCCAAATGGATGAAAGATGTGGCGGCCGATCAGGCCGAAAATGGCAGTGTGCCCTTTGTGATACCGAATGTACTGGGTGCCGGTTCTGCAGGATCCACGGGCTGGGCGGATGCGGCCACCATTATTCCCTGGAACATGTACCTGGCATATGGCGATAAAAAAATACTGGAAGATCAATATCCCAGTATGAAGGCCTGGGTGGGCTTTATGGAAAAAGCCAGTAAAAATCATTTATGGGCCACCGGTTTTCATTTTGGTGACTGGTTATTCTACCGGCCCTTTGATGATAATGACGGGCGTGCGGCTGTTACCGACAAATACCTGATTGCCCAATGCTTCTTTGCTCATTCCACCAACCTGATGATCAAAACGGCAACGGTACTTGGTAAAACTGCCGACGTGGAATATTACCGGAGCCAACTGGAGAAAATTAAAGCTGCATTTCTTAAAGAATATATGACAACCAATGGTAAACTGGTGTCCGGTACACAAACCGCATATACACTGGCCCTGCATTTTGATATGTTACCCGACGGACTGCGCAAACAGGCGGCAGAACGACTGGTGGAAAATGTGAAAAGTTATGGCTATCACCTGACAACCGGATTTTTAGGAACTCCGTATCTCTGTGAGGTCCTCAGCCGTTATGGGTATACAGACGTTGCCTATCGTTTATTATTACAGGAAACCTATCCTTCCTGGTTGTACCCGGTAAAAATGGGTGCCACCACGATCTGGGAACGCTGGGACGGAATCAAACCGGATGGTAGTTTCCAGGTGCCTTCCATGAACTCCTTCAATCACTATGCCTATGGGGCTATCGGGGACTGGATGTACCGGGTGGCTGCCGGACTCGATACCAAAGAAGAGGGACCGGGTTACCAGCAACTGCGGATTGAACCCAATACCGGGGGCACTTTTACCAGTATGGATGCCCGTCTGAAAACAAATTATGGCGAAGCAGCCAGCGGATGGAAACTAAACGGCAACCTGCTGACTATGGATATTACGATACCCGTTAATAGCAGCGCCAGTATTTATCTTCCTTCTGCCGATATTGCTTCTATAACTGAAAGCGGCTTACCGCTTAGCGGGCATAAAGACCTTGTCCTGCAGGGAACAGAAAACGGTAAAACAGTCGTGAAAGCGGGATCGGGTCAATATCATTTTGAAATAAAGAAATAAAATACAGCTCATTTTATGAATTAACTTTGCGGCATGATCTCTATTGTAAAGGCGGAAGTAAAAGACGCAGACCTTTTAGCCGATTTAGCGACACAGACATTTATTGAATCACATGGTCATAGTGCGGGTGCTGCAGATATTGAGGCGTATGTTTCAGAGAAATACACACCCGCTATGCTGAAAGCAGAACTGGAAGATCCGGCAAACATCTATCATATCCTTTATTATCATAAAAGGCCCGTGGGTTTTTCCAAGATCGTTTTAAATGATCCTTATGAAGACAGTCCTGGTGCTGCGATTACCAAACTGGAACGGATCTACCTGCAAAAGAGTTATTATGGCACTAACCTGGGTCCGGCCCTGATGGATTATTTATTACACCTGATGAAAAAGGAAAAGCAAACCGGGGTCTGGCTCTACGTATGGAAAGAAAACAACCGGGCCATCCGCTTTTATGAAAAAAAAGGATTTAAAATCACCGGAAGCCATGATTTCCCGATTTCGGCCACCCATACCAATCCGAATCACCGGATGTTTTTAGCGTTCTGATTGTATCAGCAATATTTTCCGAAGGGCTGCCCGGAAAAGAACACGTATCTTATAACTATTTTGTATTGCCTGCTTTATGGATTTATTATTCCGGAAAAAATATAAATACAAACTCAACGAGTCGCCTGCCCAGGTAAAGGAGGAACTGGAGACCCTCTTCTCCACTCCCTGGCATAAATCTTCCCCAAAACTCAACGGGCATTTCAGTGATGAGTACACATTCCGGGTCCGGCCTGTATTATCAAAAGCCCTTGTCTTTTTTGGTTTTTTTCAATCATTCGCTGTGCTGGATGGCCGGCTGCAGGCAGAAGAAGAACGAACTGTTATCCGGGTAAGGGCAAGGGCCGGTAATTTTTCACTGCTTCTTTTTTATAGCATACTCCTGGCTATTATCATTACCACTGTACGTATTCAATCATCCCTGACTCCGGAAATCGTCCTGTTGTTATCCGCACTTGTAGTACTGCTCACCGTCTTATACTTTATCCTGATTTATTCCCGGAATAGTTTAAGGCGCTATTTTCAACGACAGATGGGTATTAAATCAAAATAAAGGCTGCCCTGCCAGACCGGTTCTCCTTTGCTCCGGATGGCGGGTTTCCGTATCTTTCGCCAATAATATGAATAAGATGCGCATATCCCATTATACTCCACTCCTGGTTGTGGTGCTGCTGTTGCTGAATGCCTGTCAGTCTTCCGGCAATGACAAACCAATTGCTGCTATACCCGAATATGACCTGGTAAAAGCCGGCCAAGAAATCAATGAAGCTAATGCGGAATTTATCAAACTGTTTAACAACAGCGACTCCTCAGGACTGGCCAATATGTTCACAGCTGACGGAAAATCCATGGAACCGAATGAACCAGCTTTTACCGGCAGGAATGCCATCCGCCATCACTATGCAGTGGTGATGGCTGCCGGGGCTAATAAACTGGAACTGACAACCACCGGGCTATGGGGTGATGAAAAAATGCTGGCTGAGGAAGGTGTTTTTTCAATCCTGAACAAAAGAAATATAGTAATGGATAAGGGAAAATATATTGTGCTCTGGAAAAAGGAAGAAGGTTCCTGGAAACTCTTCCGGGATTGCTATAACTCTGACTGGCCGGCAACCACCCCACAATAATCCGTACAAATGTTCCATCTGCGCAATGCGCACCGGATATGACCTGATCAACTTTAATAAAAAAATAACCCCGGCATTCACCGGGGTTATTTTTATTATACCAGGAAACTGAATCTTACTTTTTCACCAGTTTCACCGATTGTTCGAACCCGTTACTCATCACTTTTACGAGATAAATACCGGCCGGGAGCCTGGAGATATCCATATCGGTATTGATCGCCGATGAATATTGCTGTACCAGCATTTTTCCATATACATCGTAAATGCGAATCACTGAATTGCCTTTATTGTCTGGCATATTCAGTGTAAACCTGCCGGTGGTTACCGGGTTGGGGAATACACTGATCTTAGTGTTCAGGGTAAGTTCAGCCGGTACTTCACGGGTGGCGGTACCCAGTGCCACCCGGAGGGTATAACAACTGGTCGCGTTAAAGGCGCTTGAATTATTTCCGTTTACGCGGATATAATAAGTACCTGCCGTGTATGTACGGGAAATGGTTTCCGCATTGGTTCCGGACCTGGTGGACGAAGCCAGCAGGGTTGTACCATTACTGCTATACAGGCGGAGGTTATAGTTCGCCGGCAGTGTACTCAGTGTGATCGTGGCGGTACCGCCAGTCGTGATGACAAACTTGTAGTAGTCGTTATCACCACCCACATTGATCAGTCCTTTTACGTCTGTATTGAACGGAATGGTAGCCGCGCCTGCTGTAGTTCCATTGGTGGAATTATCCAGCGCACTGGCACAACTGGTCACCGTGGTGGCTGTAACAGTCAGCGTATAACAACTGGCACTGTTGGCACCGCTGAAACCAAATATGCGGATATAATAAGTACCTGCTGCCTGGCTGGTCAGGGAAACTGTTTCCGTAGCGGTTGATCCGGTACCTGAACCGATCTGTGTTCCCGCACTGTTGTAAACGGTCATATCAAAATCCACACCGGATGGTCCCACCAGGCTGAATGTATTATTGGAAGTGGCAGTTGTTACCACCTGGAAATAGTCCACATCCGTGCTGGTGCTGATCGCTGCTGAGTTTGCAACACCTGTTGAAATAGTGGCGGCAGTAGCCTGTGTTTCATTCGGCTCAAATGCGGTAGCGCATCCGGGTGCTGCCGTAGTGGTAAACTGTGCCTGTGTATAGGAACTGCTTCCACCGGTACAATTAGTCCGTACTCTCCAGTCGTAAAGGCTTCCTGCCGTTAATCCGCTCAGCGCAACTGAAGTGGACGTGGTGGCCGTTGCCGCATTGATCCAGGTGGCGGAACTGTTCAGCTTGTAATCCACATCGTAGGAATTGGCACCACTTACAGCGGTCCAGCTAACGGTGGCACCACTGGTGGTCACGGCAGAAGAACTTAACCCGGCAGGGGCATTACAGGTTACATCAGATACCGTTGTAAACTGCGCCTGTGTATAGGCACTGCTTCCTCCTGCGCAATTGGCCCGTACTCTCCAGTCATATAATGAACCACTGGCCAGTCCGCTAAGCGCAACAGATACGGAAGCAGTTCCGGTTGCTGCATTGGTCCAGGTAGAAGCACTGCTGAGTTTATACTCCACATCATAAGAAGTGGCACCGCTTACGGCTGTCCAGCTAATGCTGGCACCGGTTGTGGTTACCGCTGATGAAGTCAGACCGATGGGTGATCCGCAACCGGTACCCGAGGTAATCGTGAAGTTGGTATTGGAAATATCAAAGAAGATATTACCGACTGCTTCCACCTTGATACGGGCAGTGGTGGAGGGGGTGTTGGGAACCGTTACCACTTCAGAGCCATCATTGGGTGTACTGGCCACCAGGGTACTGAACGTAGTGCCCCCATCGGTAGAAATGGAAATTTTTACATTGGCACAACTAACCGGTGCGGCTGTTGTGTTATTCACCAGCCAACTGATGGTCTGGGCTGAATTACCCGCCCAGGATACAGCGGTATTAGGGGCTGATACCTGGAAGGGACCGGAGGTATTGGTTACTGTAACCACAGCATCGGCAAACTGGGTCTGGCCCACGCTTACCGGCACCGTTGAACTATACACGGCGTTATCCCTGACGGTTAACCGGAAATTGAGTGTTCTGGATACTGAACTCAGTGCTTCTGTATTGGCACCGGCATCACCACCGGTCAGCGGACCGGAAACTGTACCACCCGCGAGGATGGTTGACATTTTCGGGAAATAGCGGGTGGGTGTGGTTACAGCAGGAAAACTGATCCAGTTCGGGCCGGTGGCCTTCGTGGCACTGGCTACACTACTGGCACCTGTTTGACCGGTGCCGGCATTATCATTTTGTTCCCAGCAATAAGTCAGCACATCGCCGGCATTGGCATCGGTAGCCGATCCGGTGAGGGCGAAGGGTGTACTGATCGGAATGGTAAAATTGCCGCCCGATGAAACCACCGGTGTGGCATTCGTGCCGGCAATGCTGGTGGTTACCGGGCAGGTCTTGGTGGCCAGGTTAGCCTGGATCTGTGCAATAGATGCCTGGTGGAAGATATCGATCGAATGCGGTGCCAGGTCCTGTGCGGTAATACCCGCATAACCCATGATGGTGATACCGGAACCGGGTTCCTTATTCACCCCGGTGCCTTCGTTGCTGTGGGAGAAAGTATGGTTAGCCCCGAGCTGGTGGCCCACTTCATGGGCTACGTAGTCAATATCAAAATTATCGCCCTGGGGAATACCATCAAACGGAGATGTATAACCGCTTCCTTTGGATCCGGCCGTACATACACAACCGATACATCCTGCATTTCCGCCGCCGCCGGTCGCACCGAATAAGTGACCGATATCATAATTCGCATCACCGATTACTGAAGTCAGTGTATTTCTCAGTTCCGTATTCCAGGCACCACCGGTACCGGTACTGGCCGGAGAATAGGGGTCAGTGGACGGATTATAATAAATAACACTGGTTGTGTTCGCAATCAGGTTGAGGTGAAGGGCCAGGTCTTTTTCATAGACCCCGTTGCAACGGGTGAGCGTTGCATTGATGGCTGCCAGCACCAGGTTCACCTGGGCAGCACTGGTGGCTCCGAAATAATTGGAATACTCTGCTGTAACGGATTGGGCCAGCCGGAGCGTTTTTAAATCTCCGCCGGAACGGCTGGTCAGACCGGCACCTGCCAGTTGCTGGTTGATACCGGAAGCTACCTGCCTGTCTTCTGTTGTACAGCTCCAGGGAAGATTACCCCGTGTACGCTCAGAGCGGAATACGGCATAGACAGTATGATCTTCAGAATATGGTTCGATAAATTCATTGTCATTACCGGTCCTGAATACCATGGTCTGGATACCCCTGGGAGAATAACTCATTTTCAGGGTGGCGGAAGGATCGGTGATACCACGTCCGGAGAAGGCACGGATATCCGGGAAACGGGCTTGCAGTTGCGCGTCAAAATTGGAGGCTTCGTAAATCACAAAGTCTTCCAGTCCTCCGTCTGCATTCGGAAGCGTTACAATAGTGGAGTGCCGCGTGGTATTTCCTACTACTGTAAAAAGATCCTGCCGGAGTGTTCCGGCAGACAGGTCAAATAATTTAAAATTTTGAGGAAAGGTGAATCGTGATACGGCTTTGTCTTTGATAATCCGGTCAGCAGCCGTATGTGCAGACCAATAATTTCCTTGCTGTGCAGTCAGTGTATACACACTGATGACAGCCATAAGCAGTAAGCCCAGTTTTCTCATCATAAAATTTGGTTTAGTGTGGAGATTTAATTCGATCGTACAATTTAAAATTCTGTCCTGAACATTCGTTAGTAATTTTACCGGAATTTTTTCGCATGTGAATAAAAAATCATGTTTAAAACTCAAAAACACTCCGTTCTATGCAGGAACATGCAGGAATCTGCGGCTTTGGGACAGGCTTTATTGTGAATCCAAACGGATGGTTTGTTTCCAGGGTTGTCTTTTGTTTACAAGGGATGTGCGAATTTCTACTGAAATTAAATAAGCCGCGTGAAAAAGATCATTCACTTATTTATATCCTTTCTGTTAATCATACAGGATATACTGATGGTACTATCCATTATTTACAGTTTTAACGCAGGCGGCCAATACGGGCCACAGCTAACCGTGTACTGTTCAGAAGCACATACCGGCACAATAAAATGCCGCCGAATCGCTATATCATCACCGGTCCGGGTCCACCCCACGATGCCGGTATTGAGAATTATGACCAGCATATTCTAAAGGCGCCGAATAAATGCAAAAAGGCTGACCTGATAAAAGCGGAAGAATAATGGATTTAGTGACAAATCATCAGTTTTAAGGTAGAGTTTTTCGATTTTACTTAGCCGGTTTCCCGCTTACATTTCCACAAACCTGATGAACATCATTGTATACCTGGCTTTAAAAAAGAAACTTTGGGAAATGCTGTTTTGAAAAACACAATTGCGGTCAGGCAGGTTCTGCCTTTTTTACAGTGGTATGGGCTGATGATCTTCATCACCCTTTTCGCTGACTTCCTGTTGCATCGCATGCAATTGGTTAATGTTGGCCGATACCTGGGTTACGCAGGTACTGCAGTGGTGCTCCTCTCTTTCCTGTATTCGCTGAGAAAACGAAAAATCATCGAATCAGGGTCTCCAAAAAAATTCCTGGCGGCACATGAATATCTTTCCTGGGCCGGATCCATACTGATCCTGGTACATGCGGGTATTCACTTCAATGCTATCCTTCCATGGCTGGCCGTCCTGATGCTGCTGATTGTGGTTGCCAGCGGTTTAACCGGTAAATACCTGCTCAAAAAAGCCAACGAAACATTGAAAGAAAAACGGAAAGGTTTATTGGCAACCGGAGCCAGTCCTGAAGAAACAGATAAAAAATTATTTTTTGATTCAGTTACTGTAGACATCATGAAAAAATGGCGGACCGTTCATTTGCCGATCACCCTGCTGCTGGGCATACTTTCGCTCCTTCATATTATTACTATAATCATGTATTCCAGATGAAAAAGCTCTATATAACGGGTATACTTATAGTAATCGTCTGGGCGATGATCCGTTTTCCCTATGCAATGTCTAACCCGGGTGAGCTGACTGCCGGACATGCTGATCTCAATAACAAATGTGTGGCCTGTCACCAGTATTTCGGTGGCGTTCCTGACAATAAATGCATGGTCTGCCATACACGAAATGAGATCGGGAAAGATTCCTTAAAACCGGATAAAATACTGTTTCATGAAGGCCTGGCCGGACAATCCTGCACTTCATGCCATACGGATCACAAAGGAACGGACCCGGCCAGTAGTATCAGCCGGTTTAATCATACGGCATTAACCGCTGCTGTAGTGAACAACTGTAAAAGCTGTCACCAGCAACCGGCCGATACCTTACATGCAAATCTCACAACCGCCTGTGGCAATTGTCATACTACCAATAGCTGGAAAAAAGGAACAACATTTGATCACAATATGATTGAAGCCACTGTCAGAAATAACTGCGCATCCTGTCATAAATCACCTGCCGATAATTATCACCGTTCCATCACTGGCAATTGTGACAAATGCCATTCAACGAGTAAGTGGATTCCATCCAGCTTTGATCACTCCGCTTATTTCCGTCTTGACAGGGATCATAATGTCACTTGCAATACCTGCCATACCAATAATAACCTCACGGCTTACACCTGCTATGGATGTCACGAACATTCAGAGAACAGGATGCTGCAGAAACACAACGAAGAAGGTATTTACAATATATCCAGGTGTGCCTCCTGTCATAAAAGTGCAGATGAACATGATATAAAAGGAAGGGATAATAAAGAAGAAAGAAAGAAAAATGAGGACAATGATGATTAGTTCATTAATCTGAACAGGTTTTACTGAACTTGTTTAATTTTATGGACCTGTTCACCCCAATACATTTGCGATGCAACGTTTGCTTGTTGTTTTAATTATTCTCATTCCCTGCATAAGTTATAATCAGCAAACTATCCGGTGGATCAGCAGTGATTCAGCGAGTTCCTGGCAGATCAAAACTCCCCTGCCACTACAACCCGCCAATAAAACAGCCGATGCTGAAATATTCCCGGATAAACCCTTGCAACGGATCGAAGGTTTCGGCACCTGTTTTAATGAACTGGGCTGGACTTCACTCTCCTTTCTATCTGCTGCAGACCGGGAGTCCATCCTCAATGAATTATTTGCTCCGGGCAAAGGCGCCAATTTCACCATCTGCCGGATGCCCGTCGGGGCCAATGATTTTTCCCGGCAATGGTATTCGTATAATGAAACCGCCGGTGATTTTGCGATGAAAAATTTCAGTATTGCCAACGACCGCGAAACCCTGATCCCCTTTATCAAAGCAGCACAGCATTACAATCCGAAAATAAAAATCTGGGCCTCTCCCTGGTCGCCTCCCTCCTGGATGAAAACCAACGGGCATTATGCCGCCCGTTCGGTCAATAAGACCGATTTTGTTTCTGAAGAATGGGGTATGGACCTGCGCAATATCAGTAATGGATTATCTCCCGATAAAGAAGGCAGAGAGGGAACGGATATGTTTATCCAGGAGGACAAATACTTTACTGCTTATACTGAATACTTCTCCCGTTTTATTGATGCTTACCGCAAAGAAGGTATCCATATTCGTATGGTGATGCCCCAGAATGAATTTAATTCAGCCCAGGTATTTCCCAGTTGTACCTGGACCGCGGCCGGGCTGACCCGTTTTATCCGGGTGCTGGGTCCAGCCATGAAGAAAAAAGGAGTGGATATATTCCTGGGTACGATCGAAAGAGGCAATCACCAACTGGCCGATACCGTACTGACTGATCCGGGTTGCAAGCCCTATGTAAAGGGGGCGGGTTTTCAGTGGGCCGGTAAGGACGCTATAGCCGCGATACATAAAAACTATCCTGCATTGCCATTATACCAGACCGAACAGGAATGTGGCAACAGTAAAAATGACTGGAAGTATTGTGTGTATGCCTGGGAGCTCATGAAACATTATTTATCCAATGGGGCCAATGTTTATACCTATTGGAACACTTCCCTCAAACAGGGCGGTATCAGTACCTGGGGCTGGAAACAGAATTCGCTGGTGAGTGTGGATACCGTGAATAAAACATATAAATATAATTATGAGTATTTTCTGATGAAGCATTTCAGTTATTTTGTACAACCCGGTGCCCGGCGGCTGGAAAACAACGGGGCATTTACTGATTTACTTGCTTTTGTAAACCCGGATAAGTCCATTGCTGTGGTTTTGTATAATAACACCCTGGCTGAAAAGAAGCTGGCTATTCGTTTGGGCGATAAAATGATTGATGCCCGTTTGGCAGCCGGTTCATTCAATAGCTTTTTGCTGAAGTAAATTCCATTCCGGAATCTGTTTGTATATTCATAGCACCATTCCCACCAACGAAATAACCACCATGCGTAAATTAACCATTCTCTTACTCATTACCTGTTTTTCATTTATGACAAAGGCCCAGGATACCGTCAACTACCGTTTCCATTTTAACCATCTTGCATTGTCTGTAAAAGATGTAAGCCGCTCAGTGGAATTTTACAAATCTGTTTTACACCTCAAAGAAATCGTGAACCGCACCAAAAACGAAGGGATCCGTTGGTTGTCGATGGGCGAAGGCAATGAGCTGCACCTGATCTCCACCACGCCCGGCGAAGTAAAAATCACTAAAGCGGTGCACCTGGCCCTGACCACGCCCCGGTTCAATGATTTTGTCAGAGAACTGGAAGAAAAGAAAATCCAGTTTACCGACTGGCCGGGCACACCCGGTAAAGTACATGTACGGCCCGATGGTATTTTACAGATCTATCTGCAGGACCCGGATGGCTACTGGATTGAAGTGAACAGTGTGGCGCAGCAATAAACAGCAACTGCCTGATTTAACTTTTTAATCCCGGAATAATAGACAATCTTTCCGGTCAGCTTTTTTTTGATCATGACATCAGGCAATCAGCAATCCTCCGGATGGGTTTATATTCCTCTTGCAGGTATCCCTGCCTTTATCATCCTCTATTTTATTGCAACTTTGTATTACCCGGGCGGACACCCGGAAGATCCGCATGCATCCGGATTCAGCTGGCTGCATAATTACTGGTGCAACCTGCTGAATGAAAAAGCGATGAATGGTGCATGGAACCCGGGCCGGCCGGTTTCCCTTGCAGGTATGATCTTATTATGCATCAGCCTTGCGACATTCTGGTTTTATTATCCTGTAAAATCAGTCATACGGGAAAAAACACAATGGGTGATTCGTACGAGTGGTGTACTGGCCATGCTGGCCGCGCTCTTTATTACCGTCTTTGATCATGACACCGTTACCAATATCGCCTCTTTACTGGGATTGCTCGCTGTAACGGGTACCCTGATCGTTTTATATAAAACCAAACAAGTCTGTTTGTTCCGTTTCGGGTTGCTGAACATAGTACTGGTGGGCGTAAACAACCTTTTCTATTATACGCCTTCCCTCCTTCCGTACCTGCCCCTGGTGCAAAAAGTCAGTTTTGCCTCGGTACTGTGCTGGATCTGGCTGATCGTATACCGTGAAAAATTTGTGGCATAGGATAGTCAGGCGGTTACTGGTTTGCTCCGCCTGAATCCATTACTTTTAAGGTGCAAAACGATGATATGAAAAAGCTCCTCCTTTTAGTAGTCCTGTTTGCCATTACTGATCTCCGTTCACAGATCTCCACCCGGATCGAACTCAGCAATGCCCTGTTCAAAACGGGTGATCATCCCGAATGGAGTAAACCCGGACTGGATGATCATGACTGGAAACCCATCAAACCGCAATACAACTGGGATAAACAGGGGTATGCCGATTATGATGGCTTTGGCTGGTATCGTTTTCATTTTGAATTATCCTCCTTAATAAAAGTCAATAGTTTCTGGCCTGACAGTGTCCGCTTCTTCCTGGCTAAAATTGATGATGCGGATGAAATCTACCTCAACGGCAAACGGATCAGCAAGACCGGCCGTTTCCCGGAAGACCCCGGTGGTTACAGTACTCAATGGAACCATTGGAGGGATCTGCGGGTGGCCTCCAATGACCCCCTCCTGCAATGGGATAAGGACAATGTACTGGCCGTCCGCGTGTATGACGGAGGTGGTATCGGAGGTATGTTTGGCGGTATTCCCGGCATCAGCATGCTCCAGTTAAAAGATATGACCACCCTGGAGTACAAAAACAAAGAAGTCCATTTCCGGCACCAGCTTCCGGAAACAATTACCGGCGAATTGTCCATTAAGATCACCGACCCCGCCACCCGTACAGATCTGCAGGAGAGCAATCAAACCATCCATGTGAAGCCAAACAGCGCATATATTTTACCGTTAACCAGTGATCCGCGGACGCGGGTGGAAATTTCCGCCAGTTTTACGGAGAGCAAAAGCAGGCAGACGATCTACCTGCTGACCGTCCCCCCCTATATTCTGACCCCGGCAGCGGGTGTTGCGCCACGGATCAATGCTGCCAGCGTGTTTGGGGTTCGTCCCGGCTCCCCCTTTCTTTTTAAAATAGCCGCCACCGGGGAAAAGCCCCTGCAGTATAGCACATTGGGGTTGCCAAAAGGTTTAAAACTGGATCCCGTCACAGGTATCATCACCGGTTCTCTTTCCAGGGCCGGAGAATACACGGTGCAACTGGTGGTAAAAAATAAAAAAGGCAGGGCCCGTAAAGGCTTTACGATCAAATGCGGAGATCTGTTAGCACTCACTCCGCCCATGGGATGGAACAGTTGGAACTGCTGGGGACTCAGTGTGAGTACTGAAAAAGTAAAAGCCTCCGCCCAGGCGCTGATCGATAAAGGACTGATTGATCATGGATGGAGTTATATGAATATCGACGACGGATGGGAAGCCCCGCAACGCAATGAAAAGGGCGAGATCGTCACCAATGCCAAATTCCCGGATATGAAGGCACTGGGCGACTGGCTGCACAGCAAAGGATTAAAATTTGGTATCTATTCCTCCCCCGGCCCGCTTACCTGTGGTGGTTACCTCGGTTCCTACCAGCATGAAAAGCAGGATGCGGATATATATAATCAATGGGGTATTGATTATTTGAAATATGACTGGTGCAGTTATGGAAATATCCATGGTGGAAAAGACAGCAGCACGGCTTCCTATATCAAACCTTATCGTATCATGCAGACTGCACTCCGTGCCCAGCCCCGTGATATCGTGTATAGTCTTTGCCAGTATGGGATGAAGGATGTCTGGAAATGGGGACATGAAGTGGATGGTAATTGCTGGCGCACCACCGGCGATATTGAAGATACCTGGGAGAGCATGTATGCGATTGCCTTTAACCAGGTGGCCATGCAGCCTTATGCCAGACCCGGTCGCTGGAATGATCCGGATATGCTGATCGTGGGCAATGTGGGCTGGGGCGAAAACCTGCACCCGACCAGATTATCTCCTGACGAACAATATACCCATATCAGTTTATGGTGCCTGCTGGCATCGCCATTACTGATCGGTTGTGATATTGCCAGTATGGACGACTTCACACTGAACCTGCTCAGCAATGATGAAGTAAACGCCATCAACCAGGATGCGGCCGGCAAACAGGCGGTACGGGTGATCCGGAAAGACAACTACCAGGTATGGGTGAAAGAACTGGAAGATGGCAGCAAGGCCATCGGTATTTTTAATGTGGGTGAAAAATATGAAACCATCCGGGTGGACTGGTCAGAGCTTGAGCTGGAAGGCAAGTATCATATCCGGGATCTCTGGCGGCAAACGGACCTGGGCAATGGCAACAGCTATACCAGCCGCATCCCGCCACATGGAGTGAGCCTGATAAAAATCAGCCATTGAGTCGCCCTGATAAATCTATACCTTTGCCGACTTTCTATGCAGGGTAAATCAAGAAAAATCATCATCATTGCCGCGCCTTCAGGGGCGGGCAAAACCTCCGTGGTTCGTCACCTGTTAAACGTAATGCCCGGCCATTTGGCTTTTTCGATTTCAGCCGCCACGCGAAAACCAAGGAATAATGAAAAAGAC
>CAZYTV010000026.1:0-28175 GCA_964650455.1 uncultured Chitinophaga sp. | reverse complement strand
CCTTGTTTCAGTAATTGTAAAATGTCTGCCGCTACCGGGTTAGCCGAAAAAGAATCGCCGGTGGAGGGATTGAAAATGAAACCAGATTCACTGGTAGCAATATTTTTTCGCAGGTACATGGTATTATTTGTCAGATGAAAATTTATAGGTGCAATACAGATTAAAATAACAATAAGGGTGATGAACAGGCGGCATGACTTTCTACCAGCCACGGAGTTTAACCCAGATAAAATCATCCATCAGCATTTCATTCTTGAAAACGGATTTTCTTCTCACCCCTTCCAGGTAATACCCGTTTTTTTCCAATACGCGCATGGACGCTTTATTGCTCTCAAAGACTTCCGCATACAACCGTACCAGGTCAAACGTGGTAAACGCATACTCCGTGATCTGCCGCAATGCTTCAGTAGCAACTCCTTTACCCCAAAAAGGCTCTCCGATCCAGTAGCCAACTTCCGCCGATTTGATATAAACATCCACGTTCAGGATTAAACCAATACCGCCGGCGACTGTTCCATCTGCCTCAATCGCAAAATTGATGGCCGGCAATGGGGCATCCACTACTTTTTCCAGCCAGTCCTTTCCATGTTCGGGAGTATAAGGATGCGGAAAATAATTGCGCAGGTTATTCCAGACATTCCTGTTGTTGGCATACAATACCAGGTCATCGAGGTCGTCCTGTTTCCAGGGTCTGATAGTGGTGATCATTTCCGTTCTTGTTTGTTAAACTAAAACACCAGATAGTAAAAAAGCATTCTCTGGTTTAACCTGTTCGTTCACTTTCCGCATCCCGTTACACTCAGGACCTTCTCCGGCAGTTGGCCGGCCCGTTGCCGCCGCACCTGCCCTGGCCCCTTCCCTGGCCTTGTCCATAACCGGCTTTCCGTCCATACCCGGATCCGCGGCCGGTTACAGCAGTTCTGTTTTCATAGTTATCACATACTTTGTTCTTGTTGGCATCCACCCAGGCCACACCCGCTTTCCGGTTTCCCTGTCCCGGTGTATTACCCGTGTTTTTCTGTGACATCAGTCCTGCACTGACACCTGTCAGCAACAGGAACATAAAAAGGAATTTTTTCATGGCTATACTTTTAGGTTATTAAAAAACGATACGTAAAGTCAGTAATCAGATTAATTACAGCATTTCCCTTTACCCGGGCCCCCGCCATTGCCATTTCTATTTCCTTTGCCAGGGCCATTACCATTTCCATTGCCGCAACCAGCTTCATTATTCTCTCCGTTTATAATGGCATCAAATACATCCTTTTTAAGCAGGCCAGGCTGGTAATCCACCCCTTGTGATTTAAGCCGGCGGACAAAAGCGCGGAGATGATTCTCTGATCCCATCCTTAGGTAATTATAAGCAGTGAGTATATCTTCTTTTTTAGTCTGTGCAATCCGTTCATCCAGGTCCGCAATATCCAGTTCTTCAATTTTAGCACCGGCTTTCAACGCATCGGTTAATGAATTGCTGCCGGAGGCAATCAGTTCTTTATAATACCTGGCGAGCAAAGGGTTCAGAAAACTTCCCGCTTTGTCATTATTAAACGCCTTTTCTTCCTTAATTCCATAGGTAACCGCCAGTGTGTTCATCCGGTCCATATGCACCCGCTCACTCTGCCGGATATTACCAAAAGGGTTAACATCCCATTTGGTGTACATCGAGTCATATACATCCCTGGCCATTTTTTCCTCTTCCTGCATATAAAGCAGCCCCTCTTTTTCCGTTTTGCTGAGCGGCACAACGGTCTGGCTTTGAACCGTTAAAAACAATTGGAATGCGGCAATTAAAAACAGTGCTTTTTTCATGATAATCTGTTTGGATGGTTGATAAATATTTCTCCGGTTAAGGTTGATTCCCTTTCCAGGCTGGTCCCTTCCGGTATGGCCCGGGAGCGGTTACTCCTT
This sequence comes from uncultured Chitinophaga sp., assembly GCA_964650455.1. GTDB lineage: Bacteria > Bacteroidota > Bacteroidia > Chitinophagales > Chitinophagaceae > JJ008. The sequence goes on along the minus strand of CAZYTV010000026.1, from coordinate 26,267 downwards.
CATTTTTAAACAAGGGCCTGAAAGCTGCAGCCAGTTTTTCCTGCTGCGTGGCATTGCTTACTGATTTGATGCGGAAGTAAAACCGGTATGTTTCGTATTTTAAGCGTCCGTGTAATACTCCTATTTCTGCCGACAATTGATTTAAACGCACGGTATCGGCCACTTTCTCCTGCAGCCCTTTGTACATGACTTCCTTTAAAGAATCAATACGCCAGGTAATTTCCATGGTAGCGGGACGAAACTGCTGGTTGGCCTCCCTGAATACATCCATCTGTTCTGTATCAAATCCCAGTTCCTGTCTGAAAAAACGGCCATTGAGCAGGTTGCTGCCGGAAGACGTGTTGATGATGATTTCCTTTGCAGTTCTCCTCTCCTGGTATTGATGGTATATGATGGTCCCTATCGTAGCGGCATTCAGCACCAGGAGCAATAAAACCAGCCATCTGAGTATGTTTATATTGTGCAGCATACTATTCCTCCGTTTCGGATTGCAGGTAAAAAGCAAAATGTTCGGTCTGGCTGTCATTATTCAGCACTGAGCCTGTATCCACTTCTGTTGACGAATACAAATTCCCCGCGGCCACACCCAGTATGATTGCCACAAACAAACTGGCCAGGGCCAGCACTGGCTTCCAGGGTCTGCTGACGCGGAACTGATGATGATTTTCCCGGCGCTCTATCGCTGCCATCACACGGGTGGACAGGTAAGGATTCAGCCCGGTATTCCGTTCTTCCGTGATCAGCTGATGAATCCTTTTTTCTATATCCGTTTCATTTTTCATAATCGTTCCTGGTTAGTTAGACAATGGATAAAACAGGTTTCCTATGGGCGTTGTATATATTTTTTGAGATTTTCGCGGGCCCGGAGCAGTAACTGCTCCACAGCGCCTTCACTTATTTCCATCACCTGGGCCACTTCGCGCTGCGGAAGTTCTTCATACCGGCTGAGAATAAATGCCATACGCTGTTTTCCGGGAAGCCGGTCAATGGCTTTACGGATCTGGTCCTGCTCCGTCTTTGCTGACAATTCCTGCACCGGATCCTTATTCCCGGAGGGTAGCTGCAGCATTTCTGCGGCCAAAGACCATAGCCTGCGTCGTTTTCTTCTTTTCAGTTCATTTAAACTGGTATGTATCGCAATCCGGTAAAGCCAGGTGGAAAAAGAAGAATGGCCGGCAAAGCCAGCAAGCGACTGAAAGGCCCTGATAAAAACCTCCTGTGTAATATCTTCCGCATCTTCCTTCTGGTGCACGAAACCCATCACAATACGAAACACAGCCGCTTCGTATGTTTTTACTAATTGCGCAAACCCGTCGGTATGGCCGGCAAGAATGGATTGTATCAGTACTGTTTCCTGCATGCAGGATAAGTTTAGCCGGGACAGTTTGAACTGCAAAGCGCCTGTTTATTACAGGCGATAAATCCGGTAATGTAAAGAAGTCCATTTTGCCCTTTATCACAGTAACTTAGGTCACGGGCGGACTTGTATCTGATCAGTTATGTTGGTGACTTACTAACAGTTTGAAGTAATAAAACCGGCTGACTATGAAAAAAGACAGAACGGTACTATTCTGTTTTCCCGAATCATTACTCCCGGATCGTTTTCATACCCTTCATACGCCGATAATTTTTTATCTTTGCGCCTACACTCAACTCTTTATTTACTGTGAAGCGCACAATCAGGTACTACCGGCTGATGTGGACAAGACATGACCTGCCCGCCGGTCTTACTGTTTTTTTAGTAGCCCTCCCCCTTTGTCTCGGTATCGCCAATGCCTCCGGCGCACCGGTATATGCGGGAATACTTTCAGGAATCATCGGCGGTCTTATTGTCTCCTTACTCAGTGGCTCACATCTCAGTGTTTCGGGCCCTGCAGCAGGACTTACCACCATCGTGGCAGGTTCCATTATCTCCCTGGGCGGCTATTCTGTTTTCCTGCTCGCCGTTATTGTTGCCGGTGTTTTCCAGGTAATACTTGGAATACTGAAAGCCGGAAAAATTTCAAACTACTTCCCATCCTCCGTGATCAAAGGCATGCTGGCGGCCATCGGGATTATGCTGATCTCCAAGCAGATTCCGCTGGCCCTGGGACTGGACAAGCCCGATTTCTGGAACAGCGGCTTCTCACAACTCTTCACTTCTACTGAATTCAGCAGTAATTTCAAAAACCTGAATCAGCATATCACCCGTGGAGCATTGATCATTACGGTGGTATCCCTGGCCATACTCATCATCTGGCAACAACCCTTTGCCAAAAAATTGCGGATTATCCCGGCTCCCCTCGCAGTAGTTATTACAGGAATCATCCTGCACTTTGCTTTTACACACTGGATACCGGGCTTTTTCCTGCGTACAACACAATCCGTACTTGTGCCCTCAAACGTGTTTGCAGAAATACGATTCCCCGATTTCAGCCAGCTCTTTTCGAATGTGGAAATATGGAAAGCCGGGCTGCTGATCGGCGGACTGGCTTCACTGGAAACCTTATTATGCGTGGAAGCTGTTGATAAACTGGACCGGCATAACCGGATCACACCTGTAAACCGTGAATTGCTGGCACAGGGTGTGGGCAATATTGCCTGTGGACTGCTGGGTGCAATTCCCATGACCGCCGTGGTCGTACGGGGTGCCGCCAATGCCGATGCCGGAGCCCGTACCAAACTTTCTTCTTTTACCCATGGCGGCTTCCTGTTACTGGCGGTGATGCTCATTCCCTTCCTGCTCAATATGATCCCGCTGGCTTCCCTGGCAGCCATCCTGATCATGACTGGTTATAATCTCGCCAAACCCAAACTGTTTCGCAATCTCTGGAGTCTTGGCCTGAAGCAATTCCTGCCCTTTATTATCACGATCGTTGTGATTCTTGCCACCGACCTGCTGGTGGGGGTTAGTATCGGACTGCTGATCTCTGTTTATTTTATTGTACAAAACAATTTCCGGGATGAGTTTAAAATTACCAGGCATAAAAAACATGAGACAGAGGTCATTGAAATCAGACTGAACAGCAATGTGACCTTCCTGAATAAAGTGAAGCTCCGGGATACCCTTGATAAAATCCCCGAATACAGTATACTGACGGTTGATGGCAGTGATTGCAATTACATCGATTATGATATCCTTGAAATTATCAGTGAATATGCCAACAAAGCCCATGACCGGCATATTGAACTTCACCTGAAGGGTATTGAAAAAGTGAATGTGACGGCTGTACATTAATTCACCCTATCCCACTTGTTTAAAATATGAAATTCCCTCCCCTGATCGTCCTGACTTTTATGTCACTCACCACTATGGCCCAGTTACCTGCAGTTGTTGCCGGGAAAATTGACCGGCATGAAAAACTTATTTCCCGTTACATCAGCATAAGGAATATAGATGTGTGGTTACCGGAAGGTTATAGCGCTTCAAAAAAATACAATGTGCTCTATATGCATGACGGGCAGATGTTATTCGATCGGGACAACAGCTGGAATAAACAGTCCTGGGACGCTGATGATGTAATCAGCGGGCTGCTGAAAGAAAAGAAAATAAAGGACCTGATCCTGGTAGGTGTATGGAATGGCGGAGACTCCAGACATGCCGACTATTTTCCACAAAAGGCATTTGAATTACTGACCACCGCAGAACGTGACTCAATTTATAAGACCGGAAGAAGCAATGGTACTTCTGTATTTCATAACTACACTGTACGGTCAGATAATTATCTCCGCTTCCTCGTGAATGAACTGAAACCTTTTATTGATTCTGCCTATTCCACATACACGGACCGGGAACATACTTTTATTGCCGGCAGCAGTATGGGCGGACTGATCTCCCTCTATGCGATCTGCGAATACCCGGAAGTTTTTGGCGGAGCCGCCTGCCTGTCCACCCACTGGCCGGGCATTTTTGTGATGGAAAACAACCCGATCCCTCCACTCTTTTTCAAGTATATGGATGCTCATTTGCCTGACCCGGCCACCCATAAGATCTATTATGATTATGGAGATGCCACCCTGGATGCATTTTATCCGCCACTACAGAAAAAAGCAGATCTGCTGATGAAAAATAAAGGGTACACCGTAAAAAACTGGTTAACAAAGTACTTTCCCGGAGAAGAACATAGCGAAAATGCCTGGAATAAGCGGCTGCACATCCCTTTAACGTTTCTATTGGGCGAATAAGCCGGTATGGATTGTACCTTTAAGGTATAAACCTCCGGATATGAAAAACACATGTATACTTTTAGCCGCGCTTTTCATGATTAGTTCCTGCGGTTCCAATACCACTGAAACAGAAGAATTACCGGCACCCGAAATCAATATGTGGAATATAGACCAGGATTCCACCGGCAACCTGATAAAAAAACAGGTACTGACTCCGGAAATTGATACGCTTTCTGCGGCAAGTATCCTCACTTATCTCAATAACAATAATCCCAATATAAAACTGGAATACCATAAAATTTCAGGAGATACCCTCTATATCAGAATACCTGATGCTACTTTTCTCACTCAGCAAATGGGTTCCTCCGGCCCTGAAGTATACATCGCCGAAGTGATTTATAACTGCACCGAATTGCCCGGCATAAAATATGTAACCCTTGACTTCACAGAAGGCGATCACGCCCAGCCCGGCACCTATAAAAGAGAAGATTTTAAATTGTCTCCATAATAAAAAAGCTCCGGATAATTTCCGGAGCCCTTTGTTTCCTGTATCAGCTATTTCGATGGTAAGCAGAGTGTTACTGTTTCAAACTCAGTATTCGACTTTTCAACTTCCTGCTAAATCCGATTGGCATATTGGCTTCCCTCGTTTCTCGGGATGACAAGGTCTCTTTGTTGTTCTTCCTATCATAAACGGTCTTCAACCTTTCAACCTCTTCCCTATTGGCACATTGGCTAATTGGCATATTGGCACATTACTTCTTCACCTTTATCTCCCCCATCTTCACTTCATTCACTTTCACGCCGGGATATTTTTCCACTTTACTGTTCACCGGCTTCACTGTTCTTAAATAGGAATACAGGGCTTTCAGATCGCTGTCAGTCATACCGGCATAATCCGACAAGGGCATAACCGTATTCTGCAGACCGGGATTCAGATTATAATTTTTCTCTTCGCGGTAAAGGGTAAATTTATTCAGGAACTGTTCTTCTGACCAGTTGGCGAGCCCGGTTGAATCCGGGGTAATATTGGCTGAAGCCACAATAAATTTCTGGATGTGAAATACATTACCACCGCTATAAAGACGGGTAAAATCAGGCTGTCCTTTCACAAACGGCGTATGACAGGCCGCACAATCTGCAGCATTACTGATATACTCTCCGTATTTAACAGGATCTGATTTACCGGGGCGTACATTTTTATCAATAGTAGGCTGCAGGGCGGGTCCGGGATAAGCCATGGCGATCGGGATCATGAGCTGACGCGCAGGTACCACGTTTTTGATCGGTTTTAACGTTCTTAAATAAGCAATAATATTCAGCAGGTCTTCTTTTGCCATGCGGTTATAGTTGGCATAAGGCATGATCGGAAACAGGGTATCCCCTTTCTTATTGATGCCCTGGGTAATCGCTCTCAGGATTTCATCATCGGTCCAGCTACCAATCCCTGTTTCAGTATCCGGGGTGATGTTCTTGCTGTAGATGGTACCAGGAATGGCTTCCAGGGTATTGTGGTCAAACAATCCACCTCCGCCCCCTTCGGTACCGGGGACCACCGGTCCTGAAAATTTATTGAAATCCCTTTTGCTGTGGCAATGGATACAGGCCGCTACATTATTAGCGAGATAGCGGCCGTTCTCAATGGCTTTGGCCAGGGAATCTTTTACTGTGTCTTTGGGAGATTCTGTACTGTTGTTACAGGAAGTCATGTAAACAGCAGAAAATATGCATGCGCATACTGCTGCGAAAGCAATCAGCTTTTTCATAATGTTAGTTGGTTTGTGTTTAGAGGTTATGGTCTGTTGAATAAAAGGTACTGATTTTATTGATAAATCAGGAACATTTTATCAAAACACATAGCCCAGGCTGAAGGTCAGCGGCACCATTACCCCGTCATTATTCGGGAATAAATTTCCATTGGAAAAGTGAGCGATCCGGATTCCAAGATTGAGGTTCTTGTTTTTACCGGTAAACACACCTATACCCATCTGGTCCAGGAAAGTGAATTTTTCACCGGTATCCAGGCCGTCCATCCTTGTTTTCGAAATAAAGGAGGGGCCGGCCACCGAGTATTCCAGATAAAGGTCGGTTTTCTTTGAACGGATGGTATGGAAACGCATCATCGGGTAGGCACTCAGGGTAAAGAAATTCGTACCATCGCGGTTGGTTTTCCAGAACCCGGCCTGTATGCCCCAGTCCAGAGAAAATACTTTGCGGCTGTGAAAGAGATTGTGCTGGTAATTAAGTAATAAGCCGCGACGGACCCTTACTTCACCACCCCAGAAAATGGGTATAAAGCCTTTGGAAACAAAATTATTAGTGCCATAATCCAGTACATTACTTGAATACGCAACGGAAAGAATCTGCCTGGGAAAATGATACCCGGCCGCTTTCACAATATCCACCCGCTCTTTGCTCAGTTCCCGCAAAGTGTAATGAAACCCGGCAGCATGAAATACAGTTGCCGGCTGCAGTTCCCTGTCATTGGACGGAGAATACGTGGTACCGATCTGCAGATCCCATTTATGATTCAGTTTGTATTGCAGGTTGGCCCCAAACAGACCGGTAGCATAAGAAGCACTCTTCACCACCGGCTGGTTATTCATATTAAAGCCGCGGCGCATGATCAGTCCAAGTCCGGCTTCGGTATATAAAGTTACTTTTTTTGACAACGGCACCTTGCCTGCAACGGTCAAACCCGCCACATTCATCCAGACAGTCAGCGTCTGATTGGTATTATTTACATTCCGGTATTCCACCCATTTCACCGGACGCATATACGTGATCTGTGCAGAAATGTTTTTATTGAACTCGTGCCCTACCAGTACCAAACGCACTGCGGTATGCGGCACTTTCACCGAACCCACCGTATTACCAGGCTGCAATTGCCTGTTGGAAAAAGGATAATTGATGGATCCGATATTCACTCCAAAAAAAGTATTCTTCATAGCCGGAGAATACTGGCCACGAAAACCCTGGGCTGGTAATACAACAGCGGCCAGCAGCAGTAGTAAAGTAAAAAATCCGGTCTTTTTGAGTTGATTCATGAGCATCAGAGCAGTTTGATTATCTCCAGTGATTCGTCCAGCAACAACATGGACGCTTTATATCCTTTTTCAATTTTTCCATACTGATCCTCCAGTCCTACCACCCGGGCCGGGTACAGGCTGCACATGCGGATCGCTTCAGCCGGCTCCAGGTTTACCATCCGGACCAGGTTCTTCATGGCAGTATGCATGGTCAATGCCGAGCCGCTTAGTATACCGCCGGATTCGTATTTATCGCCGGTACGTTCATGCGGATAATAACCGGTATCGCTATCCGTTACCGCATCGGTAATCGCAAACAATCGCTCTTTCATCACCGCTTTAGCTATACGAATTGCTGCGTAGTCCACATGGTGCCCATCCGGAATAATACTGGCCATCACCTGGTCATCATCCATCGTAGCGCCGGTCAGACCGGGTGCCCGGTGCAGCAGCGGACTCATCGCATTATATAAATGGGTAACCGCCCTGATCCCGGCAGCAAATCCGGCTTTTGCCTGTGCATAATTGGCGTTGCTGTGTCCGGCGGAAATAACAATTCCGTATGAATGGACCAGGTCAATCATTTCCGGACTGACCATTTCCGGCGCCAGGGTAATGATCCTGATTACCCCCTTGCCATATTCAAGCAACTCCTTCACCTGTTCAAAGGAGGGAGAATGAATCAGTTCCGCTATATGCGCACCCCGTTTTACCGGATTGATCCAGGGGCCCTCAATATGCAGTCCCAATATACCGGGTCCGCCTTGTTTCCAGTAGGCACGTATGGCATCAATGGAAGCATAAAATACTTCGTAGGTATTGGTGGCCACCGTCGGCATACAAAGGGATGCACCACCCGAACGGCAATAGTCGTTTAATTTAACTAATGAATCAGTCTCCGGGTATACGGCCAGCAGTTTACCATAAGCACCATATATCTGGAGATCGATAAAGGAAGGAACCAGCAGGGCGTCCGGATATGATTCAACGACAAGGTCCGCAGGCAGATCAGCCACCGGAAGCAGTTCCAGAATAACTCCGTTTTCCGTAATGACGGCATAATTTTCCAGCCAGTTTTCACCAGTGAAAATACGGGAAGCCTGTATAGCTTTTAGTGACTGCATTCAGCCCGTAAGATACTGTAAAGAGAAAGAACCAAGAAGCCAAGATACCAAGAGCCAAAGAAACATCAAGAAACAAGACACCAAGAAGCCAAAGAAGCATCAAATATCAAAACTCAAATAAATTCCAGTAAATAAATCACAAACCCTGCTAAGAAAGATTGATTTGAATATTGATTTTTGTTTGAAATTTGCTTATTGGTTCTTTTCTACCCAACAACAAACCGATACCCCACTCCTTTGATAGTAATAATTTCTAACGAAGGGTCTGGTTTCAGAAATCCACGCAGTTTAGTAATATAAACATCAAGATTGCGGCTGTTGAAGAAAGAATCGTTGCCCCAGAGGAGATTGAGGATATCACGACGGTCAATGATCTTATCGCGGTTTTCGTATAATAATTTTAATAATTCACTTTCCCGGAAAGAGAGTTTTCTTTCTTCAGTACCAATCACCAGCAGTTGCCGGTTAAGCTGAAAACTGAATTTACCCATCGTTACCGTATTGCCCTGAATCTTCTGCGGGCCTTCTGTTTTCTGACGCAGCAGGTGTTGCATCCGTACAATCAGTTCTTCCATACTGAAAGGTTTGCGGATATAATCATTGCCCCCGATGGTAAACCCCTTCACCACATCGTCTGTTTGTGTTTTGGCCGTAAGAAAGATGATCGGCACTTCCTCATCCAGTTCCCTGATCTCATCCGCAATGGTAAAGCCATCCTTATTGGGCAGCATCACATCCAGTACACATATATCCGGTTTGGTTTTTTGAAACTGGTCGAGCACTTTCGCCCCATCATCCTCCATAATCACATCGAAGCCCCGGCTTTCGAGACTTTCGCGGACGATCTTTCCGAGAAACAGTTCGTCTTCCACATATAGTACCTTGGTCTTGCTCATGATGCTTTCTTTGGCAGGGTGATTGTAAAGCCGGTGCCTTCTCCGGAGGCTGATTGAATGGTAATGGCACCCCGGTGTTTTTTGATCACCTGGGCCACATAACTAAGTCCCAGTCCGTATCCTTTGGCATTATGCGTATCCCCATGCGGCACCCTGAAAAATTTCTCAAATATTTTTTCCTGGTATTCCGGGGAAATGCCAATACCGTTATCCGTAATGATCAGTTGCACATTATTTTCTGTTCCCTTCATCTCCACTTCAATCTTCATTTCCGTATCTGTTTTCCGGTACTTAAGTGCATTATCCAGGAGGTTAAACACCACGCTCAGCAAATGCAGCCGGTCTCCCTGCATCTCCGTATCCCCTTCATATTTTACATTTACTGTTGCCTTGTATTTTTCGAGTTGCAGTTTAAGCGACTCCACCACTTCAGTAACAATACCCCGCAGGTTCAGGCTTTCATACTTCAGTTCAATACCCTGATTCTCAAACATCGAAAGTTTAAGCACTTTATCCACCAGCAGGCTCAGCCGGTGCAGTTCATTTTGTGAAATATCAAGATACTCCCGGGTCCGCTCCGGGTTATCGATAGCATTAAAATTTTTCAGGGCTTCAATGGCCACCCCCACCGTGGCAATCGGGGTTTTTAATTCATGGGTGATATTGCTGATAAATTCATTCTTCAGTTCAGCCAGTTTACGCTGTTTCCGCAGGTTCTTATATAATACCATAAAGGCCACAATGGTAATACCCAGTAACAGCAGTGAAAACAGAATCGGCTGGGCAATGCGGCGGATCAGGTAGGGAAAAGTATTGCCCAGTTGCAAAGTATAAGATACAGGATGTGCCAGGCCGATCGTAACCGTACTGAATTTCGGATTCTCCGATTCTTCCATTTTTTCCTTACGGATAATTGAAAAGGGTATATCCAGCCGTTGTTTCTTCAATGCCAGGGTGTAAGCCGAATCGATCTCTGCAAGCCGTAAGGTATCCTGCAGCGAATCGACACCGTAAAGAAAATTAAACATGTGATTACCGGGACCGGGAGGGGGGCCGGAAAATTCCATATCCATTTTCAGGGAATCAGTCTCCTCAGTATAGCTCGAACTGGATTGCATGGAAATCATCACCCCCTTTTTAGGTTTTCCGTGCTCACGGCGTAAAGAGTCATTGAGTTTTTCACGGAGTACATTGATGGTGGAAACGACCCGTTCACCGGGTCTTAAATGCATTCTTTTCCCTGGTTCATCCTTTATTAATAACCGTACCCCTGTCTTTCCGGTACTGTCAAAAGTGACTCCGTCGAGTTTTAACTTGGCCACCTGCAACCGCATCACCGATTCGCGGAACATCATTTCTGCTTTTACCTCAAGTGACTTTTTTTCCCGGTCATAGTTTTGCTGCAACCAGTAATACTGGAAAGCAGCTATCCCCAGTATGGAAATCAGCATCAGGAGGGGGTCTGGTATGAGCCGGCGGCGTTTCATTGCAACACAAAAATAGTCATTCCACCGGGGTGGCTAAAGGCTGTTAACCTTTATTAACCTTATTACAAGGTGGGTTAACCTCCTGTTTTTTAGCTTTGGGACAAATAGTCTACAAATGAAAAAACTGCTCTTGTCCGGAATGGGTCTCTTAATAGCCTTTTCCTTCCTTTCTGCCCAGCAAATCCAGGGAAAAGTAACCTATAACAGAACTGTAAAACTCCAGATGAGTTTTGCCGGAATGCCGGGTGGCATGGAACAGCATTTGCCCAGCAGCCGTACGGATAAATATGAACTGGTGTTTGGCAACAATCAGTCGCTCTGGAAACAGGGTGAACAGGAACAGGAAGAAGAACCCACCATGGGAGGCGAAGGCATGCAGATCAGGATGGTGGTGGCCGGCAGCAACGATGTATTGTACAGCAATTTCGATAACAGCCGCAAAGTGGAAAAGCGGGAAATGTTTGACAAGACCTTTATTGTAGATGATACCATCACCAAATTAAAATGGAAAATGACCGGTGAGTCAAAAATGATCCTGAATCATAATTGTATGAAGGCAGAAGCGGTCCGCATGAGCAAACGTACAACCATGAATATGGACAATGGTAAACTGGAAAGAAAAGAAATCGACGATACGGCGAAGATCGTAGCCTGGTTTGCCATGGATATCCCGGTCTCTGCCGGTCCTTCCGAATTCCAGGGACAACTCCCCGGCCTGATTCTCGAACTGGATGTACGCAATGGCGACCAGGTCTATCTGGCCACCGGTATTTCCGAAACCGCCGATCTCAGTATGATCAAAGAGCCCACCGGAAAGAAAAAATATACCCAGGAAGAATTTAAAAAAGAAAGAGATAAAATGCTGGAGGAAATGAACCGGAATAACGGTGGCGGAAACCGGAGAGTGATCCGGATGAATTAAATAATGTAAAAAAAACATAAATAAAAAGCCTCCGCAATGCGGGGGTTTTTTTATACCTGGAGTCTTTCCCGGTAATATATCAATATCAGATAATACTAATTTAATAAACAACATCATCGTTTAGACTCCGGGTGAAAATTGGTAAATTTGATGACCAACGAAATCACCACGAATGAAGCAATTCTTAAGAAAACTGATTGACGTAAGCACCCGGGTTCCACAGGCCGCTGCGGCTGATGGCGAAAATAAAATCTCTCCATACAAGTATGCCAAGTCTTACCGGGAACTCACCATTACAGTCCGGAGGTTAGTAAGAGACCTGTTACTGATGACAGCCGGGGTTTTCGCTGCCGCCTTTGGTTTCAAGGGATTCCTGCTGACCAACGAATTTATTGATGGTGGTGCAACCGGTATTTCCCTGTTGATTTCCTTTTTGACTAAAACACCACTCTACCTCCTGATTATTACCGTTAATATCCCTTTTATTATTCTCGGCTATAAAACCATGGGAAAGGCCTTCGCCATCAAGACCATGATCGCCATCGGCGGACTGGCCCTTGTGCTGGCTACGGTGAATTTCCCGAATGTAACTAACGATAACCTGCTGGTGGCCATCTTTGGTGGATTTTTCCTGGGAGCAGGTATTGGTCTTACGGTAAGAGGTGGCGCCGTGATCGATGGTACAGAAATACTCGCCATCTACCTGAGCCGCAAACTGGGTACCACGATCGGTGATATCATTATCCTGATCAACGTGGTCATCTTTTCCGCCGCCGCTTATTTCCTGTCCATCGAAATCGCCCTGTATTCCATGATCACTTACCTGGCCGCTTCAAAAACACTCGACTTCATCATCGAGGGTATTGAAGAATATATCGGGGTAACCATCATCTCCTCACACAGTGATGAGATCCGGGAAATGATCATCAATAAAATGGGCCGGGGGGTTACTGTGTACACCGGTAAAAGAGGCTATGGTAAAAAGGGGGAAACCCGTGACACTGATATCATCTATACTGTAATTACACGTCTCGAGATTAATAAACTGAATACGGAAATTGAAAAAATAGAACCCGATGCTTTTGTGGTCATGAGCAGTGTAAAAGATACCAAGGGGGGCATGATCAAAAAAAGACCACTGAAACATTAAAACTGACCCATGTCTATCCAGGCTGCTTTCGCAGAAAAGGTAAAATCAATCGTTCAATCAGATCCTTCGGTGATCGGACTGGCTGTGGCCGGTTCCTGGATCAGCAATGAAATGGATGAATACTCCGACCTGGACCTCGTCCTCATCACCAAATATAAAATTGCCGGGAACAAAGACAAGATGCTGGATACCGCCCGCCGCTTTGGTGATCTCGTTTCCGGATTTACCGGGGAGCATGTAGGTGAACCAAGAGTGCTGATCTGTCTTTATGACAACCCGCTCTTACATGTGGATATTAAATTTCTTACTCCGGACGAGTTCAGGGAACGAATCGAAAATCCGGTTATATTATTTGAACGCGAAGGGCAACTCAGCAGGATTCTTCATTCCACCGTAGCCAGTTGGCCGCAACCGGATTTCCAGTGGATCGAAGACCGCTTCTGGACCTGGATACACTATGCCGCTCTGAAAATCGGCCGCGGTGAATTAATGGAAGCCTATGATTTTCTCTCCTTCCTGCGCATGACTGTCCTTTCCCCTTTATTACAGGTAAAAAACAACAGGAATGTCCGGGGCCTGCGTAAAGTGGAAACAGAATTAAGTGCTTCCGATCTCGAAAACCTGAAAATCACCATTGCCCAATACAACAGGGATTCCATTCTGAAAGCACTGGATAATACCATCAGTATATATAAAAACCTGCGGAGAAAACTATATGATGATAAAGTAGTGTTACAGAGCCGGGCAGAAAATCTAAGTACTGCCTACCTGAAAAAAGTGGCCCGTCAGTAATCTGGCTGTTGGTGTCCGGAAAACATTTCACTCTTTATAAAATCTTTATACCCCCCTGCCCTTTCTTAATAATTCCCTTATAACTCCGGAACTACCTTTGATTTCAGAAAATCAAACATGTTCCGCAAACTCACAAATACCAGCAAAAGCAACCAGGTGCTCATCAGCATCGGAGTAGTCGTGGTTATTTCAGCCACCTGCTATTTCCTCTCTGATCACCTGGAATATAAAGTAGTTGCCTTTATCCTCCTGCTTTGTATCTCCCTGCTGGCTGCTATGTTTGATATTCTTCCGGTACTTTTAGCCGCCACCCTGAGTGCCCTGATATGGAATTTCTTCTTTATTGAACCTAAGTACACCTTTCATATCGGTACGGCAGAAGACGGATTTCTGTTTGCCATGTACTTTATCATTGCCTCTATTAATGCGGTCCTTACCAACCGGATCAGGCAGGTGGAAAAAAAAGCCAGGGAAGAAGAAGAAAAAGCCAGGACAGTAAAACTCTATAACACCCTGCTGAACTCACTCTCCCACGAATTAAAAACACCAATTTCCGCGATTATCAGTGCGTCAGATAACCTGTTGAACAGGGAGACCCCATTAAATGCCGCAAATAAGCAGGAACTGGCAGCCAATATTTCAGTAGCGGCACTAAGGCTCAATCAGCAGGTGGAAAACCTGCTCAGCCTGAGCCGGATTGAATCTGGCTTTCTTCGTCCGCGGCAGGATTGGTGTGATGTAAATGAACTGATCTATGGTGTGCTGCACCGGCTCGAACAGCAACTGGCAAACCACACACCGGTTATACAGATAGAAGATTCCCTGCCGCTTTATAAAATGGACTATGGACTGATGGAACAGGTATTGCATAATCTTATTTATAATGCCACACTGTACACCCCTGAACATACAGATATCCTGATCAGGGCCCGGAATAAAGCGGAAAAAGTATATTACCTGGATCCGGATGCGGAAGGTCGCAGTGAAGTGAAAACAGAGATCAATACCCTTATCCTTACGATCGAAGATCAGGGCCCTGGCTTTCCGCCCGGTGATACAGACAGGATATTTGAAAAATTTTACCGGATTGAAAGCGGAAAGAAAGGCGGCTCCGGGCTTGGCTTATCCATCGTAAAAGGATTTGTCGAGGCACACCAGGGAAAGATCTCGCTGGAAAACATTCCACATGGTTCCCGGTTTACGATCGAGATACCAGCCGAAGTATCCTACATTAATAATCTCAAAAATGAATAGCGCTGCAATACTTGTAATTGATGATGAAGTGCAAATAAGAAGACTCCTGGAAATCACACTGGAGAATAACCAATTCATCGCCCAATCAGCGGGCACGGCCAAAGAGGGGTTAAGGCTTGCTTCATCACAACCTCCCGACCTGATCATCCTGGACCTTGATCTTCCTGATGATAACGGGCATCATGTATTATTGAAATTACGGGAGTGGTATACAAAGCCGGTACTTATTTTATCTGTTCAGAGCAACGAAGAGGACATTATCCGTGCGTTGGACAACGGGGCGAATGATTACCTCGTTAAACCCTTCCGTTCCGGCGAGTTACTGGCCCGTATCCGCTCAGCACTCCGGGGAACCTCTTCAGATGAAACAAATCTCCTCGTGGATTGCGGGGAACTACAGATCGACCTGGGGGACAGAACCGTTAAGCTCTATGAAGAATTAATAAAACTCACGGCAACTGAATATAAGCTGCTTTGCCTGCTTGCCCGCCAGGAAGGGAAAGTAATGACCCACCAATACCTGCTGCGGGAAGTCTGGGGACCCGGCTATATCAATCAATCACAGTACCTGCGGGTATTTATTGCACAACTCCGGAAAAAAATTGAAAAGGACCCGAACCGGCCTGTACATATCCTGACTGAGTCAGGCGTGGGATACCGGTTTATTGCAAAAGAATAATCAGCATACAAAATCATACAGATGAAAACGAATACAATACATTCGAACAGGATAACTATGGCCTCCCTGCTGGTAGCCCTTGGAATCATTTATGGAGATATCGGAACCAGCCCGCTTTATGTACTCAAAGCGATCGTGGGAGAAAAACAAATCAGTGAGGTACTGGTACTGGGTGGCGTTTCCTGTATATTCTGGACCCTGGTATTGCAAACAACCATAAAATATATATGGCTGACCCTGAAAGCAGATAATGATGGCGAAGGCGGCATTTTTTCGCTCTATGCCCTCGTGAGACGATATGGTAAAAAATTAGTGATCCCCACCATTCTGGGTGCCACCACCCTGTTAGCAGATGGCATCATAACGCCTCCTATTTCTGTAGCATCTGCTGTGGAAGGACTGGAAGCGGTGATTCCGAACCTGCCAACCGTTCCTATCGTAATCGGTATCCTTTCCCTGTTGTTTTTCTTTCAACGGTTTGGTACACAAAAAGTGGGTGCCTTTTTCGGTCCGGTCATGGTCGCCTGGTTTACGATGCTGCTGGTACTTGGTATCAGCCAGATTACACATTACCCGGCCATACTAAAAGCACTGAATCCTGTATATGCATATGAATTACTGGCTCTTTATCCCGGCGGATTCTGGTTATTAGGTGCTGTATTTCTGTGTACGACCGGCGCTGAAGCCCTGTATTCTGATCTTGGTCACTGCGGCAGGAAAAACATACGGATCACCTGGGCCTTTGTAAAAACATGTCTTGTGATCAACTACCTCGGACAGGCCGCCTGGCTGATGCACCAGGGTGATCCCCATCTGGCTGGCCGGAATCCTTTTTTTGAAATCAAGCCGCAATGGTTTTTACTGACCGGTATTGCCATTGCCACTGCTGCCACCATTATCGCTTCACAGGCTCTTATCAGCGGCTCTTACACACTGATCAGTGAAGCCATGAATATGAATTTCTGGCCAAGGGTGGCTGTCCGGCAACCGTCTGATCTGAAAGGCCAGATCTATATCCCGAGTGTAAACACCATTCTATGGATCGGCTGTATCATGATGATTCTGTATTTCCGAACCTCCACCCATATGGAGGCGGCGTATGGATTCTCTATCACGATTACCATGATGATGACCACCATACTACTCAGCTACTACCTGCTCTATAAACTAAAATGGAATAAATTACTGGTAGCAGGCATCCTGCTGGTATTCACTGCAGTTGAATCTGCCTTCTTTGTAACTAATGTGGCCAAAATCCGTGAACGCTGGATGTTTCTTTTCTTTGAGTTGTTCATCTTCCTGGTCATGTACACCTGGTTCAATGCCCGTAAAATAAACAACCGGTTCACGAGATTTGTGGACCTTGGTAAATTCGCACCTATCATCAAAGAACTGAGCGAAGACGATGCGGTACCTAAATTTTCCACCCACCTGATCTACCTGACCAAGGCAAACAGCCGCCACCAGGTGGAAGAGAAGATCATTAATTCAATTTTCGCCAAAAAACCTAAACGGGCTGATGTGTACTGGTTTGTGCATATCAACCGGACTGAGCACCCTTATACACTTACTTACGATGTATCCGAACTGCTCGACGACAAAGTCATTAAAGTAACGATTCATGCCGGGTTCCGTATTCAGCCAAAAACAGAATTATATTTTAAAAATATTGTCCGTGACCTGGTGGTCAAAAAAGAGCTGAACCTGCATATCAGGCCGGATGGATCCACGAAGTATAATGCGCAACCCGACTTCAAATTCATTGTAATCGAAAAATTCCTGTCCGTTGAAAATGAATTTGCACTGAAAGACGGCTTACTTTTGAATTCGTACTTCTTCCTGAAGAACCTGGGACAGAGTGATGAAAAAGCCTTTGGACTTGATAAAAGTGATGTGGTGGTAGAAGATATACCACTGGTATATCAGCCCGCCCGTCAAATACCATTAACAAGAACCGGTAACTGATAACATGAAAAAGATATCCTTCATCAACTGCCTGTTGCTTATCCACTGTTTCTGTTCCGCACAGGACAGCACCGGTTCAGCCAAACTCAGTTTTTCGGGCTATACAGAAATTTATTACCAGTATGATTTCAATAAACCTCAGGACGGAAATCGTCCCGGGTACATCTATAGTCATAACCGGCACCATGAATTTAACCTGAACCTTGGATTTATCAAAGCAGCCTATAGTAACTCCGTCAGCAGGGCCAGCCTGGCCGTTGGCACCGGAACCTATATGAATGCCAATTACAGTGCTGAATCCGGGGTGCTGAAAAATATACTGGAGGCAAATGCCGGTATCCGGTTAAGCAGGAAATATAAAATATGGCTGGATGCCGGTATCCTTCCCTCCCATATAGGTTTTGAATCGGCAGTCAGCAAGGATTGTCCCAGCCTTACCCGGAGCCTGCTCGCCGATAACAGCCCCTATTTCGAAACCGGCGCAAAGCTGTCTTTTACAAGCAAAGACGGAAAATGGATGGTTAGCGGATTGGTATTGAATGGCTGGCAGCGTATTACAAGGGTTGCCGGGAATACGAAGCTGAGTTGGGGCACACAAATCCAGTTTAAACCCGCAGAACAGTTATTAATCAATTACAGTACTTTTTTTGGCAGTGACAAACCCGATAGTAACCGGCAAAGGAGATCTTTCCATAACTGGTATGGGTTAATTACCCTTTCAGAAAAATGGGGACTAACCCTTGGATTCGATCTGGGCTGTGAAGAAAAGCCCGGTAACCAGCCAGGTTATTATTACTGGTACTCTCCGGTGGGAATTCTTAAATATTCCATCCATCCGAAATGGAGCCTGGCAGCAAGAACAGAGTATTATGATGACCGGAACGGAGTTATCATACCCTTGCAAAATAATTCAGGATTCCGGGTTACCGGCTTTTCACTAAACCTGGATTACGCGGCGGATAAAAACATACTGGTACGACTGGAAAGTAAATACTATTCGGGCAAGGATCCTCTGTTCGCTAAAGGGAATCAATTCAGCAGGCAAAATGCACTTATTGCCTTGTCAATGGCTGCGTCCTTCTGAATATATCCGCTGCGAGTCTATCTCCACCATCCTACCTCGCTATTACCCTCATTCCTCCTCCTCCTCCTGCATTATTCAACCCTGTCTTGCTCAGGCTATAGGTAAAACTCATCAGAAAGAATTGCCGCAGGGTCAGCACTCTTGAATCCTCTATATAGTTATTACTGGTATTACGGCTGATACCCACATTACGGTTCAGCAGATCACGGGCAGCCAGTTTAAGTTCGCCACGATTGAACCGCAGCATCTGCTTACTGATGCTGGCATTCCACAAAGGCACTTTCAGGTTAAAACCCGCAGCCCGCTGACTATTGACCGTGTAGGTAAAATCAGTACTGAAGAAAAACCCTTTTGGCATTTGCCAGTCCACCGATGCTGAATACTCCTGGGATAAATAATTATTATTGAAAGACGGCTGCAGGGAGTACTTCGTATTGTTATGATTCAGGGCCGTTCCAACGACCAGGTTCAGTTTATCCGTAGGGTTCATATCCACACGCAGTTCAGGACCCGCACTCAGTATATCGATCGTATTCTCCCCCTTCGCACTGGTCAGCGTATTAATCAGTTGCTTCCCTTTATTATAACCGGCATTGCTGCTCAGTTCCAATGTGCCTTTCAGAAAACGGACAGGCAGGCTATAACTGAAATTGGCATTTATATTATACACCCCGCTTACATTTACGGGTTTTGTTTTCCGGACACCAGTCTGCTGGTTCACAGAATCATAGTTCACAATTTTATTTTGAGTAGCCTGCATCCGCAGAAATAAAAACAGGTTCTTATTCTTAAAAGGACTGATCAATGCCAGGCTGGCCTGCAGGTTATGACTGTACTCCTGTTTCAGTTCCGGATTACCTTCCCGGATATTGAGTGGGTTGCTCACATCCGGAACCGGCTGCAGTTGTGTCATGGACGGTTGGTTGGTATTTGTATTATAGGTCAGTGATATATTCCGGAACCGGGAGAAATTATACTGAAACCGGGCATTGGGCAGCAGGTTCTTAAACCGTTTGCTGATCAGTGAATCTTTGGTCCCGCTGATGATCTTACCGTCCAGGTCCGATTGCTGCCAGCTGATGCCCAGTGCAAAATTGTATTTCTTCTGCTGATTCCTGATCCGTAACCCGGCATTGGTGAATCCAAAACTGTTTTCAAAATCATTACTCAGCAGTGTATTTCGCTGATCATACTTGCCATTGTTTTTATTATAATCATAAGTCAGTTTTTCTGCCAGGTTCCGGGTATCACTTTGTCCCAGGCTCAGCTCCATCAGGGTTCTTTTACCCAATGGTTCTGTATAAACCGCCCTCGCGGTATATCCTTTCAGACTGCCTGTATTGGTAATCTGCTGGTTCAGGGTGTCTTTGCGCAACAGGCTGCCGTTGGGTTGATAAAAACTACTGATAGAAGAGAGACTGCCATCGCCGTCTGTTTCATTCAGGCTGGTTTGCAGGCTCAGGGAAAAAGTTCTTCCCTTGCGGGCAAATTTCCTTCGCCAGGCAATTTCATTGCGGAAATTGTACCCTTCACTGTTACTGGTGCTATTACTGTACCCATCATTGACCAGTGATTGTTGTCCGGAAAAGGTCTGGTAGTCTGTGTTGGACCGGTTGCTGGTTTTCTGGTAACTGAAGGAAGGGATCACCCGGATCGAATTCATGGAATCCAGCTGGTAAAGCAGGTTCAGGTTGAACCGGTGTGAATTGTTCAGGTTGTCCGCATACGTATTGGAATTATAATAGGAGGTATCCGGCAAAATATACTGCCGCTGAATATGACTCTCATTGTTCGGGTTATAACGGTTATAGAAATAATTGCTCTGCAGGTCCAGTTTGGTCCCGATGATATTATTATAATTCAGCCCGCCCCCCCATGCCGTATTGATCCCGCTGTTGCGGTTACCGCCATTAATACCCATAGCAGTAGCATCCTGTGAAGACAGGTTGATACTGATATTTCCGCCACCACCCCGTTGCATCCGGGACAGCTCTCCGGTAAAATTGAGAATATCCATAAAGGAGAATCCTTCCGCGTTGGTATTATTACCCATACCTATAGCCGAAAACTGCCGGGCCCCTTTAAAAGAATTCACATTGAACTTGCCCTCATAACGTTCCTTATTCCCACCACCTGCATTTACTTTTCCAAAAACACCTTTCTTTTTATCTTTTTTCAGTTTCAGGTTGATGGTCTTTTCATAATTGCCATCCTCAAAACCGGTTAGCTGGGCCTGGTCGCTCTGCCGGTCATAGACCTGCACTTTGTCCACCGCGTCGGCCGGCAGGTTTTTGGTGGCCACTTTGGGGTCATTCCCAAAAAATTCCTTTCCATCCACCAGTACACGGCTCACAGTTTCGCCCTGGGCCTTGATTGTTCCGTCTTTCTCCACTTTTACCCCGGGCAGTTTCTTCAGCAACTGTTCCACACTGGCATTCGGTGCGGTTTTAAAAGAGCCGGCATTGTATTGAATCGTATCATTGATCAGGGTAATAGGCGGGGCTTCATTAGCCAGCACCACTTCAGCCAGCACTTTGGTCTTATCATTCATGACCATGATACCCAGGTCGGCCTGCTGAACCGAATCACTGATAGAAAAGTATTTATTGCTGTTGTGGTAATTGACATGGGAGATCAGCAGGCGGTAATCTCCATTGGCCAGCCCTTTGATCGCAAAGCGGCCATCGGCACCGGTCATGGTAAATGTTACCAGCGAAGAGTCCTTCCGTTCCAGCACCGTAATGGTGGCCGCCCCTACATTCTGCTTGCTGATGGTATCGAAGGCAATGCCCTTCACGCTGCCATTCTTCTGGGCCATCAGCGCGAACTGGATAAAGAGTAACAGGAAAAAGGAAAAAAATTTTCTCATGGCTGCTGGTTTCTGCCACGAAAATAAGTGAGGCCCCTGGATGTACGGGTTAACTGTAGTGGGTTTAAGGTTAATTATGGTTAAAGTCCGGTTTTAGGAGGGCTGTTGTCTGACATCGGGCAACTGACATCTGACAACCGAATGGTTTAGTCGTTTAGTAGCCTGATAGCAGATGGAGTATTAAAGAAGCGTTTAGGTGTTTAGAGCGTTTTCTTAGAAGGTGCTTTTGACCGAAGCATCGGGATAACAGCTCACACCGAACACTTGTTTCAAATACAAGGTTCCTCGCTATTCGCTTCGGAATGACGGGCTTTTGGAGGTTAAAAAAGAAATACAAGATTTCTCGCTACGCTCGAAATACCAGTAACAGTACATTTATTCAGACAAACCACTAAAGTAGGGGCTGTTGACTCCCGACTACTAACTCCCGACTAATCTTCCGCTCTCCCCTGCTCTCCATCCTCCCGTTCCTTATCATACACCAGCACTTTCACCTGCCAGTCCATCGGGGCTTTATACTGTAGCGTCAGCTCCACTTTTACTTTTTTAATATCCGGCGCCGTGGGTTCAATGGCAAAAAGAACAGAATTGAATTTGTTCTCATCAGATGGAATCTCATAAACACCGCGAAGCTTAAAATGATCCTTACCCAGGGTCACACCCAGGTTGTTAAGCTGATTGAAATAGTTTTTATATTTTTTCTTTGCGTCTTCAAAATCATCCGTTGTAAACATAACGGCCTCCCAGCTGACCACCCCTTCTCTTTTTGAGGAATAGCGGGTAATGGTTGCCTCTTCGGCCCCATTGATCTTCAGGTTGCAGTAATACTCGGTGGATTGTTCATGTTGTGCTTTCACTTCCCCCATCAGGTGTATAAAACGGCTGGGATAATCTTCAATCACTTTTTTCATATCCGCGGTGAACCCATTGGCAACAGGTAGTTTCAACTGGGCAAACAAGGCAAAGGGAAATGCAGAAAGTATCGTAATAATTACAAGTATTTTTACTGTTTTTTTCATCTGTACGGGATTTAACGGGTTGATAACAGGGCCCAATATTATTAAATTTTATTTTTATTACATACTTTTAAAGTCAACCTGATCGTTAAACCCTGAGTAAACACATCCATTATGAAAAACAGAGACCTCGTACATTACCACGAATCCGCCAGGATTTACCGTAACTATTACAAACCCTCCTTTAATATTATCCGTTTGCTGAAATCTGTGCTGGCCGTTTTTCTTTCCGGCGCCAACCCGGTTGCTTCGGGCAATTTCAGGAGACCCTGATCATTTCTTTACTAACCCTTACTATAATTAAGGAGCTGTTTCAATAGTTGAAACAGCTCTTTTTTTGCTTGGTTTCCTTCTCTCCTATTTCGAGCGTAGCGAGAAATCTTGCCTTTCTCCCTCCCCCAACGCTCTGTCATTCCGAGCGAAGCGAGGAACCTTCGCTCTTTATTTTACACCCCCTTCTCAACATACAACTTTGCGTCGCCAGAAGCCTTCCTCTTCTTCTACACCCCCTTCTCAACATACAACTTTGCGTCGCCAGGAACCTTCCTCTTCTTCTACGCCCCCTTCTCAACATACAACTTTGCGTAGCGAGGAACCTTCGCTCTTTATTTTACGCACACCTCAAAAAACACATTCGTGCGTAGTGATCAACCCTTGCCCCGGTTTTAGGTTCCTCACTCCGCTCGGACTGACTGGGCATGGATGGGTGGAAAAGGACAGACTTCCCGCTTCGCCCGAAGTCGGAATGGCAAAAACCTGTATAAACGATAAGAGGCCGCCTGAGTTAATACAGGCGGCCTCTTAATCCGGGTTCCGCTGCGCGAGACCCCGTATTTAATAGCTTAGAACATCCGCACATCTCTTGTATTTCTTTCCATCATCCGGTTCATACCCGGAGGCATACCCGGTGTTGATTGCTGGGTTTTACCACCCATCCGGTTCAGGTTGAACAGGAAGCTGACCATAAAATAACGTTTCAACACCATGCTGCGGCTATCTTCCACATAGTTAAGCGTGGTGGTACGGGAAATGGCCTGGTTCTGATTCAGCAGGTCCCTTACAGAAAACTTCAGTTCCCCGTTCTTATTCTTGAATAACTGCTTGCTGAAACTGGCATTCCATACGGGAATAGTCTGGTTATATCCCGCAGCGCGTCCTGTATTCATCAGGATATTAAAATCGGTGGACAGGATGAAATTCTTGGGGAATGTATAAGCGATATCACCTGAGTAATTATGTGTATAATAGTCTTCGTTCTGGTTGGAATTCACAGAATACTTTACGGTATTATAGGCCAGGTTGGCTTTTACACCGAAATCAATTTTCTCTTTGTTGATGTTCACCCCAAGGCCCTGGTTAACGGTGAAAACCTTCGTGATATTCTTCACACTGTTGAGCAAACTGATATCCTGCGTATAACCCATATTATTGGTCACATTCACACTGGAACCTTTCAGTTTGGGATTACGGAAGGGAAGGCCCAGGGTGACAAAAGTGGAGCCATTAAAGTAACCATCCATATTTTCATAGGTGGTGGTTTGCCGGCGTCCGGTATACGTGATATTATTGATGATCTTGTTATCGGTGGTGGAGAAGCTGATATTGGCCGCAATAAACTTCATCGTCAGCATATTGAACGTATTAAACCCGAGATTGAAACTGTGGTTGAACTCCTGGTTCAGGTTCGGGTTACCAATCCGCACATTCAGCGTATCCGTTACATCGGGCACATTCTGTAACTGGGAAACAGAAGGCTGGTTGGTACGTCCGTTATACCGGAACCTCAGGTTCTTGGTACGCGAAGGCGTGAAATTGAAATTCGCTGTCGGAAAGAGATTCGTATAGGTCTGTGAGGTCAGGTATGTTTTATTGCTGTCGGCCCTGTAACTGGAGTTGTCCAGTGAAGACTGTTGAACACCAACCCCAAACTGATAGTTGTATTTGGCATTCTGCACCCGGAAATTGACCCCCGCACGATGCGCTTCAAAAATATTCCTGAAATCATTGGTCTGACGCAGATTCACATTGTCATATTTTCCGGAATTATCATTGAAATTATAGGTCTTCCGGTTGGATTCGTTTACATTTCTTGTATATGCATAGTTAAGTTCTATCAGTTTGTTCAGTCCCACTGGTTCGGTATACGAAGTGCTGACCACATTGTTATTGGTCGTGGTTTTTTGTGTGTAATTCTGGTTCTGAATAAAAGCGGAGTCCAGTGTACCATCCGGCAGGAAAAACCGGTTGCTCGAATAGGTCAGGCCATCGCTTTCACTGTTTCCGGTTGTATTGTTCACCCCCAATGTAAGGGTACGGCCGGTTTTTTTGAACTTGTGACGGAACAACAGGTTATTGCCAAGGTTGAAACCATCACGGCTGTTTGTATTCTGTGTAAGTCCGCGTACAGCAAGATACTGTTTCAGCGGAGTAATGGATTCCGTAAGAGAGCTGTCAAGGCTGAAGTTCTCCGAATGCTGCAAGGTCATAGAGGGCGTGTACAGAATCGAGTTCATGGAATCGATCGCATATTCAAACCGTAAATTGAACCGGTGATTCTGGTTCAGGTTATTCGATTGAGAAGTGGTTGATCTTGCCGCGGTAGAGTCGTTGGCAAAAAACGTCTTGCGGAACGTACTCTGTTCCTGTAAGGGCCTTGTTGTGGAATAGAAATAACTGCCTGTAACTTTTATCTTACTGCCCCACTCATCTGTATAGTTCAGACCGGCGGCTGTGGATCTTGTGATGCCGGTACTGCTACCGCCAAAATTGAGTCCGCCAAAGTTCATTCCGCCACCGCCGCCACGGCCACCACCACCACCAATACCACTGAATCCACCCATGGAGCTGATGATATCAGAAAATGAAAATCCCTGCTTATTGATATTATTGGAATTGAACAGGAGTGAAATCCGCTGTGGTCCGGTGAATTTGTTGACACTGAAATTCGCTTCATAACGCTTGTCAGATCCATACCCGACGGTGGATCTTCCGAAATATCCTTTATTACGGTCTTTCTTTAATTTAATATTAATGGTCTTGCTGCGGCTGCCATCATCTACTTTGGTGAACTTGGCCTGATCACTCATATCATCAAACACCTGTACACTCTCAATCATATCGGCTGTCAGGTTCTTGGTGGCCAGCTTGGGATCTGTAC
Organism: uncultured Chitinophaga sp.; assembly: GCA_964650455.1. Classification (GTDB taxonomy): domain Bacteria; phylum Bacteroidota; class Bacteroidia; order Chitinophagales; family Chitinophagaceae; genus JJ008. The sequence continues at coordinate 697 of CAZYTV010000026.1, read as the reverse complement.
CGAAAAACTCCTTTCCATCCACCAATACTTTCTGTACCTGCTCACCCTGCGCTTTCACCGTTCCTTCCTTATCCACTTCCATACCCGGGATCTTTTTCAGCAGGTCTTCAAGCGTGGCATTGGGCTGGGTTTTAAATCCGCTGGTATTAAACTGTACCGTATCGTTTTTTACCTGGATTGGTGATTCAGAGGTAATGGTTACTCCCTCCATCATCTTATAATCCTTTTGAGGAGTCAGGTTGCCCAGGTCGATCAGCTTTTCTGTTTCTGTTATAGTTACTTTTTTCTTAATCTCTTCATACCCCTTACTTGAAATGACCAGGCGGTAATCGCCTGCAACCAGGCCTTTTACTTCAAAAACACCTTGCTTATTGGAGAGGGTAAAAGTGGCCAGAGAGGAATCTTTAGCATTCAGAACAGATACAGTTGCGTCTGCAATGGCTTGTTTAGCAGTGGTATCCACCAGCTTGCCCTTTATTCCGCCATCCGCTTTCTGCGCCTGTACTCCGGTTACAAGTGTAAAAAGAATCAGGGATAAGGTTATAATCTTCTTCATAATCAGCTAAGTATGTTGTACGAATAAAGACGTAATGCCGGGGGCGAACCTTCGCTCCGGCCCTCCATTTTTACAAAAATGAGGGTGAAATGGACGTTTTGACCGATGAACGGCTTAACTGAAGAGGTATTCGACATCCTC
>CAZYTV010000025.1:0-28181 GCA_964650455.1 uncultured Chitinophaga sp. | reverse complement strand
TGTACATGGGCAGGGCCGTGATATCCTGGTCATTCAGGAATACTTTCCCCTCATCCGGCTTTACCAGTCCCACCACCTGGTAAAAGGACGTGGTTTTGCCCGCCCCGTTGGGCCCCAGTAATCCCACGATCTCCCCTTGTTTCACATTAAAGGAAACATGGTTGACCACGGTGCGAGTGCCGTATTTTTTAACCAGTTCTTCTGTGCGGATGGTAATTGCCATAGCTGCAAAAATAAGTGATCAGAAACAGACCTGTTGCGGATACAGGGTATTTAACAAACCGGTTAAATACCTACTTTTAATCCGTCTTTATGAAACTGACTGTTGCTTTCATCTCTTGCTGCCTGATTAGTATTCCTGCTTTTGCCCAGATTCCCAGGGAAAGCCTGGATCTCTGGCTAAAATCAGATACAGGCGTTCTTGTCGCTGATAACCATGTTACCGGCTGGACAGACCTGAGCGGGCATCACCGGGATGCCGAAGTATCTTCCGCAGTTACGCCAGAACTGGTACCCAACCAGCTCAACGGTTTCCCGGTGCTCCGGTTCAATGGAGCTGATATTACCATGCAGACAAAACCTTTTCGTTCCTTTTCCGGAAAAAGGGGATCCATCTTTCTGGTCTTTCGGTTAAACGGTCCCAGTCATACATCCGGTGGCGGGGTCAGCACCCTGATCTCCACCTATTTTGGAAAAGGGGTCACCTGGCAGTTTTGCGCCACCCCTGATCTTTATATTTATTATGACGGAGTGGGCAGTGAAGGACTTCCATTGGCGGCAATTAAAACAAAAGCCTGGGAAGTGGCCACCCTTACCCGTACCTCTGATACCACATTTGATCTCTACCGCCGGGGAGAGATCCGGGTCAACTACCGGGCAAGCAATAACCAGCCCGATTCAAATGTGTTGCGGATCGGCTCCAACGGTAGACTGGAAGTGCTGAACGGGGATATAGCAGAGATCATTCTTTACAGCAGGACCTTATCCAAAGAAGAAATACAACAGGTCAATGCCTACCTGCTGGACCGGTATAATATTGATCTCCCTGAAGCACCCATAAATTATGACTGGGTTTATTTTTTAACCGGTGTCTTAGCCATTATTATCATCGCCATTTTACTGACCCGGTATTTTGCACAACGCAAGCTGCGGAAAAAGATCCGGGAATTTGAAGAACAGGAAAGGCTGAACCGGGAACGGCTTCGTATTTCAAGAGAAATGCACGATGATATCGGGGCCGGGCTCACCCAGATTATCATGATGAGCGAGTCGGCCAAACATAAAAAACAAAATCCGGAAAACCGGGAACTGGAGGATATTGCCGATACCAGCCGGCGGCTCGTGAGCAGTATGAGTGAGATCATCTGGAGCCTGAACCCGGAAAATAAAACACTCGAACAACTCTTTGCCTATATGCGGGAACAACTGCATAAACAACTCGAATATTCCGGTATTCAATACAGTCTGGATTTTCCTGAAGGATATGGATCAGTGATACTGAGCAATGAACAACGGCGGAATATATTACTGGTGACCAAGGAAATCGTTAACAATGCCATGAAGTACAGTGGGGCGGAATCCATGTCTGTTGCCGCCCATGTTGAAGGGGAACAGTTGACTTTTACCGTTTCGGATAATGGTCGTGGGTTTGACAGCAGCCAGGTTTCCGGAGGCAATGGCCTGCGGAATATACGGCATCGGGTGGAAGAACTGGGTGGGGAGCTGGAATTAAGGACAGCACCCGGAAAAGGCTGTAATTTCCGGTATGTCATCCCGGTCTGACCTACTACTTTAATCACATTCACTGCTACATAATTAAAAAGGAAGTTTGAACCGTGAAAATAGACTCTATTGCGATTATTGAAGATGATGAGAAAGTCCGCCATTATATGGCCGAACAGATACAGCTGCAGGTAGATGTTAAGGTACTGAGGGTCTTTGCCGATGCTGAATCAGCCTTGAAAGAACTGACGGCTGAACCGGTGGAAATTGCATTGTTTGATATCAACCTGCCGGGTATGAACGGGATTGATTGTATTCAGCGGTTAAAGATCCTGCACCCCCGGATGCAGATGATGGTGCTGACGGTTTATGATAATGCGGATTCAATTTTCAATGCCCTTAAAGCAGGGGCCACCAGTTACCTGCTGAAAAGCACTCCGCCGGATAAGGTCATTGAAGCCATTTATGAAGTGAAAAACGGGGGCAGTCCCATCAGCAGCCAGATTGCCCGTAAAGTCATAGAGGCATTTGCCCTGCGTGAAAAAACCAATGAATATTTCCAGGAACTGAGCCGGCGCGAGCAGGAAATACTGGAACAACTGAGCAAGGGCTACCGGTACAAGGAAATTGCGGATAAATTATATGTAAGCCTGGAAACGGTGCGCACCCATATCCGGAATATTTATGAAAAGCTGCAGGTCAACAGCCGGGTGGATGCCCTGAAGAAGACCGGATTACTGTAAACATGTTTCTGATATTATCACTTCCAATACAGGTAAAGAACTTTAAATAAAATAAGAGAGAAATGAAACAACTTATTGCAGCAGTATTTGCATCTGCCTTTGCAGTGACCGGGTTTAGCCAGTTACCCGATAAGGATCAGATAAAAAAACTTGGAATAAAAAAAATAGAAGCTAATCACGGTAAAAAAATTACTGAGGGTCATTATGACAAGCAGGGCTATGAAATAAAATTTATCGCTTCGGGCAAGGTAATCCGTGAGTCGAAAATTTACTATAATAAGTTACAAAAACCGGACAGCATTGTAACCACACATAGTTATTCAGGTGTTGAGAAAAAATTCTATAAATACTCCGCGACCGGGGCATACTATATTATATCTTTACCCCCCAACCTCAACAGAAGAGATACAGTCTTCTTTGATAAGAATCACCGGGAACTGAGAGAGACATGGTCTACCGGGTTGAATATACTATATAAATACAATAGCAAAAACCAGCTTTCACAAATTACAGAGACAAAACCCAACGGTGATGTTTATTACACCAGCTTTACTTACGACCAAAAAGGGAGAAAGATTAATTCCAGACGGATCTCCGGAACAAATAAAATTGAAACAGAGTTTACTTACACCTATAATACGGTTGGCCAATTAGAGAAAGAGAGTCAGACGAATGAAAAGGGTGAGTTATTTATAGTAACCAATTATCAATATTCGGAGAAAGGACTCCCTATTCTCACAACCGGAAAATTTATGACTATTGATACCCGAACTTCTTATGACTATTACTTTTATTAATACCTTCTTCACACAGCAATGCTTTTGGGCAGGGAATACAGCTCCAGCTTTAAAATAAGTGAAACAATCCTGCCCTTTTGGGGGGATACAATTACTACTTTTATCACATTTTTTTATCCCGGAAAATGAGCCAGTTTTAAAAGAAAAAATGAAAAGATTTTTTCTGCTGCTGCTCATTGCCGGAAGCACGCTCACTGCTTTCCCGCAGGTACAACCCGGACTCCTGGTAAGCGGATGTCCTGACAGTAAATCGGTCGTGGTCATGAACTATAAGACCAATACCCTTGCCTGGATCGACATAAAAAATGAAACCGGTAAGGAAAATGTGATCGGGCCGGTGCCTGCGGAAGGATATGCGAACATGAATATCCTGAACGACAGCCTGGTCCTGATTTCCGGCAGACATATTTACAATTACCGCTCCGGTAATAAACTGACCAGCCTGGAAGGAAGTGTCTTCTCCAGCCCATCCGGTAAAAAAATGTACCGGCTTAAAGACGGGGTGATCAGCGAACTGGACGCTTCCGGCAAGGAAACCAGTAACAGGTATACCATCAGCGGACTCAGCGGGACAGCCATACACAACCTGGTAAAGATCAACGAAGCCGGAACGGTTGCCGCTATTACAGCCAGTACCGGCAAGAAGGGCGTTTCCATTTTCATTGCCGACCTGAAGCAGCAAAAGATCGTGAAAGAGTTTGATGACTTTAAAGAAGGCAGTGACAGCAAAGGGGTGGAATTCCTGGATATCAGTCCGGATGGCAGTCAGTTAATCGCCGGTAATTCGAAATCAGTAAAGTTATATAGTACCAGTACTGGAAAAGAGATCGGTGAGTTTGAAGAAATGCCAAAAAATAACCGGGTTGATTTTAAACAGGCCAGCTTTTCGGTGGATGGAAAAATGGCCAGGATTCTCAGCGCCTATAAGATTTATACCCTCAATACTGTAAAGTTTGAAGCAGAGGAAAATATTGTCGTCAGCAATAATATCCACATTACCCGCTGGAATGATAAATACGGGCTGACCCATAAAGAAAAAGTCAAGATCACCACCGACTATTTCTGGTACACCTATACTGTTATGCCCGATAATAAATACATCATCGGTATCGCCAAACATAAGAAGGAGGATGATTATATCCTGTATTACATGTTTCTTGGAGAAGGCGGAATCGGGAATAAAAATATGGCACTGTAACCTCAGCACCACCCATTGTATCAATATATGAAAAAGTGGCTGACATTGTCAGGGAGCCTGATCCTGTTCGGGACAGGGCCGCTTCGTGCGCAAGGGACTGACAGACCCCACTCCGCGAATGAAAAAATATGGAGAGCCGGGCAATCCAAAGCACTTATCGCTGATTCGATCATGATAAGCGATTCCATCAAAGATCGTTTCTGGGGTATTTGGTATATCACCACAGGACCGGATGGATTGGGCTTGCTGGATAAAGACCGGAAGGACGTATTACTCCCTTGTTTTAAAACGGTTATTTACCGCGCGGAGGATGGGGAACTGGATCTGCTGCTCCGCGAATCCCGCTATACATTTTTTCTGTTGCAGGTTCCGCCCGCAGGCAGGCGCGACAGTATCCGGGTAAGTACTAGCACTGAAATATGCCCGGTGTGTAAGGGCCATAAATATATGATGGAGGAAGTGGCGGTATGGGGAACTGAATTAAGATCGACTGAATACCGGAAGGATGTAACGGCCAGCAACGAACGATATAAAACCATTCAGGTAAGTATCACTGAAAAAAGAAAACCGGCCCGCGATGGATACCAGTGGCAGGAAAGAAAATGCAAAGCCTGCCAGGGAAGCGGCCGGGGTATACAGCAAAAAATACTGATCAAAAACAGGAGTGGCCAAACCTACCAGGAAGGCTGATACTACTTTTATCACATTTTCTTCAATCCTATTGAACAATAGTTTTATATAAAACATTTAAACATGAAACGAATTACCACCCTTCTCTGTATCACAGCCATACCCTTTGTATTACTCAGCTCCTGCGGCACCATCACCGGCCGTTTAAGTAAAGTAGCGCTGGTGGATGCACCGCGTAATCTCTCCGCCACTGCTGATGGTGAAAGAGTGGAGATCAGCCGGGATCTCACCGTATCCAATCTTAAAGTAGGTACAAACGGAGACACGTATAATGATTACTATTCTCCTGTGGTGAAACTGGATAAGCACAAAACGGTAACGCTGAAGCTTTCATCCGGCGGCAGTTCCAACAGCGTGGACTTAACGCCTAAGTTCAGCGGCAACTATTTACTGGGTAATATGTTTCTTACCGGCCTTACCGGCACATTGGTTGACGTGGCCACCGGAAATCACCGGCAGCACATCCGCTTCATAGATGTACCTGCCGTACTCGCCGGCAAACCCATGAGCGAATGGAGAAGTAAAAGCAAGCTTAAAAAAGCGATTAGAAAATCTGCCAAAGGGAAATAAACTGATGATGAACCTGTAGCCTGTCCCCGTAATGGGGGGCAGGTTTTTTATTTTCCGGTATTTATTTTTATCCCTATTTATAAACACTTAATACAGATGTCAAACGGCTTGGATATACCGGATAAATCTTTCTATGCCGGCAGGGCGGCAAAACTTTACTAAATTGCCGGAAATTCAACGACATGAAGGTTTCCCGCCTGTTTTTTTTCTTTTTCATTATAGCCACTCCTTTTCTCATTGGTTCCTGCAAAAAGAATAATAAAGATGTAGTACGGGATTCAGTCCGGTTGGGAACGGTATGGACCTATCAGTATAAGACCTTCACTGCCTCTGGCACCCTTTCCACTACCTCCACACTCCGCTGGCGGGCACAGGCTGAAGAAACCCTCGGTGCAGATAAATACCTGAAAGTGGTAGACAGTGTGGGTAACCCGGTTTTTTATCTTCATGTTAAAACAGATGGTCTTTACCAGTATGCCAATAATGCCGCCCAGTTGCTCTGTAAAGATCCGGCCGCTGTAAATGATGCCTATACCAGCTATAACGGTACAGCGAATGAAGATTTCCTGGTGACGCATACCAATTTTTTACTCGGCCTGCCTTATTTTAATGCCACTGTCAACCGCTATACCGGCTCCCGTAGCGGTAATGTAAACGATATCCTCTGGTACAACAAGGACCTCTGGCTGGCCAAGTTGGAAAAACATGTACTGAATAGCTTCACCGGAGTCTGGCATATTGATAAACGCTGGGAGCTGACTGAAATCCAGTATTAACGACTGTTTATACCTGCATACAAGCCTACCTGATATAGTTTGGATTATACCTGACCCCTTTTGTATGTTTGCAGTCATTTTGTAAGCTTATGAAGGTAACCGATCATATCAGCCAGGCCAAAGACACCCTGATTTCTTTTGAAGTACTGCCTCCCCTGAAAGGAAAAGGCATCGAAGCCCTGTATAAACACCTGGACCCGTTAATGGAGTTCAGGCCCTCGTTTATCAACGTTACTTATCACCGCAGTGAACATGTGTTTAAGAAAAAAGCGGACGGCAATTTTGAAAAAGTAGTGGTCCGGAAACGACCCGGCACGGAGAGTATCTGCGGCGCGATCATGAATAAATATAATGTTGATACCGTACCCCACCTGATCTGTGGCGGATTCAGTATCAATGAAACAGAGGATGCATTGATCAATCTTCGTTACCTGGGCATCGACAATGTACTGGTGCTCCGCGGTGATGCGGCCAAAAACGAAACGGCTTTCGAACCAGAACCCGGAGGTCATAAATTCGCCAGCGACCTGCTGAAACAGGTGGTCAACCTCAATGCCGGCATCTACCTGGAAGACGAACTGAAAGGCACCCATAAAACAGATTTCTGTGTTGGGGTGGCGGGTTATCCGGAAAAGCATTTTGAAGCCCCGAATATGGAAACCGATCTGCAGTACCTCAAGCAGAAAGTGGACCTGGGAGCGGATTATATCATCACCCAGATGTTTTTTGACAATGCCAAATTCCATGCCTTTGTCAAATCCTGCCGCGACATCGGGATCAATGTCCCCATTATACCCGGACTCAAACCGATCTATTCCAAGAAACAACTGACTGTCTTACCCAAGACTTTTCATATTGATCTGCCCGCTGAACTCTCCAATGAAGTACTCCGCTGCAAAACAGATGAAGACGTGGAAAAAGTAGGTGCCGAATGGCTGCTGATGCAATCCCGTGAATTAAAAAAAGCAGGGGTACCGGTGCTGCATTATTATACACTGGGCCGGCCGTTGCTGGTGGCGGGAGTAGTGAAGGATATTTAAGAAAAGAGGGCGTGATATAGGTCATGCCCTTCTAAACAACAAACGACTAAACTTTATTTGCCCCGCAGGGCTGTATTTCATTTAGATATTTCCCCAAGAACCTTCTCATCCACTATAACCGGATACTTCTTCCTCAGCACTTCCTCCCATTCTTTCTCCAGTATGGTCTGGTAATCGTTGATCACTAATCCCTTTGCCTCATTATAACTGCGTTGCAGCAATTGCGGGTAGGCATTGAAGATATAGGCAAAGGATGCCGTGTTATCGGCCTGGTTGATCAGCGGGGTGGTCATCATGCCGGCTTTGGGCAGCATTTTATTCAGGTTGGGTATCTGACTCCATTCGTAGCGGGAAGAATCGGCCAGCACTTTCTCCGAATATTGTTAGGTGATTTTCTTCCAGTTAGCCGGAGCCGTTTTTACTTTTTCATAAATCGTCTGGGCGATGCCAGGATCCGAGCAGAAAAAGATCACCACGTCGGCGCTTTGCTGCCAGGTGTATTGTTTTTTATTTTTTTCATATAAGGCCAGTAATGCGGCGGTATCGCTCTGGGCCTTTGTCCAGACTTCCTGCTGCATCACTTCAAAAAACAGGTTGCCATCCCGGAACTCGGTCATCTGGTTGCGGAATTCTTCATTGAACTCTTCCAGGTGTTTTTTATAATACTCAAACATGGCATACTGCAGCCATTCCTCTTTTACCTGTTCAAATGGTTTGGCACCCGAACCATCCTGGCGGAAACGGTACACACTGGCATAATTGAACCAGGCGGCCAGGTCAAACACTTCCGTACCGATACTGAATACCGCGGTGGTGGCCGTCAGCCCTTTACCGGCTTCCGACATGGGCAGCCTGTCCAGCACACTATCGGAATAGGCACGGAAAGCCGCGTCATTATTCAGGAGCATTTTCAACCCGGCTTTATCCCTTACCTGCTTGTAGATATGGTCTTTGGAGGCTTTCCAGCGACTGTCCGCAATGATCTTCTGCTGCAGCTCCTGCAGGTTGTCTTTATTATTGGCATCAGTTATGACAGGTTTTACCGATTCACGCTTCAGGATATGCCATCCATGACTGGTTTGGAAAGGTTTGCTGATCGCGCCGTCTTTGGCCAGGGACCAAAGATTCTTTTCAAACAGCGGGTCATATTGGCCTACAGCAATATCCGGCATGATGCCGCCATTCGCGGCACTGATATAATCATTACTGAAGGTGGTGGCCAGCGGGGCAAAAGCATCCCCGGCGAGCAGGCGCTTGTACAATGAATCAGCAAGACGGGCCAGTTGTTGTTTTACTTTATCGGTTGCTTCGGGTGGGTAGGCCAGCAGGATCTGGCGGGCCTTCATTTTACCTGGGGATTTACGTTCTTCCAGGTTTTTAAAAAGATGATACCCGATTTTGGAACGGACCGGTACAGATACCTTACCCGGCGCCGTGGCATAGATCGCATTTTCAAAATCATAGGGCAGGGTGAATACGGTGATATAGCCGATCTCGCCGCTATTGTTTTTAGCAGTGGGGTCATCAGAAACTTCTCTTGCCAGTTTCCCGAAGTCCTCTCCTTTTTGCAGGCGTTTCAGAATCTCTTCTTTTCTGTTCAATGCAGCCAGGGTATCCGTTACCCCTGCTGTATTGCGGAAGGAAATAAACAGATGGGCGACCCTGATATTCTTCAGACTGCGCTGAAACGCTTCTTTCTGCAGCCGGTTGATGATCTCCGGATCGGTCATAAAGCCTTCCGCGATCTGGGCCCGCAGGTTCTCCACTTCCGTACGGATCGTGACCAGGGTATCATACCTTCTCTCGTAAGCTTCCTTTACTTTCAGCTTCGACTTAATGTAAAGATCAAGATACTCTTTGATGGCCTGTGCCTTGTTGCCTCCCGTATTTGTATTGTTCTTGTTGTACGCCCTTAAAAAATCTTTTGCGTCTGCCTGATACGGTCCATACGTAAAAAGAGTTTGCGCCGAAGCAGGGAGCAGGCTGCTGCACACAAGCAACAGCAGGAAAAGGTTTTTTCTGTTCATACCGGATCTGGTTTTTAAAAACTATTGTCCTTTCTTTTTCAACCGGATAATTTCATCCAGTTGCTGGTAGGTTAGTTTTTTAGCTATGATTCGTTTGTCTTTGTCGAGCAAATATAATGTAGGGAATGACTGCACATCATACAACTGGGAATAACCGGGGATTCCGTTATCGGTCCGGGATTTATCCGCTTCTTTGGAATAATAAACATGTGTCCAGCCGGTGATCTTATTGTCTTTCACAAACTTCAGCCAGTCAGCCTTGGTTCCCTCTGTCTCCTTGGCTACCGCGAATAACTTCAGCCCGTCGGCCTTCCATTTGGCCAGGTAAAAAGAATCCAGTTTCGGCAGTACTTCCTTGCAATGCCCGCAGGTAGGATCCCAGAAAACCACAATAGTGAAAGAGGCCTGTATGTTGTAAAGGGATGCGGGCTTATTGTTCAGGTCATTCAGTTCAATATCCGATGCCGGTGTACCCAGAATATTCGCCATCAGGCTATAGGCCCGTTCGGTGATTGTTTTCTTTCCGGCCTCATTCAGCCATGGATAGGTCTTCTGGGAGAAATATTTTTCAAACAGATGCACAAAGACCGCATCCTCCCACATATACTTCTGGTTGAGGTAACGGTTGATAAATTTTACCAGCATAAAACGGCTCATCTCTTCATTGATACTGGCAAAGCCAAGCATCCGGTCTATTTCTCTAATCACGGAATCCGGGTGAGGAAACACCAACTGGTTAAAGTACTTATCCAGCTTTTCCTCAAAGAATGGCGTATACGCCAAACGTCCATCCCAGAAATTCACGCCGTCCCAGAAATGCGCTTTGAAATAATCATAGGCGGCGGTGGAATCGGCTTTACTCGTGGGGTTTTTTAATGCTCCTTTCAATTCCGGTTCCCGCATACATACCAGCAGGGTGGTCAGCAGGGCATCCGGATTGTTGCTGATCAGGTCTTCCCGGTAGTTATTCACCAGCTTATCTTCCGCAGTAAGGGCTTCATTGATTTTAGTGGAATCAGCTTTCCCGGCAGCACTCTTCAATTGAGCCTGCAGGCCATTGATCTTTTTTCCAAAAGCCGACATCTGCTGCTGGTAGTCCGTGAATAAAACATTATCGGGGGAGTTTTCATACTTCGCGCCTTTGGCAATCGAGGCCGTATCGGCCATCACAGAAAACTGTTGTTGTTTATCGATGAGGATTTCAAAAAATCCGGCTTTATTGGGATAGCCCACCAGGTAGATGCCGCCGGGCAGGGCTTTTGAGCCTTTAAATGTGGCCTGGCTGTTTTCATCCAGTTTGGCCGAATCGATAATGGGATAGCTTTTCCCAAAATAATGGCCCAGATAGATATACTGGTTTTTAAAGGGTTTGAAGGTCACTTTGATCTCATAACCGGTTTGTGCGGCCGTGGCCAGTGACCATAAGAGTCCTGTAAAAATCAATGCTTTTTTCATAATCTGTTGAATCCGGTAAAGGTATCTAAAATTGGGCAGCCCCTGAAAGGGACCCGGTGAAAAATCGTTGATAAAGAGGGCAAAGACGGGCAAACCGTTGCCTCGTGAAAGGAAAATTCCGGCGGCAGGGCGGGGCTGCTTAGGTATATTTGCGGCGTGAGAAAAAAGAAGAAAAATATCGTATTACAAAATGTCCGGGTGGATGACTATGCCGCCGAAGGGAAGAGCCTGGCCCGGGTGGACGGGAAAGTGATTTTTATGGATGGCGTCGTGCCCGGCGACCTGGTGGATGTGCGCCTCCTGAATAATAAAAAAGACTGGGCCGAAGGCATGGTGCTGAAGATCCATGAATATTCCGGCGAACGGGTCATTCCGTTCTGCTCCCATTTCCGGGTTTGCGGAGGCTGCCACTGGCAGATGCTGCCTTACGAAAAACAACTGCAGTATAAAAGCAAACAGGTGGCTGATGTGCTGCAGCGGATCGGCAAAGTGGCATTACCAACAATCCAGCCGATACTGGGTGCGGCCGCTACCCGGCATTACCGGAACAAAATTGAATACACGTTTGGCAATAAACGCTTCCTGACCAAGGAAGAGATCGGAGATGAAACGATCAATGGACAACAGGATGTGGCTGGTTTTCATGCCAAGGGATTTTTTGATAAAGTGGTAGATATTGATACCTGTTACCTGCAGGCCGAACCCACCAATGCCATCCGGCTTTTTGTAAAAGAACTGGGTAAATCCAATGGCTGGCCTTTCTATGATATCCGGAATCATACTGGATTCCTGCGGACCATGCAGGTAAGACTTTGCCAGACCGGCGAACTGATGGTGAATATTGTGGTGGCTGAAGATGATCAGCAAAAGATAGGTACCCTGATGGAGGCCGTGAAAAAAGAATTTCCATCCATCACCACCCTGCTGTACACCATCAATACTAAATGGAATGATAGTTTGTTTGACCTGGAACCAGTGACATACCACGGCAAGGGTTATGTGATCGAAAAACTGGAAGACTTTCAGTTCAAGATCGGACCCAAATCCTTTTTCCAGACCAATACAAAACAAGGAGAGGAGTTATATAAAGTGACCCGTGATTTCGCAGCACTCAGCGGTAAGGAAACGGTATATGATCTGTATTGCGGCACCGGCAGTATCGGGATTTTTGTCAGTGATAAAGCCAGAAAGATCATCGGCGTGGAAATGGTGGAAGCGGCGATTGCTGATGCAAAAGAAAACGCAGCCCTCAACAATTTAGACAGCACGGCCTTTTTTGCCGGTGATGTGACCGATATCTGTAATGATGAATTTTTTGCCGCGCATGGCCGTCCGGATGTGATCATCACCGATCCCCCACGGGCAGGTATGCACGAAAAACTGGTCCGCAAAATACTGGAGATGGAAGCACCGACTGTAGTTTACGTCAGTTGTAATCCCGCCACCCAGGCCCGTGACCTGAATTTACTGGATGAAAAATATGAGGTCACCAAAGTGCAGCCGGTGGATATGTTCCCGCATACCCACCATATAGAAAATGTGGTACAATTGAAATTGAAAAAATGATCTTGCAACAGATACTTTACACTAAAAAAAGGCCGGTCCTGCACTGTTTCTTATTTTAAAGAAAGATTTGCATTGCCTGACCGGTCAAAGACCCAAAGCGGTTCAATAAATCCTAATTTTGCCCCATGGCTGATTTCCGTTTTTCAAGTCCGTTCCAATTTCCCCCGGTAGTTAAGAACCTAATGATTATCAATGCCCTGGTTTTCCTGGCACAAGTGATTGTGGGTCAGATAGAACCTCGCTGGGTCGAAAACTGGTTTGCCCTGCACGACCTGCATTCAGTGTATTTCAGACCCCACCAGCTGATCACCCACATGTTCATGCATGGCAGCTTCACCCACCTGTTTTTCAATATGATCGGACTGTGGATGTTTGGGGTGGCCCTCGAACACCGCTATGGGGCCAAACGCTTTCTCCAGTTTTACATCTTATCCGGTCTGGGTGCGGCTATACTGCATATGGGTGTCCTGTATTTTGAAATGGAACCAATCATGGCATCTTACCGTCAGCTTCCGGAAGAAATGCAACTGGAGCTGATCAATGACCCTTACTTTAAAGTAAATATCGCCACCCTTGGTGCTTCCGGTGCTGTTTTTGGCTGCCTGGCTGCTTTTGGTTATCTCTACCCGAACAGTATCATCATGATCGACTTCCTGATTCCCATAAAAGCCAAATGGATGGTGCTAATTTATGCTGCCATGGAGCTTTTGCTGGCGGTACGGAACTCCGCGGGTGATACCGTGGCCCACTTTGCCCACCTGGGAGGGGCGCTGACCGGATTTTTACTCGTGTATTTCTGGAACAAAAGTAACCGCCGCAGGTTTTACAGATAACAGAGCTTCCACTCAACCCGTACCTTTGCACCGGTTTTAATTATGACCTATACAGAATCTTCATACAGACAACGGATCACTTTCGGACAGAGCAATAATGCCCTCACCCGGCTGATCGTGATTAACCTGGTGGTATTTATTACCATTGCCCTGGCCAAAGTCTTTTATTATTACCTGTACCGCACGGAGGCAGAGGTCGAAGCCCGTTTCACAGCCGAAGTATTGCCTTTAGCCGTTTTACCTGCCAGTCTTTCTGAGCTGGCTACAAAACCCTGGACAGTGCTGACGGCCATGTTCACCCATATCGGGGTCTGGATGACCCTCGCCAATATGCTCTGGCTCTGGACATTTGGCTATATCATGCAGGACCTGACCGGAAACCGGAAGATCGTACCCTTATATATTTATGGCGGACTGGCGGGCGTGATTGGCTTTTTACTGGCATCGAACCTGGTTCCGGCCAATGCGGCTCATCCTGCCGCCAGTATGTATTACGGCGGAGCAGCCAGCATTACCGCGATTGCCATTGCCACCACCCTGGTGTCTCCCGGTTACCGCATTTTCCCCCTGCTCAGCGGTGGGTTCCCATTATGGATCCTGACTGCTTTTTACCTGCTGATCTCCATTGCCACCCTGCCTTTTTATAATGTAACAGCCTATGTGCCGCCCGTTGCTGGTGCATTGACCGGCTTCCTGTTTATCTGGTTTATACGCCGGGGGTTTGACTGGAGTGACTGGATGAGTAATTTTTTTGATTGGGTCAATGACCTCTTCAACCCGGATAAACCGAGAAAAGGACAACCGGCCATCAAGGACCAGTTATTTTATAAATCCGGCACCACCCCCTATACCAAAACGCCGCATGTGACTGCTGAACGTATTGATGCAATACTGGATAAGATCAACCAGCAGGGTTACAATTCCCTGACAGCAGAAGAAAAAGATTTACTCAGAAGAGCCGGCGAAGATGATGTAAGGATCTGATCAGGCCATTTTCTTGTCAATCGCTTTACAAAGGGCATTGAAGATATCATCCACGGTTCCCTCCCCTTTGATCAACTGAAATTTATGGGCGGCTTTATAATGTTCGGCCACCGCTGAAGTTTCAGTGCTGTACACAGCAAAACGTTTCCGGATTACTTCCTCATTGGTATCATCACTGCGGCCGGAGGTTTTACCCCTGTTCAGCAGGCGCTTTACCAGTTCCTCTTCCCCGACTTCCAGGGCAAGTACAACGGCAATACCGGTTTCTTTTAAGGAGAGTAATTTATCGAGGGCCGTAGCCTGGGCGGCTGTACGGGGAAAGCCATCAAACAAAAATCCTTTGACTCCCTTGTGGAGATCAAAAAAGGAATCCACCATGCCAATCACTACTTCATCGGGTACAAGCTGTCCTTTGTCGATAAAACTTTTTGCTTCCATTCCGAGCGGTGTTTTGTCCGCGATTTCCTGGCGCAACAGGTTACCGGTTGATAAATGCTTCAACCCGTATTTTTCAACCAGTTTGTCGGATTGGGTTCCTTTACCACTGCCCGGAGGGCCAAAGAGAATTAAGTTAAACATAATCAGATCGCTATCTTGGTGTATGGACAAATATAACATACAAGGATTGAAAATAGCCTGCCTCCGCTCAATTTTAAAAAGGATTCTTATTTGCCATCAAAATGTTAACAAATGTCAGTAGTTCCCGAAGCCGGAAACCGGCCAAACCTTGTTTCCGTATGTTTGTTAAATAAAGAATATGAGACCTATCATGCGCATCACCCTTCTGGCCTTATTCTGTGGGTTCCTGCAGCAATGCAGCTACTCGCAAAACAATCAATCACCTGCAAAAACAGCGTCTATGGACAGCATAAAAAAAAATAACCCTGTTTACTCCAATTCGGATACCTCTAAAATCAATATGAGCGAGGAGGAATGGAAGAAAATCCTGCCGGCCGATGTTTACCAGGTTGCCCGGCAGAAGGGCACCGAACGCCCCTGGACCAGCAAGTTTGAAAGTTTTAAAGAAAAAGGTACTTATTACTGTGTGGCCTGTGGCAATGCCCTGTTTAAAAGCGATACGAAATTTGAAAGCGGTTGCGGATGGCCCAGTTTTTATGAACCTATCAGCAAGGGCAGTATTATTTATACTCCCGACAATACCCATGGCATGGAAAGGACTGAAGTTCAGTGCGGCCGCTGCAAAGCTCACCTGGGACATGTGTTTGACGACGGCCCGCCTCCCACCGGTCTTCGTTACTGCATCAATGGGGTAATCCTTGATTTTCAGAAAGCTAAGGAAGCAGAAAAAAATTATAAGGAGCAATCAAATCAATAATAAAATAAACTAATAAGTAATGATCCCGGCAAGTGGTTGCCGGGATTTTTATTTTAAAAAGCCCGCTAAGTAATAAATTTACTTATTAAATGTTCCTTGTATGCATTCCTTTCCCCGCCTCCTTACCGGCTTTATCCTGGTTTTATTCAGCAGCACACTCTTTGCACAGATCAATCCGCAACAACCCATGCCTGTTGATCCCAAGGTAAAGATTGGTAAACTGGCCAATGGCATGACCTATTATATACGCCACAATGTAAAGCCGGAAAAAAGAGTGGAACTCCGGCTCGTGGTAAATACGGGCTCCGTACTGGAAGATGATGATCAGTTAGGACTGGCGCACTTTATGGAACACATGAATTTTAATGGCACCAAACGCTTCCCTAAAAACGAACTGGTGAGTTACCTGCAAAGTATTGGAGTGGAATTCGGGGCCGATCTGAATGCTTATACCAGTTTTGATGAAACCGTTTATATGCTTCCGGTGCCCACCGACAAGCCCGGACTGGTGGATAAAGGATTGCAGATACTCGAAGACTGGGCCCATCATGCGCTGCTCGATTCAACGGAAATTGAAAAAGAAAGAGGCGTGGTCATTGAAGAATGGCGCCTGAGCCGGGGAGCTGATGAACGCATGCTAAAACAAACCCTGCCGGTTCAGTACCAGGGATCAAAGTATGCCGAACGGCTGCCGATCGGTAAACTCGAAACCCTGCAGCATTTCACGCATGCGGCATTGAAACGGTTTTATACCGACTGGTATCGCCCCGACCTGCAGGCCATCGTGGTGGTAGGCGATGTGGATGTAAACGATATGGAACAAAAGATCCGCGAGATTTTCGGCGATATCCCGGCATCGGCCACAGCACGCAAAAGGGAGATTTTCCCGGTTCCGGATCACACTGAATTACTGACTGTAGTCGCCAAGGATAAAGAAACGGCTTTCCCCTCAGTAGAAATCCTGTATAAAAAAGAGCTGCAACCGGAGATCACGGTGGGTGATTATGTGCGGTATATGAATGGGGCACTATTCACAGGTATGCTGAATAACCGTTTCCGCGAACTGACCCTACAGGCTAATCCGCCATTTGTCGGAGCCGGTTCCTATTATGGCGAAAGCTATCCGCGGACAAAAAATGCCTACCAGCTTTTTGCCAATACCAGCGATACCGGCATGAGCCGCTCCCTGTATGCACTGGCCGAAGAGAACCGAAGAATCCTCCTCTATGGATTTACCCCCTCTGAATTTGACCTGCAGAAAAAACAGGTGCTGAGTTATTATGACCGGGTATTCAATGAACGGGAAAAACAGGAGTCCTATAATTATGTGGATGAATATGTCCGCAATTTTCTGACCGAAGAACCCATTCCCGGTATTGAATGGGAATATGATTTTGTAAAACAATACCTCGCGTCTGTTACACTCCCGGATGTAAACCAGCTCGCCGGCCAATGGATCAGTAATGATAATATGGTCGTGACTTTAAATGCCCCCGATAAAGAAGGCATTAAAATTCCATCAACAGAAGAAATAAAAGCAGTACTGGCAAAGGTGGAAACAGCGGCCATCAGTCCGTATAAAGAAAAAGTACTGGCGAAAAACCTGCTGGATGCGGGCAAACTCAAAGGCGGAAAAATCATCAGCACCAAAACAGATGAGGAATTGGGCACCAGCCTGCTGGTATTATCAAATGGAGCCACCGTGGTTCTTAAACCCACCAATTTTAAGAATGACGAAATCCTCTTCAGGGCTTTCAGCAAAGGCGGTCATTCACTCGTAAAAGATGCGGATTATTATTCCGCCATCCATGCAGCATCGATTGTCAATCAAAGCGGCGTGGGTGCTTTTTCCGCCATTGACCTTGGCAATATGCTGAAAGGAAAAAACACATCGGTATCGCCCAGTATCGGCGGATTAAGTGAAGGTCTGGCCGGCAGTACCATACCAAAAGAAACAGAAACACTGCTGCAACTGGTCTATCTCTATTTTACCGCGCCGAAAAAAGATATCACGGCTTTTGAATCCTTTAAAACCAGGCAAAAACAACTATATGCCAACGTGGCTTCCAGTCCTGAGATATTTTTCAGTGGTGAAGTACAAAAAATACTGACCAATAACCACCCGCGTGGCGGAAAAATTCCGGTGCCTGAAGATTTTGACAAGATCAGCCTGGACCGGAGTATGCAGATCTATAAGGAACGTTTCGCCAATGCCGGTGATTTCACCTTCCTTTTTACCGGCTCATTTAATGAAGAAACCATTCGTCCATTGCTGGAGAAATATATCGGCAGTCTGCCCGGCAATCCGAAAAAAGAAAATTTCCGTGACCTCGGTATCCGTCCGCCCCAGGGTAAAGTGGAAAAACTGGTGAAGAAAGGCACTGAGCCAAAAAGCACCGTGAACATTGTATTCACCACTCCGGCGGTCTACAATGGGAATGAAGCCTATGCCCTGCGTAGTCTTGGCGAACTGATGGATATTAAACTGGTAGAACAACTACGCGAGGAAAAAAGCGGGGTTTATGGAGTAAGTGCCAGTGGCTCTATGAACCGGATACCATACGGCAACGTCAGTTTCAGTATCAGTTTCCCCTGTGCACCCGAAAATGCGGATACACTAACCAGGGCTGCACTGGATGAGTTGAAGAAGATCATGTTGTCCGGCGTAAGTAAGGAAGACCTGGAGAAAATCAAAGAGCAGCAAAAGCGGAAGCTGGAAGTGGATATGAAACAAAACAGTTTCTGGTCTTCCGGTTTATTTGAAGCCTATTTCTATGGCAGCAAACCGGCTGACCTGCTGAAGAAGCAACAGCAAATTGATAACCTGACCGGGAAAATGCTGCAGGATGTGGCTAAAAAATATATCAACCTGCAACGCTATATTCGCGTAACGCTGAAACCGGAAACAGCCGAAGAGAAAAAACCATTGAAAGGATTCTGATACCAAACATTATGAAATACCTGCGCCTTTTCATTTTTTTTATACTTGCATTAATCGTGGTAACCGTTGTTTTTTCCTGGTTAGTACCGGTCAAACAATCACTGGACAAAAGTATCAGCATCCAGGCACCAGCCGCCGTTGTGTTTGAACAGGTGGCCAGACTGGAGAACTTCAACCAATGGTCGGCCTGGAACCAGCTTGATTCAACGGTTAAGCTGACCTTTACGGGAACAGACGGCAGCATCGGTGCTGCCAGCCACTGGACCGGTGATCCCAAAATTTCCGGCGAAGGCAGAATGGAAATCAGTGCACTGGAGCCAGGAAAAAGCGTGAGTCAAAAAATTCATTTTATTAAACCTAAAGAGGGACATGCATTGTCATCCTTCAGTCTTTCCGAACTGAATGGCCTCACCACCGTCAACTGGCATTTTGAAAGTGAAACACCCCGGCCCTGGAATATTTTTAATTTTTTCTCCGATATCGAAAAAAACCTGGGACCTGATTTTGAGAAAGGATTGTCTGCATTGAAAGCAAGGGTGGAAAAAGTGACGGTACCTGCCGGTCAGTCTGCTGCCTATGAAGTAAAAGAAATGGATTTCCCGGAAACCAGGTATGCCCTGATCCGCCAGACGATCAAATGGAATGATATCCCCGGCTTTTATGCCAGTCATATATCTATTCTTTATGCAGAAGCGCAACGGCAAAAAATAACGCCGGGTATGCCCACTGGTTTATATTTTACCTGGGACAATCAACATCAACTCACTGATATGGCTGCGGCCATTCCCTTGCCGGCAGGTAAAGAACTGGGAAGCCCCATCATCCGGATGGAAACAATTAAAGCTGGCAAAGCCATTTACACCGATCATTTCGGCGCTTATGAGAAAACCCCTGCGGCCTGGACGATCCTGCGACAGTATATCGCTTCCCATAACTTAAAAGAAAAAGCGCCGGTGATCGAACAGTACCTTAACGATCCGGCGGTGGTAAAGGATACGGCCAATTGGCAGACGAGGGTGATAATGATGGTGGAGTAGCTTACTGAAAATTGAGAGTTGAGCATTGAATATTGAGCATTGGATTACTTAGTAAACAAAATGTTCAATATTCAATGTTCAATTTTCATTTACCTCACCAAAAGAAGCTTTTTCAATACCTTTGCCGCACAAATAACCAGTATGAAACTCTCTCACCTGTCTGAAACACTGATCGGCTCGGAAATCGTAAAACTCGGAGGCGAAATCCGGGAAAAAATACGGCAGGGAGAACGGATATATAATTTCACCATTGGTGATTTTGATCCTTCTATATTCCCGATTCCCAAAGAACTGGAAGATGCGATCGTGGAAGCCTACCGCAGGCATTTCACGAATTATCCTGCAGCAGAAGGCAACCTGGACCTGCGTGAGGCGGTGCATAGTTTTATAAAGGATGAAGAAGGTCTTGATTATAACACCAATGAAATACTGGTTGCTTCCGGTGGAAGGCCGCTGATCTATACCGTATTCCGTGCTATCTGTGATGCGGGTGATAAAATTATTTATGCGGTGCCTTCCTGGAATAATAATCACTATACCCATTTTGTCAGCGGTGAACATGTGGTAATTGAAGCCGGCGCCGAAACGAATTTCATGCCTGCTGCTGATGCGATCCGCCCGCATGTCAAAGATGCGGTACTGCTCTCCCTCTGCTCCCCGCAAAACCCAACCGGAACCACTTTCCGTAAAGAAGAACTGGAAGCCATCTGCGACCTGGTGATCGAAGAAAATAAAAGCAGGAGTGAAGGACAGAAGAAACTATATGTCATGTTTGATCAGATGTACTGGCACCTGACGTTTGGAGCCATACAGCACTATAACCCCGTGTCCCTGCGACCGGAAATGAAAGAGTACACCATTTTTATTGACGCGATCAGTAAAGTATTTGCTGCCACCGGTGTACGGGTAGGCTGGGGTTTAGGACCCGCCACGGTGATCAATAAAATGAAAGCCATCCTTACACATATTGGTGCCTGGGCACCGATGGCTGAACAAAAAGCCGTTGCCCACTACCTGGGTAACCGGGAGGCGATTAAAAAATACCTGGTTCATTTTAAATCAGAGATTGAAGAAAGACTGCAGCGTATCTACGAAGGATTTACTGCACTGAAAGCCGAAGGATTTTCGGTGGAAGCCATTGCACCCGAAGCGGCTATTTACCTGACGATCAAACTGGATCTCGTTGGCAATAAAACAGCAGATGGAACGATCCTGTCCACACAAGCCGATGTTACGGCTTACCTACTCAATAAGGCCGGCTTGGCTGTGGTACCTTTCTATGCCTTTGGCGCATCAAAAAATTCACCCTGGTACCGGCTGAGTGTGGGCACCTGCAAAAAAGAAGAAATCGGGGAAATGATCGGTAAGCTGAGGGAGGCATTGAGCGGCCTGCAATGAAAATTGAGTATTGAGCGTTGATTATTGAACATTTAATTTACTTAGTAATCCAATGCTCAATATTCAATGTTCAATTACCAGTGTTCAACAAACCAGATGATCTTAGTTTTTATTGATCAGAAACCTGAACTCCCTCAACCTGAAATGACTGGCCTCTTTCAGAATCTTACGGGGATTGGAAGTAATGGAATTGCGGTCAACCAGTTCGTTGACCTTACAAAATGCTTCGGGGGTGTCGGCAATAGTCAGGATGCCGTTGAGGTATGAGACTTCCTTTTCAATCGCTTGTTCGCTCATGAATTCTTCTTTTGAAAACAATAAAATGTTTCTGCTGAAAGGCTTCATTCCAAAAGAGGTGATTTAGTATCCGGTCATTCCTTTGTGACTGGGACAGCCACAACCCTTCCCACCCTTACCTGTACCGGAATAATAATTACGGTTGCAGGAAGCCAGGATAATAATGAATAACAGGGCTAAAGCGATTTTGTTGATTTGTTTCATACACTTAATGTTCTAAATTAAAACTATTTTACGAACAAAATAGTATCCTTCTGACCCGATTTTCACCAAATATTAAGCCGGATCATGCCGGATTCCCTGAAAAACAAGGAAAACCCCGTATCCTGGTGGCTCCCCTTGACTGGGGACTGGGTCATGCTACCCGCTGTTTCCCCCTGATCCGGGAACTGCAGGCACAGGGGGCCGATGTCTGGCTGGCGGGAGAAGGAGCCCAGGCTGCACTGCTGAATGAAGCTTTTCCGGAACTGCCTTTGCTGAACCTGCCGGGTTACCGCGTACAGTATGCAAAAACAAAAACCGGGTTGGCCCTGAAAATGCTGCTACAGGTGCCACGCATATTGAGTACCATCAATAAAGAACAACGCTGGCTGAAAAAAACAGTGAGCACACACCAGATCGATGCGGTACTCAGCGATAACCGCTATGGATTATATCATCAAAAAATCCCTTGCCTCTTTATCACACACCAGTTGCTTATAAAACTGCCCCTGGGAAAAAGAGTGGAACGATGGCTGCAGCAAATCAACTATCACTATATCCGGCGTTTCAGCGGTTGCTGGATTCCTGATCACGCAACTGGCCCGGGACTGGCCGGTGAACTCTCGCATCCTGCCATCAAACCTGCTGTACCTTTAACTTATATCGGCCCCCTGTCACGATTTGGGAAGTTACCCATAAACGAAGAAACCGGTCACTTACTGCTGTTGCTTTCCGGACCTGAACCGCAACGAACGATCCTTGAGGAAAAACTGATTACCGAACTGGTGCATTATAACGGGAGTGCCACCCTCGTACGAGGATTACCGGGAAGTACGTCCATGATACCCTCGACCAATATGATCCGTATTTATAATCACCTGCCGGCATCAGCGCTCAACAAAGAATTGCATAAAGCATCTGTTGTGATCTGCCGCAGTGGTTACAGTACCCTGATGGACCTGGCTGCACTGGAAAAGAAAAGTATCCTGGTGCCCACACCCGGGCAAACTGAACAGGAATACCTCGCCGCATTACACGGGGAGCAAAAAACAGCCTGCCCTGCTGATCAGCATACATTCTCAATGGCCAATGCCTTAAAAGAATCAGCGCGTTTCACGTATCAGGCTTTTCCGCAATCCGAAAAAAATGAACTGAGCCCGGCGGTCAGTCACTTACTGGCATCGCTCCGCTGAAGTTTAAAGTTATCTTTGTCCGGTTGAAAATCACCACAAAGGCCCATATCGCTGTATTGTTCACCAATCTTTTCTTTGCGCTCAACCTGAGCCTGGTGAAACACATTTCTCCTGCACTGGTAGGGCCTTACGGATTAAATATTTTCAGGGTAGGCATCAGTCTCCTGTTGTTCTGGACAGTCTGGGCCTTCGGGAAAACACCCGCGGCAATCCGGCGGAAAGATATTCCGCGCTTCCTGCTCTGCGGTCTCACCGGTGTGGCCATCAACCAGATGCTTTTTGTAAAAGGCCTGACACTCACTTCCACCATTCACGCCGCCCTGCTGATGCTCTGCACCCCCTTACTGATCACGGTATTTGCCTTCTGGATATTAAAAGAGAAAATGACCTGGCAGAAAGCACTGGGTCTGTCGCTGGGTATCGGCGGTACCGTATTGCTTATTACCACAAAAGAGAAAAATGGTTCTGCCAGTTTAACCGGCGACCTGTTTATTGTAGTCAATGCCATGGCTTATACCATCTATTTCATCCTGGTAAAACCTTTAATGCAGGAATACCCGCCCTTGCAGGTGATCCGCTGGGTTTTTACATTCGGTTTCTTTATGATATTGCCCTTTGGCTGGAGTGAATTTGTTCATACTGACTGGCCGCAGTTTGACTGGACGCATTATACATCTCTCGGTATGGTGGTGTTCTGCGGTACTTTCCTGGCTTATTCGTTTAATATATTCGGTATTAAACACCTGGGAGCGGGCATTACCGGTTCCTATATTTATACGCAACCGGTATTCGCTGCTATTATTGCCGCCATCTTTCTGCATGAAACATTTACTGTTGAAAAAATACTTGCGGGTGTACTGATCTTCGCCGGGGTTTACATGGTGAGCCGTAAAGCGCCGCCTATCGTAGAAGAGTAATCAGTCCTGGACTGATTTAGGTGAATCGAAAAACCAGAATTCCTTTTTAGCGCCCCGGAAATCTTTCCAGTTATCACAATGTATGTTCACCGCGAAAATGCCACAGGTAGGGATATTATCGATCCGGGTATCCGTCAGTTCATTGGCAAAATCTGTGATGCCATTATTGTGGGAGATTACAGCGATATGTGAAAACTGGTCACTTGTATGTTCTATGACTTTATAAAAAATGTCAGTGGCGGGCAGGTAAAGTTCATCTCTGAACAGAATATCCGCTTTTGATTTCCCATAAGCTTCTGCAAAATAACGGGCAGTCTTTGCCGCCCGCTTCGCCGGGCTGGCCATAAACAAATCCACCGGAATTTTTTTATCCAGTAAACGGGCCGCCATCACCGGTGCATCCCTCTTCCCTCTTTCATTCAGCGGGCGGTCAAAATCAGGAAGACCATCTCCGCTCCAGTCACTTTTGGCATGACGGACCAGGATCAGGGTTTTCATATTAAATCTGTTTTAACAATTGGATGGATGACTTAGTACCCTCTTACATTCTTGCCTTCCATATAGTTCATGAAGGCCTTGTTCACTACTTTATTACCACCAGGCGTGGGGTAGTTTCCAGTAAAGTACCAGTCGCCCAGGTTACCCGGACAGGCCTTATGCAGGTCCTCAATGGTCTGGAAGATCACTTTTACCGGTATACTCAGTTCAGGAGGGGTGATCAGTTTTGCGATCTTGGCAGAGATCTCTTCCGCCGTGAACTGCTTGTACATCTGTTTCACCACATTCTCGCTTTCTAACTGATTGTTGCGCTCCAGCTCCTTGCATTTCTCCAGCAGGTCTGTAAGCACACTTGTTTTATTTCTTTCCTTCAGCAATTCCACCGCTGCATTGAACGCGATGAAATCACCCATTTTACTCATATCAATACCGTAGCAGTCGGGGTAGCGGATCTGCGGGGAAGAGGAAACCACCACAATCCCTTTGGGCTGCAACCGGCCCAGCATACGGATAATACTTTCTTTCAGCGTGGTGCCCCGTACAATCGAATCATCGATCACGACCAGGGTGTCCAGGCCGGGGCGTACGGTTCCATAAGTAATATCATACACGTGCTGCACCATTTCATTACGGCTGACATCCTCGGTAATAAAGGTGCGCATTTTCACATCCTTGATCGCGATCTTCTCCACCCGGATACGGCGGTTGATCATTTCAGCCAGCTTCTCATCGTCATAGTCTTTGCCCCAACTGAGGATTCTTTCCAGCTTTACTTTATTCAGATAATTTTCCATCCCCTTCAGCATGCCGTAGAAAGCGGTCTCAGCGGTATTCGGTATAAAAGAGAAAATGGTATTCTTCAGGTCATGTTCAATCGCATGCAGAACGGGTTCACTCAGGTTATACCCCAGTGTTTTTCGTTCCTTGTAAATTTTCTCATCACTGCCCCTGGAAAAATAAATGCGTTCGAAACTGCAGGCCTTGCGTTCCTTTGGCTCCAGGATCTGCGCAATTTCAATTTCGCCGGTTTCACTCACTATCAGGGCCTGTCCGGGTTTCAGCTCCTGCACTTCATTCTCCCCTACATTAAAAGTGGTACGGATAGCAGCTCTTTCAGAGGCGGCCACCACCACTTCATCATTAATATAATAATAGGAAGGACGGATACCATGCGCATCCCGGAATACAAAGCCAATGCCGTTACCGGTCACCCCGCCTACATGAAAACCACCATCGAGATAGGGCAGGGTCTTTTGCAGCACTTTCTTAATATCCATTTTCTCCGGGGAAGTTTCATCTTCCTTGCAGAGAAAAGTATGCATCAGTTCGATCATAGCGGCCAGGTCGCTGAAGCGTACATTCGGATGCGGTTCTTTACCGATCAGGGTAAAGAGCTCATCAGAATTGACTATATTAAAATTACCTGCCAGGGCCAGGTTTCGTGCAGGAATCGTATCGCGGTTGATAAAAGGATGGCAGTACTCCAGTTTGTTTTTCCCCTGGGTACCATAACGGAGATGGCCCAGCAGGAGTTCACCCAGGAAAGCCACATGCCCTTTCATCAGCCCGGGATGACTTTTAATATCGGGGTGATATTTTTCAAGTTCCTCGATTTCCTTACCAATCTGCTGGAAAATATCGGCGATTGCCTGGGGTGCATTACTGCGAAGACGGTTCATAAACGGGTAACCCGGCTCTACATCCAGTTTTACGGTAGCTATTCCGGCGCCATCCTGTCCGCGGTTGTGCTGCTTTTCCATAAGCAGGTACAACTTATTAAGCCCCCAGAGTACGGTATTGTACTTTTGATGGTAATATGAAAAAGGCTTTCTTAACCGTATGAATGCGAGTCCGCATTCGTGTTTAATCGGGTCGCTCATGGAAGGCGCAAAGGTAGGCGTTTCGGGTCAATTAATCTGCTTCCGTTTCCCGGTGATACGGAATGGTAACATACAGGATACACCCCTCGCCGGGAGCCGTCTTCAACTCCAATTTCCCGTTAAAAAGGGCCACCCGGGTCCGGATATTGCTTAATCCGAGTCCTTCCCTGGCCGTTTGTGTATCAAACCCTTTTCCGTTGTCGGTAATAGTGAGGAAGATAGATTCCGCATCAGTCTGCAGTTTGATGGATATCTGGGTGGCACCGGAATGCCGGATAATATTGCTGATTTTTTCCTGAATAATCCGGAAAAGACTGAGTTTCAGGTTTTCCGGTATCACATCCTCCTCAAAATGGGAGCGGATAAATTTGATCTTGAATTTATGGGACCGGCGGAGACTGTCACATAGATCCTGGATAGATTCAGCCAGGCCAAGGTCACCCAGGGTAGGTGGAACCAGGGACTGTGAAAGCTGCCTGATTTCATTGATGATGCCGGCCATATTTTTATGCGCCAGATCGATCATCCGGAGCACTTCCCCGTTTGCTTTTTCCTTAGCCACTTCCAGGTAAAGCCGGGTGGTATTGAGGTGCTGGTTGATATTATCGTGCAGTTCTTTTCCGATTTCGGTCCTTTCTTTTTCCTGTGCATCTATCGTGGCCTGGGTAACCTGTTTCTGCTTTTGTATTTCCTGGTCAATCAGCAACTGGGCCATTCTTTTCTGTTCCGTGATATCCATAAAAGAACAGATAACATAGATCAGCTGGCCTTCACTGTTCAGGATGGGTTCGGCATTTACCATGATCCATACACGGTCATTATGTTTTTTCCGGAACACCCCCATGACCACTCCCCGTACCGGGGCACTGGTACGTATTGAAAGCGGCACCGGGTGATCTTCCAGGGGCATAGGGCTCCCGTCTTCATAGATCAAATTCCATTCTTCTGTTTTATCAAAGGGAAAATTCAGTAATTCCTTGCTGATGCCAAGCATTTCTTCGGCCGCTTTATTGGCCATGATCAGTTTGCCCGCAGGATCCCTCATCGTCACTCCCATCTGCACATTCTCCAGCAGGCTGCGGAAGCGGCGTTCGCTATCCCGCAGTTTATCTTCGATGGCTTTCCGTTTTGAGTCATTGGTAAAATAGATAACCATCGCATTGAAGACCGGATTATCCATCAGGTTATGTCCACGCACGGTACACCATACCCATTCACCACTGGCATGGCGCAGCCGGAGCGACATATAGTTCACCTGAGATTCGTTGCGCATTTCCAGGTCAAAAGCTTCAACAGCAAATTTGATATCAGCAGGATGCACAAAATCAAATACTTTCCTGCCCAGCAATTGGGCAGTTTCATAGCCGGAAATCTTTTCAATAGAAGGACTGCAATACCTGATATCCCCTGTTTTGTCAGTCAATACAATGCCATCCAGGGAGTGGGTGATCATATTCCGGTAAAATAATTCACTTTCCTGCAAGCGGGCCTGTGCCAGTTTACGTTCAGTGATATCTTTTCCCACCCCCAGTAAACCGAGCTTATTTCCTTTCTCATCATACAGCATCGATATGGTATGGAGGAGGATTTTCCGCTGACCGTCAATGCCAATAAATGAAGCCTCCCCTTTCCATATTCCTTCACGCTCCACAATCTCCAGCACCTGCTCACTGGTATACGGTGAATAATCGGTTTTCACCACAATCCGGTAAGCTTTTCCAACGGCTTCGGCTGCGGTTATCCCCGTTAGTTTTTCGATCACATGGTTCCAGGAAGTAACCACCCGGGCCTGGTCTGTGGTGACTATCACATCAGTAACATTATTCAGGATTGTCGCCTGGTACCGGAAGCGTGCCTCGCTCTCCAGTAGTGCCTTTTCGGTTTTTTTCCGGAAAGTATCATTGTAAAAATGAATAACCATTCCTTTTACATGCGGGTTTTTGAGCAGGTTATGCCCCCGCACAATACACCAGAGCCAGTTACCGCTTTTCTGCCTCACCCGGATGGAAATAAATTCAACGGTTGTCGCGTCGTTGCGTTCTGTTTCAAAAGCAGACAGGGCCAGTTCGACATCTTCCGGAT